>OMJH01000066.1 GCA_900299295.1 Bacteroidota bacterium
CATAATCGCGCTCTACAATTACATCATCGCAAACAACAGCAAATTTATTTCCTATAGAAAGCACCATGTTGGTGTGATAAATTAATTTTCCGGCTGCGTTATAGGAGGAAAAAATTACGGATTTATAGCCTAAGAGCCTGCATACTTCTTCAACCAGGTTGGAATTTGTTCGGGAGGAAACCGATGCAAAGCATTTTTTGTTTTCATGGTCAAATACCAGGCTTCCGGTTCCTTCCAGAAATTTATTTTCATTCGCCTTGTGTTGTAGATCAATTCGTTTAAGCAAAGTATATTTATCTGAAATGGCTTCCAGCACATCAAAACGTACTTCCGTTCTTCGGTTTCGTGCTGCCATAGGATAAATTATTAAATGGCCATCACTGTGCGTACTGAACCAGTTGTTTGGGAATACCGCGTCTGGTTTAAAAGGGTGCGGGGTATCGTTTACCAAAACTAAAGATACTTCGTGCTGGAGCAGCAAACTTACCATTGCATCGAACTCAGCCATTGCCAGCGAAGAAATAGTATGCGTGCTTTCGTTGGATACTTGTTGAAACGAATTGCTAGAAAATGTTTCCGGATTAAAGCCAAAGTTGGCAGGACGACACATTAAGTAAGCAGATGGAATCAAAAACATTATAGAGAATGAAAATTTGACATTAAAAACTGGATTTAACTGAAATTTTGTCTTCAAAAATAATACGAATTGTCATAAAATTGGCATTGGTTCGTCTATTGTTATGTGTGAATTCAAATTAAAAAACAACAACTATGAACACTGCATTAAATCAATTCCGTAATAACAATCGTTTTTACAATGGAATTTTTAAAACTCCAACACATTTTGATAAACTGTTTGGCGATTTGTTGGAAGGAACAGGTATTGAGTTTAGCTATGGAAATTTCCCTTCTGTAAACGTGCTTGAAAATGATTCGGCTTACAAGATGGAAGTAATAGCTCCGGGTTTTTCGAAGGAGGAAATTGTGATACAGCTTGAAAATGATTCCCTCACTATTTCCGGAGAGAAGAAAACTGAAGCGGGTGATGATGAAAAAAAATTTACGAGACGCGAATTTAAAAGTGAAAAATTCAGCCGCAGCTTTAACTTACCTGAACTGGTTAATATGGAGGAAATAAAGGCAGAATTTAAAAATGGAATTGTTGAGATTCGACTTCCAAAAATTCAACCGACGAAGCAAGGAAGTAAGCAAATTGAAATTCAGTAATTAAACAGATTGATGAGTAGTAGATCGGGGTTTCGCCAAGCGTAACCACCGGTTTGAAGGTAGTCCAATTTGTTTTTAAAGAAAAGTCTGATGTATGTTTCATGATATAAAAAAACCCGCGACAGGTTATGCGCGGGTTTTTTTTAAATAGTAAAACGTTTATTCAGCCACTACTTCAAAATTTATTGTAGCAACCACTTCTTTGAACAAACGAACTTTTGCCGAATAGGTTCCCAAAGTTTTGATGCCATCTCCAGGTAATTCAATATTCTTTCTTTCAACATCAACACCTGCATTTTTCAAAGCATCCGCTACCTGAATATTAGTAACACTTCCGAAAATTTTTCCGCTCTCACCGGCTTTTGCACCAATCTTTAGGGTGATGCCTGCGAGTTTTTCTACGTTAACAGCAGCTTCTTTACGAAGTTTATCTTCTTTGTAAGCGCGCTGTTTCAATGTTTCCGCCTGAACTTTTTTGTTGCTTTCGGTTGCCAGCAAGGCGATGCCACGCGGAATCAAATAATTTCTCCCGTAACCTGCTTTAACTTTTACGATGTCGTACTTGTATCCAAGTCCTTTTACATCCTGATTTAAAATCACTTCCATGGTCTTTGATTTTTAGAGGTTATTTTAAAAGATCGGCCACATATGGAAGTATGGCCAGGTGACGTGCACGTTTTACGGCTTGACCAACTTTACGCTGGAATTTCAATGAAGTTCCTGTTAAACGACGGGGAAGTATTTTACCCTGTTCGTTGATGAACTTTAATAAAAAATCTGCGTCTTTGTAATCAATGTAACGAATGCCGATTTTTTTGAAACGGCAATATTTCTTTTTCTTGGCCTCCACAGCAGGAGGATTAAGATATCGTATTTGAGAATTTGCTTGTGCCATTATTTTCTTTTTTTAATTCTGAATTAATTATGCGGCCTTTTCTTTCTTGCCGGATTTTTCAGCTTTTGCCTTGCCTCTTCTTTTTTCGCTAAAGGCAATGGCGTGCTTATCCAGTTTTACAGTTAAAAAACGCAATACACGCTCATCGCGCTTGTAGGTAATTTCAAGATCGGCGATCTTCTCGGCGTTGGCCTGAAATTCATACAGGTGATAAAAGCCGGTAGATTTTTTCTGAATAGGGTAGGCGAGCTTTTTGAGTCCCCAGCTCTCCTCATGCACAATTTTCGCTCCCAGTTCGGTGAGCGTCTTTTTGAATTTTTTGGCCGCTTCCTTTGCCTGATCTTCAGACAAAACGGGAGTTAAAATGAAAACGGTCTCGTACTGATTCATATTACTTATTTATTAAGGGGTGCGAAGATAATGATTCAGAACTGAATCACAATGAAAAAGTATAAAAATCTGCAGGTTTATGGTAAAAAATTAAGTTGAAATTAACTTTTGGAAGTTGTTCTTTGCCGAACGGCTTCAAAAAGAATAATTCCTGCAGCCACCGAAACGTTCAAGGACGAGATGGTGCCGGGCATCGGAATTTTTACTTGTGTATCACTGCGTTTTAGGTATTCGGAAGAGATGCCCTGGTCTTCGGAACCGAGAAGAATGGCTGTTGGAATTTTTAGATCTGCTTCATAAATCAGCCGATTTGTTTTTTCGTGGCAGGCAATGATTTGAATTCCGGATGCTTTAAGAAAATCCAATGTGTTTTTCAGATTTCGTTCTCGGCATACTGGAATTCGATGCAATGCACCGGCAGAAGTTTTAATGGCATCTGCGTTAACTGCCGCGCTTCCCTGTTCCGGAACAATAATAAAATCAGCCCCTGCGCATTCAGCACTTCGTGCAATCGCACCGAAATTACGCACATCCGTAACTTTATCGAGTATAATCAGCAAGGGGATTTTTCCGGATTCAAACACGGAAGGCAGTAATTCTTCAGTTGAATGAAAAGTTATTTCGGAGAGGGAAGCAATTACGCCCTGATGATTGCGGTTGCGCGCAAGGCGGTTGAGTTTTTCGGGAGGAACAATTTGGTAGGGAATATTTTTTTCCTGCAGTGCTTTGCGCAGTTCGTGAAACAATTGATTATTTAAACCGCGCTGAATCAGTATTCGGTCGAGCTCTTTTCTGGCGTTTAGCGCCTCAATTACGGCTCGCGTTCCAAAAATGAAATGATTTTCGTTATTCACAGCCAAATTGTTTCAGGTGATGAAGCGAGTGTTTGTGCAACAGATGCAACCATTCGTTGTAATTCAAATCACCAAAAAAAGGATTCGTAACGGTTTGATTTGGATTGTTGCGCCAAAAGGAAAGAAAGTTTTCAATTTCGTGTTTCAATTCATCCAGAGCAAGTTCGGGTGAGGCGCAACGCAGAGGAGCCGGTGTGTCAGCCATCAGCGAATTTTTTGTACCCGGTTTGAAAGGTTTGTCGCTTAACATAAATGCTTTTGACTTTGCCACAATTTCCTCCGGATACTGTAAGGGAAATTGGACACGCTTGTGACCAATTCCTATGGAGTCCGTCATGTGCTCAACCATACCCTGAAAGGATAAAGTGCCCCACGCAGCTTTACGATCGTAAGGAATTTCACGGAGCTTAGAAAGATATACTTGATCTAAAAAAATTTCTTTCTCCATGCTGCGAAATTACTCAAAAAAAAAGGTTTCAATTTGAAACCCTTTTAATACAATCAGGATTTGAAATTATTTCAACATTTTATTGGCTTCGAGCGAAAAGCTGATGTCAATCTTTTTTTCCTTATTGATGTTGAAATCTTGCCCGATAAAAGAGGCGTTTCCTTCAAAACCGGCTGTTTCATAGTCTTGTGATTTACCTTCTTTTATATTTTGTTCCTCTTTATTTAAATTATTAATTCGTTGCTCTAATGCATTTAGTTTGTCCTTAAGTTCTTGGTTGGAGTCAATATTTGGATTTTTTTTGATTTCCGATATTTCAGAGGATGTAACTTGTTTTTTTTCAGCTAACATTTCTGTGAATTTCTTTTTACCTGCATAAGTGAAATAAACATTTACATTTTTAGTAATTCCTTTTACAGTCAATTTTCCTTTGGCAATAAATCCATTTGAAAATATTTTTGAACTATCGGTTAAAATTTCGTTTGATTCAAAAGTGACAACAGGAAATTGTGCCACATCGAAATAATCTGCGCTTTTTAAGTGATTATCACGTGATTCATTTTGGGTGTTCAAAGATTTCATGTTCATTCGAACGAAAATTTTTGTTCTACCTGCAGAATCTACACTCACAACGCCACTATCGATTGAGATGGATCCGCGTGTTGGAACCATATCGTGAAGTCGAGCAAAATTTAATGAACTGTGATTGCCATCTACAAGGTAATCACCAGATAATTCACTCATGTTTTTTTTGTTGGCATTGATCAAACTATCGCACTCAGCTTGGCTGTTGCATCGGTATACTTCCCCATTAATATTTATGATCATTTGCTCTTTGGTGACGGTTGTAATATTGTTATCATTGTCGTGAGATCCGAGCAGTGGAGCTAAGGTCAATCCAACAAGACAAGATAATTTAATCAGGATGTTCATTGATG
>OMJH01000067.1 GCA_900299295.1 Bacteroidota bacterium
TAATTTTCCGTCGATGTACACTTTTTCAGTTCCCGACAAAACAATAATAAAGGTTTCATTATCTGCTCCGCGCAAACGATAGGGGCCTTGATTGTTTTCGCTTCCCTGAATGATGTTGCGTGCAAAGCGCCCTTTTGAAACAGCTGCGGTTAAAGTGGTATTCAATGCGCCTTTCTTTTTATCTGAAATCGCAATGGTAGAATTATTACTGAAAAGTGCACCTTGCGTTCGCTTATAGAAATTCATAAAATAACTTTTCGGACGATCTATCTGAAAATCTCCCACCAACATTTTCGATTGCTTATCATTCAACTGAATAAATACCTTGTCAAACTCTTGTAATTGCTGCGTGTTTCCGTCCGTCTGAACCGGAATATTATTGTCGGTTGCCGCCATGCTCAACTCAATATCCTTGGTAAGTTTACCGCTCACCTGCAGGTTCATGTTCGAATTCACCACCACATCCTGATTATTTCCGAACATAATACCGCGTGAAACACTGCCGTTTTTTGTCAGCCCATCCGATTCTGAAAAAGATTCTTGTTTTGGTTTTTCTCCGGAAGAGAAAATCAGGTTAAACGGATTTTCAGGCAGACTCAAATCTTTTTGTAACTGCCGAATGTCTTTGTTGAAATATTTTTTCTTGAAATCCATCGGGTAAACACGGTATCGAAAAACAATCACACGATCAATCGTATCCTTTCGGGTTCTGATCAATGCTTTCCTTGAAAAATCCACCCTACAAAACAAAGTGTCGGCCGGATTTTCAAAACGAAAAGTGGGTTCGGCTATGCTTAATGAATCAAAAACAAGCGTATCCGCATTCAGCGTAAATGTGCGCAGTCTGAAATTATTCCATTGTGCGCTCAGCTTTCCGACTGAACACAACAGAAAAAAGATCAACGCATTCCTAATGACAGCGATTCGCAAAACCGTTTGCACCGATTAAAGATACACAGAAATTAGCGGCAGACATTCAACGTAAAACAGGATGAAATTATTCTTCGAAGACGCACAAAAAATCAAGGAAACAAAACAAAAACGTAATTTCGCGTATAATTTTCCAATGGAAATAAATCCGAAAGAAATTCCCGTACCTCAATTGCACGGCTACCTTTTGGGTGCAATTGGTCCGCGTCCGATTGCATTCGCCAGCACAATAGATGCGAACGGAAATCCTAATCTTGCTCCGTTCAGTTTTTTCAATGTATTTTCTGCCAACCCTCCGGTTCTGATATTTTCTCCGGCACGAAGCGGGAGAACCAACACCCAAAAACACACCTACGAAAATATCCGCGAAGTTCCCGAAGTGGTCATTAACGTTGTTACGCATGCGATGGTGCACCAAATGTCACTCGCAAGTACAGAGTATCCCAAAGGCGTAAATGAATTTACCAAAGCAGGATTTACGGCGCTCGCCTCATCAGTGGTTCGGCCGTTTCGTGTGAAGGAATCGCCGGTGCAATTTGAGTGCAAGGTGAATCAGGTGATTGAACTTGGAAATGGCGGAGGCGCGGGAAATCTTATTCTTTGCGAAGTAGTAAAAATTCACATTGATGACCAGGTTGTAAACGCAAAAGGCGCCATTGACCAGCAAAAAATTGATCTTGTGGCGCGCATGGGAGGTAACTGGTATTGCAGAGCACACGGAGAGGCATTATTTGAAGTCGATAAACCCTTAACGACATTAGGCATTGGAGTCGATGCCATACCTGCCTCTATACGAGAGAGCAAAATATTAAGCGCGAACAATCTCGGGCAACTTGGCAATGTAGCGCATCTTCCTTCCGACGAAGAAATTCTTGAATATTCAAAAAGGGATGAAGTTGCAAGTTTGCTGCGCGATTCAAAACATCAAATCGACGCCGCGCATTCGTACGCGAAAAAATTGCTCGATCAGCAACAGGTAAAAGAAGCATGGATGGTTTTATTAAGCATTGAAAAACACAAGTAGCATGAGTGAAAAAATTGAATCGAACAAAGCGCCGGAACCGGTTGGACTATACCCGCATGCGCGCAAAGTGGGAAATCTGTTGTTTTTATCCGGCGTTGGACCTCGTGAGCGGGGAACGAAAAAAATTCCGGGCGTAGAACTCGACGAAAACGGAAAGATTATTTCTTACGACATTGAAGCGCAGTGTCATTCCGTTTTTAAAAACATTAAATACATTCTGGAAGATGCGGGTAGCAGCTGGAATAACATTGTTGATGTGACCGTATTTCTTACGAACATGAAAGATGATTTCCCGAAGTACAATCAGTTGTGGGCAAGTTATTTCAAAGAAAATCCGCCCTGCCGAACAACCATTGAAATCAATTGCCTACCCACACCGATTGCGATTGAATTGAAAGTGATTGCGACGATTGACTAAGAATACAGCTTACGCAAAACAGATTGAATGTTGCTTGGGTACTTTAAAATTTTGATCCGCAGAAAATTAAGTCTATTTTGAACAACTTGCCAAGATGCTCAAAGGCCAACAAAAGAAAAAAGGAATAAAA
>OMJH01000068.1 GCA_900299295.1 Bacteroidota bacterium
ACAATCTTATCAGTTAATGCCTTTAATGTAAGTTCTTTATTATTCTCAAAGACTTTTGTTCCTTCATTTGTAAGAAGTGAAAGTCCGTTATTTTCTGTTTTGGTCTGCCAGCCGTTTACTCTTAATTTATCTTCTAAAAGAATAGCGGCAAGTTTTGCAGTTACCTCTTTTGGTTGTTCACCTGCATAGTCGTAACCAAGCAACATTTGATTTAAAATCCAACTCTTTTTTTCACCTTCAAACTGGTTGGCTAAATCTTGTTTCTCTTTCAAAAAATTTTTATTCAAAGCGGCAATTTGGTCGTTAAGTGCAACTACCTGTTTTTCGTATTCCGCTGCCTTGCCTGTTGCGCCTTGCGCTTGTGCTGAGGCTTGTTTTGATTTCAGTTCTGCAATCTTTTTTAAAGCTGCTGGAATTTTATCGTAAGTAGATTTAATTCCTTTTATCTCACTTATTACGGTGTCATCGGCTTCAAGTTCGGCTAATGTTTCCAAGAGTGTTTTATCTGCCCTTGACAAATGAGCCTCACGAAAATGGTTAATAAGCTGCGGGTTTGCTTTTGCGCTTTCCAAAGTCAAATGAGAAGATTGTATCTGATTAGCCACCGTGTCAGGAATTTGAATAGTAGCTAATTTTGCATCAGCTAAAAGTGTTTTTACTTCATTGCTGTCTGCAAGTCCTGCGTTAGTTGCTAAGTTGTTGATAAAATCTGCTGCGTTCATATTTTATTTGGTTTGCGCCCCCTGCGTTTTGGTTCGGAAGCCGTTTGTATTGCCACAGGTGTTTCCTGTACTTTTGCTTTTTCTCTTGCCTCAATTTCGGCAAGTTGTTTTTTTGCAAGTTGATTAACAAAATCAAAATCGCCTTGTAAATATTCTACCTTACTTATCTTATCCTGCAACAGCCTTTCAGTATTTACTAACGCCTCTTCAGGAATTTCAGTAACAGTATTATCTTTAAAATAGACTTTTACTTGCATAATTTTTTTACAAAAATAGTTTGTTGATATTTGAGTAATTACTATATTTGCAACATTTACTATTGAATAAGTATGGACTGCTCAACAACTATCACTATCTGTATTGCAGAAAAAAATCATTCCTATCTTTTAGAACAACAATTTAAAAGCAGAGGAAAAGACAAAGAAAAGGCGAAACAAAGCCTTCAAAATTTAATCAATAAAGCCCTTACTAAACTGAGGGAAAATAAAACTGAATTATGATTGATTTAAGACCTATTTTCTTTTTTAATTACAGAAAAAATGATGCACTTCCAACAGAATGGTCTTTGTATGTTTTAAAATTAGAATTTGATTATTTAATAGTTAGTAGAGGAACTACTTTATTTATTAAGTTTTTATGTTGTGAATATAAAATTAAATTTCCTAATTCTATTTCTTAGACCTAAAAAGATAATAATAAAGCACAACATTAACTGGTGCTTCAGTCTGTATCAGATTACTCTTTGATACTTGCATAGCCCAGTCGGTATCTTCACCGAAATTCTTTTCAGGAAATTTAAACTGCTCTGCAATAGTTTTTTTAATTGCGTTCAAATGGTTTGGGGGGCGGTAGTAAATTCTATTCTGCTCGAAATAGGTCTTAAATCTTGCTGAATGAATAAAGGTCTTTGCCCTATTCCCATCTATTGTCATTTGCCCAACTAACCCTACACAATCATAATTTAGCTCACATCCTTTTACTATTGTCTTTAAATAGAACGGTGAAACCATATCATCATCATCTATAAAGCATACATACTCTCCTTTTGCCTGATTTATTAACTCGTTTCGCTTTGTCCCGATTGATTTTTCTCCATTGTCTATTGATATTAAAATCTGAACGTTGTTATTCAAATTATATTGGTTCATTTGCTTGTGTAGCTCACCTAACAACCGTTTTAAGAAATGGTCGCGGTTATGCAAAGAACATATAAGGACCGATAAAATCATTTTCCGTAAATCAAATTTTCTCCGTTAGAATAAATATATCTGAATTGCTGGCGGTGAAAATAACCATGATATTTTTCTTTTTCTTTTCCGTTATATTCAATACAAACTAAACTACAACCAACCTCTTTAAAATTAATCTGAGTTAATACTTCAAAATCTTTTCCCTCTACATCAATGGAAATAAAATCAAACCTTTTGTAAAGTGATTTTTCAAGCAATGTTTCAAAAGTTACGATTGTGCTTTTTGTTTCTTTATATGGAACTTTATAATTATGTTTCCATAGTTCCATGTGCTTATGGTCGGTTGTGCCTATCGCATCGCCTTGACTATCGTAGAATACAACTTCGCCATTATAAGAACCTACGCAAGTCTGAATAACTTGCATGGAATTGTCTTTTTTGTAATAATCTTTTATGTGGTCGAAGTTCTGTTGTGCTGGCTCTACTAAAACTCCTTTCCAGCCTTTCTCATATAAGGCTCTCACATTACTAAATATTTCAGGATGATATGCCCCTATTTCTAAAAACGTCCCTATATGTTGGTCTTTGAAATATTTTAAAATTATTTCTTCTTCGTTGTTTTGTGAGTATTTCATGCTAATCCTTGTAAACCGATTGTTATTGTTTCGTTCTTATTCGCTTCTTCTGGTGCTTTGTATTGAAGATAGTTTTCTCCGTATTGATATTTCATTCCTAAATCCTGTGCGATTATACTTCCGCAAGTCATGTCATGTCGGCTATTGCTCCAATCCCCTTTAAATGCTCCGTTATTTGCAGCATCTAACCAGCGAGAAAGAAATTTCATACCGATTTCACTCTTTACATTTAGTCCGAAACATCCTGCTGTAAACATGGGTATTTTACTTAATTCTTCCTCTGACTTTCCAAAATAGTTTCTTTGAAAATCATTCGTCCACTTATTTACCCAGTGTCCCGCCTCGTGCATGAAATATCCATCTCGTTCTATAATGTCAAATAGTGGTTGAATATCTCTAATTAAGTAACAGGAAGCATCCATCCAAAATATTAATTCATAATTCTTTGCCATTGCTTCTATAAAAGCGTATGGTTTAAAAGCGTAAGGATTTACAGAATGTTTAGGACACATATTAATCATAAATTCATTCTGCCAACTCATCACAGGTATTTGCGGACTAAATTTTTTACACGTTTGCTTTAGTCGTTCCTGTCCTCTTAAATAACGCCCTGTGGCAAGATTAATTATTACTTTATTCATGCTCTCGTTAATGTACTATCAAAATTATAATAATGCAGAACCTTATTTATATGTGTTTCTGTAATTGCGTTCTTAGCTGCACACTCAGCAAAAAAGGCATCTTCTCCGTAATTAATTGAAGGAAAAAAACAACCTGTACAAACTTTCTTTTTCCACACGCAAACATGAAATGGTTTTCTATTTATATCCTGCCAAACTCCATTTACTTTATAGGCTTCCTCATTTTCATTCTTTAGAGAAAAATTAACCTGAAAAGGCTCTCCATTGATAAAACTAATTTGCCTGAATGTTATTACATCGGAATTGCTTTCTATTGCGGTCAAAATCTCATTTACATAATTCATGTTTATATCGTCATCGTCATCTACAAAGGCGAAGTATTTACCTTTTGCTAACTCAAAAAGTTTTTGTCGCTTTTCTCCGATTGTCATATTCATA
>OMJH01000069.1 GCA_900299295.1 Bacteroidota bacterium
CAATGTATAAATCAACTTCCTTCCAGTAATTTGTTGATGATTCAGAAGCGAATTCATTATTGTTGGTAGCATCCATGTAGCGGAGAAAATACCAAGAACTTCCGGCCCAGCCCGGCATCGTTGTTGGTTCCAGATCAAATTCTCCTTTATACTTCCAGTTTTTTGCACGTGCCAGAGGCGGTTCTCCGTTTTCAGTTGGAAGATATTTGTCAACTTCAGGAAGCACCAAAGGCAATTCTTCAATAGGAATAGTATATGGAATTCCGTTTTTGTAATATACAGGAATCGGTTCGCCCCAATACCGCTGGCGGCCAAACACGGCATCGCGCAAACGATAATTGATTTTCCGCTTTCCCATTTTTTTCGCCTCTACTTCAACAATTACTTTTTCGATTGCGTCGAGTGTTGTTAATCCGGAAATGAATTCAGAATTCATACAACGACTTTGCTTACTTTCGTAAGCTTCGGTATCTAAATCCCATCCTTCCGGGGTTTCAATAACCTGCACAATTGGTAAACTGAATTTTTTTGCAAAACCGTGATCGCGGCTATCGTGGGCGGGAACGCCCATCACAGCACCGGTTCCATAACCCACCAGCACATAATCACCCACCCAAACCGGCACTAATTTATTCAGGAAAGGATGTTTTACATAGGAACCGGTAAACACACCGGAAACAGATTTCACGTCAGCCTGTCGCTCGCGTTCACTTCGGTTTTTTGCAAAATCAACGTAGCGCTCCACTTCCTTTTTTTGCGCTGCAGTTGTAAGTACGGAAACCAATTCATGCTCGGGTGCAAGCGTGACAAATGAAACACCGAAAATTGTATCAGGACGTGTTGTAAAAACTTCAATCTGAACTCCGGAATTGTTTTCCACCTCAAACATTAAACTGCATCCGGAAGATTTACCTATCCAGTTCCGTTGCGATTCTTTTAAACTTTCCGACCACTCGAGTTGATCCAGTCCATTCAACAAACGATCTGCATAAGCGGTAATACGCATACTCCATTGCTTCATCAACTTCCGCTCAACAGGATAACCACCACGCTCACTCACGCCGTCTTTAACTTCGTCGTTTGCTAAAACACAACCCAGGGCCGGACACCAATTCACAAACGCCTCACCCAAATAAGCAAGGCGAAAATTCATGAGAATTTCACTCTTTCTGCCGTCACTGAAATTTTTCCATTCATCAGCAGAAAAATATTTCAGTTCATGTTCTACGTTACCCGAGAGAGTATTATCATTTTGCAAGTGAAACCCCTCAGTTTCAAAAATCTTTATCAGCGATTCTATGGGTTCCGCTTTATCTGTATTCGGATTGTACCATGAGTGAAACAACTGAATGAAAATCCATTGCGTCCATTTATAGTAGTCAGGATCACTGGTGCGTACTTCTCGATCCCAGTCGTAAGAGAAACCGATTCGATCGAGCTGTTCGCGATAGCGACGAATATTTTCTTCGGTAGTTAAAGCGGGATGTTGTCCGGTTTGAATCGCGTATTGCTCTGCAGGCAACCCAAAAGAATCATATCCCATTGGATGTAATACATTGAAACCATAATGGCGCTTATAGCGCGCAACGATATCAGACGCAATATATCCGAGCGGATGTCCTACGTGTAAACCCGAACCCGAAGGATACGGAAACATATCAAGGACATAGTATTTTGGCAGGCTTGAAACATTCGAACTCGAAAACGTTTTTTCATCGGCCCATTTCTTCTGCCATTTTTTTTCAATCTCACCGAAAAGGTACTCCATACGCTATTTGAAAAGGAAAACGAATTTACGGAAAAAGAAGGATTTGATACGGCTTTTGGGTACAGTGTAAATCCGGATGAATTACTCATTGAACACTTCAACATTCAGAGCAGTACATGGCATCCCTTCGACGCGTTTAGAGAACGCTTAGTGGCCAGAGTAGTAAAGCCGGTTGCTGAGCCCGCCGAAGCACCGGCCCCTTCGCCTCCGTCAAATCGTCCAAATCGATAAACTCAGTGTCAGCGTTACAATCATCTGGTGGTTGAGCCCTTCGATGCCGGTGGTTGAGCTCGTCGAAACCCCGGCAGTATGGACTTTCATTCGCACCAAAAAATTTATTTTTTATTTCACCTGAACATAGGTTTGATTTGTCTCACCCGATTCAGTTTTCACACGTAAAATATAAATCCCAGCTTCAACATCGCGCATATCCACGATAAGACCTGATTCTTCGGCAGTTGTATTCACGCTCAATTCTCGTCCCGCGTTATCATATACACGAACAGAAATAATTTTTTCTGCATTTACGGATAAAAGATTTACAAATCGGCATCCGGGATTCGGAAACACTTTTATCGATGCGTGTTCAAATTTCTCTTCTGCGAATCCGGTTCCTGCGGGACAAGTCACAACAAATTGTCCCATCATCCCAAGATCCTCGTGAGGCAACATGTGGCAGTGGTACATATACGAAGCAGAATCATCACAAAAGGTCTCAAGCCTCGTAATGAATTTTATCGTTTGCATTGCCGGTACCAACACCACATCTTTTCTTCCTGCAAGATTTGCCGCCGGAGGCGCACCATTCACTTCCGTAATGTAAAATTGAACATCATGAATATGAAATGGATGTGCTATCGGCGATTGATTTGTTAGCGTCCAAATTTCAGTATTATTCAAAGGAACCGAATAATTTATTGCATGCGTATCAAAACTTGTGTTGTTAATGAGAAAAGGTCCTTGAATTGCAGTAGGCCCCATGTTTACTGGCGAAAATGTTAAGGTTCGCGTTGTGTTTGCCGATGAAACCGGCCACGCGGTATTAGTAATCAGTGTGGAAGGAATGCTTATTACCGCTGTAGAAGTTGGCGCTGTTACGTTGAATTGCAAAATAGGAAAATCAGCGCCATTCAGCGGATTTTGGGAATAGCCGGTGATGGTTTGTCCGGGTCCCATTCCAGGCTGTGTCGCTCCATAAATTGCACCTGGCAATTCGGAAGCAAAACTCATTAACGTAAAAGTTTGTCCGTTCAACCCGGAAAAATTTACAAGAATTTCAGCACGCTCACCGGGAGCAAGACGCAAGCGCGTCAACGCAACCGGTGCATCCAGCAATCCTCCATCTGTTCCAATTTGATGAAAGGTTAAATTTCCCTGAAAACCTAACTGATACACGCGTTCGGAGGAGGCATTCAAAACGCGAAAGCGTATAACCTGAGCGGACACATTTAAAAACGGATTGATTGTTCCATTTACCATCATCACGCTATCAGAAGCATTGTTGATTTGGATTTGTTTGGAAGCATCGAAACATTTGGATTGAATTACGAGCGGGTAATCATCAACTCCATAGGTGCGTGGAAGATTCAGCAAGCTCTCTGTCGAATCACGTACAATGATCATTCCTGCAGCGCCACGTGTAACGTGCATGTTGGTCATCATATGCAAATGCGGATGGTACCAATACGTGGATGCATGATCACGGACACGAAAAGAAGGTTGCCACGAAGCTCCCGGCAAAATTATATTGTGCGGACCACCATCATTCATTGCTGAAACATGCATTCCGTGCCAGTGGATAGTTGTTGTATCCATCAAAAAATTATTCACATTGATGGATACTGAATCACCTTTATTCATGATCAGTGTGGGGCCAAGGTAGGAAGCGTTGATCCCATAAGTTAAGGTCGTAAAACCGGAATAAAAAACATGTGTGGTATCATGCACATTCAGGTTAAATGAAGTTCCGCTTAGAACAGCGGGAATGGCCAAGGGCTGTTGTGCCTTAACCAGTAATAACGAGAAAAATGATAGGAAAAAAGTAATTCTTTTCATTGTAATTTAATTAAGAAGAACTGTTTCAACTGAAATGAAATTTTCGGATAAAAATCCGAACCGGAAACCAGGCCGCGATCGAGCCGATTAAAATCACGACTGAAAAAATTAAAAGAAAATCACTGATAAACATCTTCATCGGATAAGCCATTTCTCGACCTAATGCCTGCATCGTGATGAGTTCAAATTTCATGTGTAAAAAACAAAATCCCAATCCAAGAATCAATCCGGCCAGTGCTCCCGCAAGCACAATCAGCATTCCTTCCAAGTGAAAAATCTTTTGAATGAACTTTTCATCGGCTCCTAAATTCAACAATGTTCTCATGTCTTTTTTCTTTTCCATCATCAACATAATGAGAGAACCAATGATGTTAAAGGTTGCGACCAGTAACACAAAAACAAGCACAATGAAAACCACGAGCTTTTCGGATTGCAAAGTAGAAAACAGTGTTTTGTTTTGTTCGTACCGGTCTTTCACCTGAAAATCTTTTCCCATCACTGCTTGTATTGCGTCTTTAGTATCCTGAGGAGAAGCATCTGATGCTAATGCAATTTCAATTGAACTCACCTCATTATCGCAATCAAACAAGCGTTGTGCAACTTCACGGTGGACAATTACATATTTGTAATCAAACTCATCGTTAATGGTGAAGTAACCGCCCGGAATAACTTGTTCTTCAATCAAACCGTCTTCAGGTGTAAAAACGGCAGCGTTTCCTTTTTTCGGAGAAAACAACTGAAGCGAAGAAAATTTATTGTGGATATTAATTCCCAGTTGATAATTCAACCCTTTTCCCATCACAACATAATATCCGTCCCTTGCCTTCAATACTGAATTCCCGTCCTCTATTTGACTTTCGAGTTTCGTCATTTTAAAAAAATCGTCACCAACGCCTTTTACCACAGCAAAAGTCTGCTTATCGCCGTACTTTAACAAAGCATTATCCTCCACCGAAAAATCAATAAATTGGATTCCGTTTATGTCGTGAAGCTTTTTTATCATCAACGAATCCGGCTGGAAAGTTTTTCCATAAACCCGAGTAACTTCAATATCGGCGTCGAAGGAATTGTATAAATCTTTTACAAGGCCGGTTAATCCGTTCATGAACGACAAAATGATGACAAGTGCCGCTGTACCCACCGCAACCGCAAAAACAGAAATCCAGGAAATTATATTAATCGCATTATTTGTCTTACGTGAAATAAGATAGCGACGGGCGATAAAAAACGAAAGATTCACGAGGTAATAACCCTATTTAATTGTTAGGACTGACAATTATTTCTTTAACAAATTATCGATGTTTTCAGCATAGTCCAATGAATCATCAATAAAAAAACTGAGTTCGGGGATTACACGCACCTGACGCCTAATGTTGTTACCTAAAAGACGACGGATTGCAGGGGCCTGTTCCTTTACCTGAGACAAAGCAGCAGCTTTATCTCCCGTTACCATAATGCTCAGATAAATTTTAGCAGATCCTAAATCCGGCGACACGCGAACAATAGTTACAGAGATGAATCTACCTTCAAAAAGAGTTTTCGCGTTAGCGCGAAAAATCTCCGATAATTCTTTCTGAAGTAACCGCCCCACTTTTTGCTGACGCATTGATTCCATGCGACAAAGGTAAGGAAAATCGACCCGCGGGAGCAACTTAATATCCTCCGGCCAAATCTGCGGTGCTGAAAATCAATTATTTAAAAGTATAACTACTTTTTAAGAATTTTTTACTTTTTTTTATAATAGTATTACTATTACTTTTGTTAGCAATCTACTTTACACTATGGAAATACTGTTTCAATCAATGCAAATAAAGGTAAACGAGAAAACTTACCTTAAAAACCCGGAGGTATCGGTGTTAGGGAAAAAAATCTTAAAAGAAGGGCATCGCATGCTGAATAATCTGGGTTTTGAAGATTTTACTTTTAAAAAGCTGGCCGAGAAAATCGGAACAACAGAAAGTTCTATTTATCGATATTTTGAAAGCAAGCATCAGTTTCTCATTTATTTACTGAACTGGTATTGGAGCTATTTAGAATATCAAATCGTATTTCAAACTTTTAATGTGAAAAATGCAGAAGAAAAACTAAAAAAAGCAATTGAAATGCTCTGTGAAACCCAACCCAAATCAACGCATGAAAATTTTGATTTGAATGTCCTTCAGCAAATTTCAATAAACGAAACAGCAAAAGCTTACTTAATTCACGAGGTAGATAAAAAAAATACGGAGGGATGTTATCATTCCTACAAAAGATTATGTAACAGGATTGCTAAAATTTTATTGGAAATAAACTCCCGCTTCTTCTTTGCACAAACCACCGCAGCAATTATTGTAGACAGCATCAGTCATCAGAAATTTTACTGTGAGCATCTTCCCTCGCTTTCGAGTTTTACTCGAACCAGCAAAAACACTTCGGATTTCTTTTTTCAACTCGCGCTCAGTGCCACTCAACTAAAGAAAAAATCATGAATACCAATCTCGTAATAAAATTTTCGCCGGTTAAACGATTCTTTCGTTTACTGCACATTGAAAAAGAAGCCATTTTTAGCATTTACCTATATTCTATCACTTATGCACTCATTAACTTTGCTCTTCCACTGGGAATTCAAACGATTTTTAACCTGGTAAGTTCAGGACAAGTAACTACTTCATGGATAATACTCACCCTCCTTGTTTTGGGGGCTATTGCTTTTGGAGGCGTTTTTCA
Organism: Bacteroidota bacterium; assembly: GCA_900299295.1. GTDB lineage: Bacteria > Bacteroidota > Bacteroidia > B-17B0 > Aurantibacillaceae > AM-1111. The sequence goes on from OMJH01000069.1 coordinate 6,530, forward strand.
GCTTAAGCAGTTGGCCGTTTCAGAAACATTGCAACAGAAAATATTTGCGAGAGCCGCTTTTGAGTTTGCCTACCGTTTACCCATGATTCGTCAGGAGACGATTGAAAGTAAGCACAGCCCTGAATTGGTAAACCGCTTCTTTGACAGCATTACCGTTCAAAAAGGATTATCGAAAATATTAATGGATTTTTCAGGGGCCATCCTGATGGTTTTCCTTGGACTCATCATCGTAAGCTTATACCATCCCTTCTTTATTTTCTTCAGCGTTTTTGTTTTACTTTATCTCTCAGTCATTTTCTTTTTCACCACGCGACAAGGACTAAAAACAAGTCTGAAAGAATCAAAATATAAATACGAAGTTGTGTATTGGCTGGAAGAAGTTGCGCGAACGCACGATGTTTTTCGTTATAGCGGTAAAAGTGAAATGCATCTCGAAAAAACAGATGAATTAGTGGATGGTTATATCGGGGCGCGTAAAGCGCATTACAAAGTGTTACGAGGAAAATACATCAACATGATTGTATTTAAAATTCTTGTTGCTGCCGGACTTCTTGCTTTGGGCGGATGGCTTGTTCTCGATCAGAAAATGAACATTGGCCAGTTTGTTGCTTCAGAAATCATAATCATTTTATTACTAAACTCCATTGAGAAAGTAGTACTAAACATGGAGATTATTTATGATGTACTAACGGGGCTTGACAAACTGGGACAAGTGACTGATTTACCATTAGAAGAGGAGTCGGGAATGAACCTGAACATTGATGAAAAATCAGCAGGATTACATCTGTTGTTTCAAGACGCAGCTTTTCGTTACCCCAACGAGGAAAAAAATTCAATACACGATTTTTCAATTGACATTTTACCGGGTGAAAAAATAAATTTTACGGGAAAGTCAGGAGGCGGAAAATCTACATTGCTCAACATTGCATCTGCTTCCTTTCCAATCACGCACGGAAATTTTACAATCAATGATATACCCGTAAGAAACCTAGACATCCCCAGCTTGAGGAAAAGTATCGCCGTAATTCGCTCCACCGACCAGATTTTTAGGGGGAGTGTTCTTGAAAACATTACGCTGGGAATCGACAATCCGGACCTTGAAAAAATAAGTGCAATTTGTGAGCGTCTCGGATTATCTAATTTTATTTTCCAGAGCAAGGATGGTTTTAATACAGAGCTACTTCCTGAAGGACGAGGAATACCATCGGCTGCCGCTTTTAAAATACTCGTCGCGCGTGCACTCATACTGGAACCGAAATTGCTTCTGCTGGGTCGCGGACTTGACGGGTTAAGTCCTCACGATCAGGAACTGGTAGTAAAGGAGATATTTGACCCGAAATATAAATTTACTTTACTTGCTTTCTCCAATCAAAAACTTCTTTCTGAAAAATGCTCGCGGATTGTTTGGCTGGAAAACGGATCCATTCAGGATACCATGACTCCTGAAGAAGCAAATAAGAAAAATATCTTTAATCTTTTTAACTGATTAACATGCTTAATATTTCTTCCAATACTTCAAAAACTCACTTGCAGTTAGAAAAATATGCAAGCTTTAAACATACCATGAAGTACTCCTTCAATAAAAGTTTAAGGCGTACTTTTTTGTCCATCACTTTCGTGTTCTTCGCTCTTCTTTTTTTACCCTGGACACAGAATGTTACCTCAAGAGGTAATGTTACAAGTTTACATCCGGAACAAAGACCTCAAACCCTGCACTCCGTTATCGCAGGAAAAATTGAAAAGTGGTTTGTGAAAGAAGGTCAGTTTGTAAAAAAAGGAGATACTATTTTACAGATTTCCGAAATAAAGGATGATTACTTCGACCCCAAACTACTTGAACGCACTGATCAGCAATTATCAGTTAAAGAAAAATCCGTTACCTCTTACTATGACAAAGTAAATTCTCTTGATAAACAAATTGATGCTCTTGCTTTGACTAAAGATCTGAAACTAAATCAGGCAAAAAACTACCTGATGCAGGCGAAATTAAAAGTGAATTCAGACAGTATTGAACTGGAAGCAGCGAGAGTAAATTACCAGGTAGCTGTGCAACAATTTGAACGACTCGAAAAACTTTACAAGGACGGATTAAAATCACTGACTGAATTAGAAACACGGAAGCTG
>OMJH01000070.1 GCA_900299295.1 Bacteroidota bacterium
ATCTTTATTGGAGAGAAAATCAAATGAATATTTTGTTTTCTCTTACGAATTTATCACGAGGAGGTGCGCAACTATTTGTTATTCATCTTGCACAAGAATTCGCAAAAGAAAAACAACACAAAGTTTATATCTACGATCATAATCCTGAATATTCTTCTAAAGAAATTTACGAATACACAAAAAACAAAATTGATATCCTCAGTTATTCAGAAAAAAAAATTACACGATTTATCATTCTACGTCTAAATGGCCTAATTAAGCGCTTAGGTATAAACTGGAACCTTAGAACGTCTTACAATAAATTTCGCTTCAGGAAAATTTTGATCAAAAAAAAAATTGAACTCGTAAATAGTAACATGTCCGAGTCAGATTTTATTTGTGCCGATGTCATTCCGGATTCCATAAAATTCATAGCGACATTACATGGTGAAATTGAATTATATAGTAAAAAAAGTGAAACTTTTATTAAGGTCGAAAAATTATTAGACCGAAAACCTTTAATAATTTATACAGCTGATAAGAACAAAAAAATAATCGAACAACTACTGACCAAAAAAAAAATTGAGAATGAAAAAGTTTATATAGGAATCAATCCTTCATCATTTATAATAAAAAAAATAAATAAACAGCAACTATTTGACAGTGAAAATGTGTTTATCCTTGGAATGATTTCACGAGGAATTCCGGAAAAAGGCTGGTCATTTCTCATTAATCTTTTTGTAAAATTATCAGAAAAAAACGATCAAATAAGACTTCTTTTGATTGGGGACGGGAACTACCTTTCTACTATTGTAAGAGAAATCAACAACCCAAAAATCAAACTAATTCAGCTATCAGAAAATTTTCAAGATTATTTTTCATATTATCAAGTAATGGATTTATTTATTTTCCCTACTTTCTTTGAAGGCGAAAGTGTACCTACTGTGGTAGCTGAGTCACTGTTTTGGGAAATTCCGGTTGTAGCGAATGACCATGCGGAAATAAAAAATATGATAAAAACTGACCATGGTATAGCCGGGGAATGCATATTAATAGAAAATAAGGAAAATATGATGAATAATTATATTCAAATTATTGAACAGTTAATAAAAAATCCGGAACTACTGAAAGAAAAGAAAAACAATTGCAAAAATGCATTTTGTAAATTTGAAATCTCAACTATAAAGAATAAATATTGGGAAATTTTCCAGAAACATTCGCAAGCATAATAGTTTGCACCTATAATCCGCCAAAGAAGCGGCTAGAAAATGTTTTAAAATCAATATTAAAACAAGAGATATTTTCATGCGAAATAATAGTAATTGATAATAATTCCACTAACACTGAGCCAGAAAATGTGGTAAAAAAGCTCAATGCTGAATATAACGATTCAATAATTTTAATTAAAGAAAAAAAACAAGGTTTAGCTTTTGCACGGTTATGCGGCGTAAAATCCTCAAAAGGAGATTGGATTGTTTTTGTTGATGATGATAATCTGATTGACGAAAACTACATAAAGAATTTAAAAGAAATCCAATCAAAAATTGCTGATTGTGATTGCTGGGGCCCAGGAACAATTAATGTTACCCTTGAGGGTCCAGTTGATTCTTTTATTAAAAAATACTGTAAAAGTTATTTTCAGCAAAGACAAATTAAAGGTTCGCCACATGATAAATCAAAAAAATGGAAAGAATTTTATCCGACAGGCAGCGGAATGTGTGTTAAGAGAAACTCATTTTTATCCTACGCGAAGAAATTTGAAGACGGGAAAATAAATTTAACAGGAAGGAAACTTACAGAATTAAGTAGCGGTGAGGATGCTCAAATAATATTTTCCTGTATTCAAGATGGAAAAAAAGTTGGGGCGTCTGAAAATTTAAAACTTAATCATATTATTAATTTTGAACGTTGTAACCTGACCTACTTAAAAAAACTAAATTATTCAGTTTCAAGAGATTTTTATTTATCAAAGTTTGAAATCTTCAATGACACCAAAATTTTTGAGGAACAACCCGGCTTTAAATTAAAAGTTAAATTATTCTTAAAATCAATATTACGCAGTTTTCCCAACATCCTCTCCGCAATTAAACTTTTTCAAATCGAAAAAGAATGGATTAATGGCTACAACGCTGCAAAAAAACTTCACTAATTATCAATATTTTATAAATGAACCTTTTCAAAAAAATTGTAATTAAAATTCTACAATGGTTCTTTGGAAATCCAAATATATTTTTAAAAACAAAAGATATTATTTTAACGAATCCATCTGAACATCTGTATCGTTCAGCTAAATATATAAAATCGAAAAATTTAAACATCCCTAATGATAAATTTTTAATACTAGACATTGGCGCAGCCAACGGTAATACGTCTAGATTTTTTTCTAAAAAATTTCCTGAATGCCAGGTTATTGGTTTTGAACCTATCAAAAGTATGGCTAAAATCGCTGAAGAAAACTGTTTTTCTTCAAAAAAAATAAAAATTAGAAATTTAGCATTAGGAAAATTGAAAGAGAACAGAAAGTTTCATGTTACACAAGATAAACTTTCATCAAGTTATTTTGAGATTAACACGAATCAACTAAATAACATCAATCAAAAGCACAAAGATAAATTTCAAATTAAAGAAATAGTAGAAGTTCAGTGTAGCACATTAGATGACGAATTTCAAAATGAAAATGTTTTATTAATGAAAATTGACACGCAAGGATCTGAACTTGATATTTTGACAGGTGGTAAACAATTATTGAATTCCACTAATTTTATTTTAATTGAAATGTCAACACATTATTTATATAACGGCGGTAGTTTTTATTTTCAGACCGATAGTTTTTTAAGAGAAAATGGTTTTGCATTAGTAGATATTTATGTGACCTACCGGCCTAATGGGAAAATTTCAGAGTACGACGCACTTTACGAAAAAATAAAAAATTGATAATAGTCTCAGATAAACCTGGTCAGTTGTGCAATCAAATGATTATTCATTCGAATTTATACCTGTTTTGCAAAAAAAATAAAATAATACTAATTAATCCCTCCCTTTATAATTACAAAGGTTATTTCCGAGAAATAAAAATTTATCCTGGTTCAAAGACAATTTTCTTATTTTTTAATTTTTTAGCCAAAATCGCGCGGAAATTAAAAATAAAAACGAACCTTTTTTCGGCTTATTCAATAGGATATGACGAATACTGCGACCTCGATAGTTTACCCAAAAAATCCTCAATATTTTCGCATCTCTGTTTAGCCATGGGTTGGCAATTCAGAACTACGGAATTAATTAAAAAAAACCGAAAAGAAATTCTTGAAATTTTCTCTCCCTCCTCATTTTACGAATTACAAATCAAAAACTTTATAAGCCAAACTAAAACTTTAGATTCAGTCCTGATTGGCGTACATTTAAGACGCGGTGATTATGTTCGATTTGAAGGCGGTAAATATTTTTATGATTTGGAAACTTATATTCGTATAATTAATAACTTATTTCAATTGTTTCAAAATCAAAAAATCAAATTATTATTCTTCTCAAATGAACATGAATTTTCAAAAATAATACAAAATCATTTTCAACACAGTGTAATTGCTCCTGGTCATGAACTCGTTGACCTTTACTGCCTTGCCGAATGCGATTACATTATCGGCCCACCGAGCACCTATTCATTATGGGCTTCCTATTACGGCGGTGTTCCACTATACCTAATCGAAAATCCAAAAAATAATTTTCAACTGAATGATTTCAAAATCATTGACAGTTTTTAATTAATGACTTCATATAATCGTAAATAATATTTAAAAAAAAATATTGAAAGCTAAATTATTCTTTTGGAATAATATCCCTCATTTTTCAATTCCAAATTAACAAGACCAGGTCTTTTTCCATTAACAAAACTCCCGCACCAATCATCTAACCCGAAAAATTTAGATCCATTAGAAGTACTCCATTTAAGAATATCTTCCATTCTGATTTCAGGATTCAAAGTTTTTAAAAAACCAATTTCCTCGCCGAAATTGAAAGAGTAATTACTTGCATAACTATCCGTTCCCATACAAAGCCTATCCTTCAAATTCGAAAAAATTGAAAAATCAGGTAAGCGTCTTTCAATAAAATGATTGGCACGTGGACAAAAACAAAAATAAACCAAAGGATGACAGCTAACTGCAAATTGAACATCTGTTTGCGAGGTGTATGTATTATGAACAAGTAAAAGATTCCTGTTAGTTGGTAAAAAATGAAGTGTACTATTCAAAGAATTTTTCCCGGTGGACTGAAAAAAATCGGTATTAATTCCAAATTGGTGAAGACGCTCAAGAATTTTTCCGGATTTATTTTCAAAAAATAAATTCTCATCTTCACTTTCTTGTGAATGCATGCAAAGCGGTGCTTCCCATTTTGAAGCATATCCGGAGAGAAGAGAAAATAACTTTTCAGAAACTGAATAAGGAGCATGAGGAACAATGCTGACCGCGAAAGGATTTTTTCCTCTTTCCTTATTCCATTGCTTTTTTAACTGAACTGCATTTTCAAAAACCTTTTCGGCACGATCAGGGTGAAAACCATAAACTTCAAAAAAAGAATGATAATAAATTGAAGATTTTTGCTTAACAGAAAACGAATGGTTTGTATTACAAATATCACCCACCACATTAATCCCTGAATCATACATTTCACTATCTGCCTTTTGCATTGCATCCTGCAATTCCTCTGCGCTATTTTGTTTTTGCTTTTCAACCTCTTTAATAAATTCATGTAATCCCCCACCCTCTTTTATCTTTCCACGCAGGTAGGATAATTCCAAATGACAATGCGCATTGACAAAACCCGGACATAAAATTCCACGAAAAGTTTTTACCTCATTTTTTTCAATTTCATCCAAAGAAACAACACGTTCAAACCTACCGTCTTTTTGAAATACTAAAACTGTTTTTTCTTTTAAAAATCGAAACCCATCATGGATTTGGTCAGCTAAAAAGAAATTAAATCCATTCATTGAGTGATAAAGTTACTAATTACATGTTTATAATTCAGTTTTAAGCTTTTTTCAATTATTTATCGTATTCTGATGCGATATCCCTTTGTATCTTTGTGTTTAATTATGTCAACTAAAAAAGACATACGCCGCTTTTCAGAAGATGATCTAGTTCAATTTTTTGCTCAAAAAGGAGAAGCAACCTACCGGGCCCGCCAAATTTATCAATGGCTATGGCAAAAACATGCGGTTTCTTTTGAGGAGATGACAAATCTTTCTAAAGACTTAAGAAACTTCTTGAACGAAAATTTTATCATCAACGCAGTGAGCATTTCCGAAATGCAAATCAGCAGCGATAAAACGATTAAATGCGCTATGAAACTACACGACAATTACGTAGTGGAAAGTGTGTTGATTCCGGCAGGAAAAAGAATGACGGCTTGCATTTCAAGTCAGGTAGGCTGCAGCTTAACCTGTAAATTTTGTGCTACCGGCAAATTAAAACGTATGCGAAACCTTAATGCGGATGAAATCGTTGATCAAGTTGCATTGGTCAGGGATGCCGCTAAGCAACATCATCAATTGCCGCTTACGAACATTGTTTTTATGGGAATGGGAGAACCTTTATTGAATTATTCGGAAGTGATGCGATCAATTGAAAAAATAACATCAGCAGAAGGACTTGGTATGTCGCCAAAAAGAATTACCCTGAGTACTGCCGGGGTTGCAAAAATGATTCATCAAATGGCGGATGAAAAAGTGCGTTTTAATGTTGCCCTATCCCTTCATGCTGCTACGGATGAAAAGCGAAATTCAATTATGCCCATTAATGAAACCAATTCGCTTGAAAATCTTTCTGCTGCCTTAAACCATTTCAGTGATGCAACAGGTACCCGCGTTACGCTGGAATATATTGCCTTTCACAACTTCAATGATTCAATTGACGACGCAAAACAACTTGTAACCTTTTGCAAAAAAGTAAAAGCAAAAATTAATATTATTGAATACAACCCTATTGACGATGGAGAATTTCAACAAACCACTCCAGAACGTTTGGATGATTTCCGGAAAGTTCTCGAAAGCAATGGAATTATTGTGAATGTAAGGAGAAGTCGTGGAAAGGACATTGATGCCGCTTGCGGACAACTGGCCAACAAAAACAAATTATCCGATGTAATGACTGGTTTACTTAAAAAGTAAAAACTATGAAAAATATTTTCATCTTATTGCTATTGTGTTTTGACTTGTTATCAACTAATTTGCTCAATGCTCAATCCAATAGTAAAATTGAAAAACATCCGACCGAAAAAATGTTTCATTCAATCGGAACTTCGGTCTATCTTGATATTTTTAATGGTCCGATCAGGGAAAAAAAAATTACCTCAACTGACCCGTTTGGGAATACCTATGCTTATTACGATTACGCACGCGTAAGTGGCTTCAGTTATTTTACTTTTATCTATCACTTCCGTTATAACTTGCATGAATTCAACGAAAATTTGTCTTTCGGAGCGAGTGCAATTCCAGCAATTGGCATCTTCGCCGGCGGTTCTATACCAGGGAACAGCGTTTCTGTAATTACACCAAATTTTTCCGGGTGCTTTAATTTGCCAGTAATGGCTGGATTTCACCTAGGTGCTTCAGCAACAAATACCAGTTCATCAGAAATGGGCTTATTTTTCGGTGCCGGCTATGAATTTAATAACGTACCAATGTTTTACGCCAAAACGGTTAACAACAGAGACATTCAAACGAAATGGATAAACCCCTGCATATCACTTGGTATAAAATATGAAAGTAACAGCGCATTCGGTAGCTTACAGGAAATTAATTTAAAAATCGGGTTAGGTCTTAGTGGAACCGATTTCAAAGAGCCAAATAATTTTTCAAATAATTCAGGTGGAGCATTTGTTTTCAGAAGACCAACTACAATCCGACTTTCCTACCTTACCTACCTTAATTATTAAAAGCTGATGAAATCAAATTTCCTTATTATAATTCTGTTTTCGTTTCTGCCTTGTTTTTATTTCGCCCAAAAAAACACAACTATTAAAAACGTTAAGAATAAACAAGACCAAGAAAAAAAATATTTTCTTCAACAGCATAAACCATCTGCTATTGACTTTCATGCAATTGGCCATTCACTTTTTTTTGATCTCAACTTATCGCCGATTCAGACCTATGCAGCCGACTCAACTACGTATGCCGATACCTTAACTACCTATTCGCGTATTGCACAATACAGCTTTTATCACATCTGCTATCATTTCAGACTCAACCTTTTTAACATTGATGATGATAACGCAATTTCACTTTCCTTATCCCCCGGAATTGGTTTAGGTTCTAGCCAATCCAAAAAAATAAATGGGTTTGGCGCATTAACCGGTGCGGCTCAGCTAGGCTACGAATGGGGAATTGGCTCGACTTACCGCAGTGCAGCTGATAAAGGCGGTTGTGTAAAAATCGGTGTTGAATATTCTTATTCGCCAATTACAATTCAATCGCATAAAACAGCTGAAAGAGATATTAGAAGCTGGCTAAATCCAGTTCTAAGTTTCGGATTCAGGAAGGAAAATAATCGAGAAAAACTAATTGAAAATAATTTTAAAATCGGATTCGGTTTACAAAAAGCAAATCAATTGATAGGAGTTAATCCCTATTCCATTGGCCGTTCATTTTCTTTCCGTTATTCCTTTATCGTTTACCTCGACCACTAAGACTTATTTTTTTCTTTCTTGCGCTTGCGATATTTCAGAAATTTAGAACTACCGTACCAAAGTGCAAATCCGACTAGAAAATGATACAGATAAGATTTTGAAAGTCCTTTATCACTCACAAAGCAAAAAAAGCGGTTCCATCTCATTTTGCCTTCTTTCTCATTCGAAAAAATAGTTTTAAAACTCCACTTACCCGAAATTGGTTGCTTATCGTTATACTTCAAACTGAACCAAACAAAAACGGGAGTTCCTACTACGTGATCAAACGGAACAAAGCCCCAACTACGGCTGTCAGCAGAATTATGCCGGTTATCCCCCATCATCCAATAATAATCCTGCTTAAAAGTATATTCAGTAGCGATTTTTCCGTTGATGTAAATTTTATCACCCTCCACTCTAAAATCATTGTTTTCATAAACATCAATGATTCGATCATAAATCGCAATGTTTCCTGTATCCAATTTAACAGTAGCTCCCTTTTTTGGAATTAGTAATGGGCCAAAGTTGTCGTTGTTCCAAGGAATTGAAGCGTGATGCGGAAAAATATTGAAATCAAAACTTCCCTTTGCTTCATTATCACGATTCACTTCATAAAAACCCTTTACTTTGCTCAATTGCTCGGCAGTACGATCCTCCAAATTAATTTTGAATACATCGGTATCATTGCGCGTATACATTAAACCCTGTTCGTCAGCGTTTACATTCATTGAATCAAGCCATTCCTCCGTAATAATTCCACTTTTTACTTTCACCGAATAAAAATGCTGTAGATGCTCAGGATTTTCAGCTTTTCGGTTATTTATGAACAATTGTCCATGTTTTATTTCCAGCAGGTCACCTGCAATTGCTACGCAACGCTTTACGTAATGCTCACGTTTGTCTACGGGGCGACCCACAACTTTTCCGAACTGTTCCGGATATTGTTTTATGATTTCGCGACCAATCGGAACTGAACGTGAATCCGGATAATAATTAGCAGGCATTTCCTGTGGATTAAGTTGTTGCAACCCAATCATCCGACACAAATTGTAATAGCTTCTGTCCTGACTGTTCAGAGCCACGGTGTCACCATCAGGATAATTAAACACTACAATGTCGTTGTTCTTAATAGTTTTATAGCCGGGTAAACGAGTGTAAGGTAATTTCCAGAATTCGAGATATGCTTTTGTATTTAAAACAGGAATCGTATGATGCGCCAACGGAAATGCGAGAGGAGTCATCGGTACACGCGAACCGTAACTCAATTTATTTACGAAGAGAAAATCACCAACCAGCAATGATTTTTCGAGAGAAGAAGTGGGAATTGTAAAAGCTTCTAAAAAAAATGTACGAATAATACTTGCTGCAACAATGGCAAAAAAAATCGGATCGAGCCAGTTTTTTATTATACCGCCCTTTAGCCCGTTAAATTCATCAGGTCCCTTCCATTTAATTTCATGCGCAAAAAAACCAAGATAATGAACATAAAAAAAACACAATAAAGAGGCGAAGGTCAAATCAAAGAATGTACGTTTGCCAAATGCGTACGCAGTTTGAAACATGAGGATGGCATACATCAAGACATTTACCCCCGGAATAATAAAAAATACAATCCACCATTTTGGACGCTTCAACAATTCAAGCCAAACATAAAAGTTATAAAAAGGAACCAATGCCTTCCATCCTGCAACACCTGCCTTTTCAAATACCTTGTAGAGGCCTCCAAGTGAAAATAAAACAACCAAATAAAATATCGTAGAAGTGTCCATGATTAATTTTTGAAAGGATAAAGGTAAAGTTTTAGGGTTTTATGACAAAAAACAATCCACGGCTTTGTCATCATTTTTTATTAAGGGAGGGATAGAAACTATTAATTTTAAAAAAAACTAAACTTTGGAAGACAAAAATTTATTTATGATGATTAAAATAATTCGAAAATTCATCAGTATCACGAAATTTGTTGATGTTTTTTCGTAAGTCTTCAGTAGACCACTTCCACCATTGTATCTTTAATAATTTAGCAACGGTTTCCTCATTAAAACGGAATCGAATATGTTTGGCCGGCGAACCGCTTACAATACTATACGGATCAACATTTTTTGTAACGAGTGAATCTGCGCCAATCACAGCACCATCGCCAATAACTACACCGGCTAAAATAGTAACATTTGCCCCAATCCAAACATCATTTCCTATTTTGGTTTTCCCAGTAGTTACTCCTTCTATTGAAATGTTGCTTTCAACAAAACCATATCGCTTGGTGTAAGTAAAAGGATGAGTACTCACCCATTTCATCGGATGATTCTGAAGGGAAATTTTGGTTCCCATTGCAATAGAACAAAATCGACCAATAGATTCAGTGCTTTTATCAACATAAGAATCTTTCCCAATGAAAGTATATCTGCCAACCAGTGAAGCCCCAATAAAACAGCCGGACTCAATTCGCACATGATCTTCAAACTTTACATTTCTGGTAAGCGTTTCTGCATGAATACTGCATGTAGGGTTTTTTATCCTGATAAGCAATTTCCATATGAACTGCAGAAATCTCATTGATCTAAAAGCAAATTTACGAGGCTCCGGGTTAATTTTTCACGTGAATACTTTGTAAAGTTATTGTTTTTAACGGAGGTTTCCTCTCCCCTTTGGTGCCTTTGAATCAATTCTATCAGGTATTCTTTAATACCGTTAACATCTTCATGATCAAATACAATTCCGCCATCACACTCTTCAATTATTTTCCCAGCACTGCTGCCTTTAGGTGCCAGACAAAGGATTGGACGCTTCGTAGCAAGATACTCAAAGGTTTTTCCGGGCACAGTTCCCTGGTTCTCCCCCTTCGGTATTACAAGTAATAATAAGTTAGCGGAACAAGTATATGCAATTGAATTCTTGTGAGGCACGTAGCCGATTAACTCAGCAAATGAAGCAAGATGATTTGAGATGAAATCCTTCGTTTCATTGTCCATTTTACCAATGAATTGAATTTGGAAAGGTAAATCTGAATGTTTTTGACTCAATTCAACCAGTGCATTTACCAACCCAATTAAACCAAATTGCATTCCTATGGTGCCAACGAAAGTTATCGTGAACTTTTCGTGATTTACAATGGGGATATTCTCAAAATCTTGCGGATCGTAGCCGTTTGTAATCACTTTGACTTTCTCTTTTTGTTTCGGCAACTTCAGCCTGAACTTTGATGCCGTACTTTCGCTGGTTGCTAAAACAATATCCGCGTTGCTCAAAACATTAATTTCATAAGCTGAATCCTTTCGTTTAGACCGAACGCTGTGATGTAATTTATGGTAATAATAGATATCCGTCCACGGATCTCTTAAATCTGCAACCCATCGTAATCCGAACTTTTGTTTTAAATGAAGACCAATGAGTTGAGTAGAATGCGGGGGGCTTGAAGTAAGCATTGCGTCAATTTTTGTCTTTTTGATAATTTTTTCTGCAGCAGCTATTGCAAACTTATTCCATCCCACACGGGCATCAGGAATGAAAAAATTAGCACGAATATACAGTGAAAACTTTCCAATTAAGCTCATCTTTTCACGATCGGGAATAGAGGCATAAGGTACTTTTTCCTTTCCTAATATAGCGGATAAAAATTTTAAAGGTTCAAACGAGTTGGTACGTATCACTTCGATTCCTTCTGGAATTTCCTTCAGAAGTGAATGATCAAGCACGGGATATGAAGCTTTGGAAGCGTCAACAGTTAAAACAATCGGCTCAACATTAAATAACCTAAGATATTTTACAAATTTAAGACATCGCTGAACGCCCGGGCCACCGCTAGGTGGCCAGTAATAGGTTATTATAAGAACTTTTTTTCTCAGAAAAAGAAATTACTAATTAGCGTAAGATAATTTCAACATGTTGGTTCTCCCCTTCTCGCTCATAGGCATACTGGCAATATTGATGACTAAATCATCTGTTCTAATTAAACCTGCATCTTTCAATTTTGCTTTAAGGTCAAAAATAGTTTCATCCGTACTTACATATTTATCGTAATAGAAACCTCTAACACCCCAAACCAAACTCAGTGCGGTTAAAAGGGAAGTATTATCCGTAAAAATATAAATATGCGATTTTGGCCTATGGCTGGCCAGCCTGTATGCAGTATATCCGCTGTTTGTCATAGAAATAATGGCCTTTGCTCCTGCCTGATGTGCCATTTGGCAAGCAGTAAAACAGATACTGTCAGTAATATAGGTTACGTTTTTTTTCTCCGGCGGATGTTCCTTCCAGTAAAGTTTATCTTCCGATTCAGCACGGTTTATTATCCGGCGCATAATTTCTATTACTTTAACAGGATATTTCCCGACACTCGTTTCAGCGCTAAGCATAACTGCATCTGCACCATCCATTACTGCATTAGCAACATCATTTACTTCAGCACGCGTTGGAGCATAGTTCATTATCATGCTTTCCATCATTTGCGTAGCAATAATAACCGGTTTACCGGCATTGATACATTTGGTAACAATCATTTTTTGTAAAACCGGAACTTCCTCTAATGGCATCTCAACTCCTAAATCTCCTCGAGCTACCATCACTCCATCCGTAACTTCAATAATCTTGTCTATCTCACGAACAGCTTCAGGTTTTTCAATCTTAGCAATAACGCGCGCCTTCTTACCACTACTACGAATAATATCCTTCAATTCAACAATGTCTGTCACTGTTCGTACAAAAGATAAACCTATCCAATCAAAATCATTTTCAAGGGCAAATTCAAGATCACGCAGATCTTTTAAAGTCAAACTCGGCAAAGAAACTTTTGTATTGGGAAGATTAACTCCTTTTTTTGAAGAAAGAATTCCTCCGTTAATAATTGTTGTTTTTACTTCATCCTTTCCGTTTGTTTCAGTCACTTTCAGAGAAATTTTACCATCATCAATCAAAACAATTTCGCCAACTTTTACATCACTAGGAAATTGCTCGTAGGTAATATAAACTCGGTGATTATCCCCTTCACACTCTTTTGTGGTAATTACCAATTCATTTCCCGATACAAGTTCAGCGGAATTATTTTTCATTATCCCGATTCGAAGTTTAGGTCCCTGCAAATCGGCAAGAATGCCGATATGTCGATTAAGGTCCTTATTAAGTTTACGTATATTATCCACAGTTAACTTTACTGAAGAATAATCACCATGCGAAAAATTAATCCTGCAAATATCTAGTCCTTCAAGAAACATTTGCTTAAGCACTTCAATACTTTCAGTGGCTGGCCCCATGGTTGCCACAATCTTTGTTTTATTTTCAATGATTTCTGTTTTCATTTAAAAAATTAAATTATTTTTAGAACTCAATCTATCCACTTCAATCATTCGGCAAGTCACAACAATTTCAGTCTCCTGTATTTTTTGATTTAAAGAAAGTAATTCCGAATTTGAAAACTCACCGTCAAGCAGAAGAAAATAATCAACTTCCTGCAATTCCGGAATTAACTTACCTTTTGAACGATTTATTGCTTCTTTAGTTGATTCAAATAAATCCGGTTGTAAATTACTTCTTTTATTCGTTGTAATTTCCAAAGCATTCGAACTGGAATTATTCAGGAGGTAATAAGAATTACCGGATAATTCATCTTTGAATCCGAATAAGGAAAAATGAAAATACTCATCTTTTTTCTTCCCTTTCAATTCTATACTTTTTTCACGTACAAAATCGATATTGAGCTGCTTACTTAATCCCGAACAAATTTTATACTCTGAGTCATGACAAACTATTCCAAAAAGAGTGAAGGTGTAATCAAAATCGTTATCTAAGTTATGCTTGGTCATCTTTTATCGATTTTCCTCCCATTAAATGCAAACGAAAAAACAAGTTGGTCAGGGATGCCGCCATTTAAACTTACCCTTAACAAACCGTTTCTAAAATTTCTTTGCTTCCATACTTATTTCCACATTGGCATCTTTTGGCAATCGAGTTGCTTGTATTGTAGCACGAGCAGGAAATTCACTGGTAAAATAACTTGAATAAACCTCATTTACCTGTACAAAGGTATTCATGTCACTTAGGAAAATGGTAGTTTTAACAACATTGTCAAAAGTTAAACCCGCTTCCTTTAATACAGCCTTCAGGTTTTCCATAACAATTTTAGTTTCTTCTTTAATAGAAACCTTATGAATTTTATTCGTTGATACATCTAACGCAATTTGACCCGACATGTAAAGTGTATCACCCACAAGTAAGCCTTGACTATAAGGCCCAATAGGTGCAGGAACATCTGGAGAAAGAATTACTTTTTTCATAAAATAAATATTTAGTCAACAAATTTAAGAAAATCAAACTGAAAGCTTATAGTAAAGTTTATTTAATAAAATAATTAGCTATAAAAATATAATTTAACAATTTTGAAACTATATAAAATCTCCATAATTTCGAAGTGTGAAATCGTCTAAAACTATTTTATTTAGTTTGTTGATTTTGATAATATTTGCAGGTTTCAGTGGTATTATCAACTTTTACTCTTTAAAAATTGAAATACGTGAGGAGCTTAAATTAATTTTAAAAAGTAATTTAAAATCCAATGATTTAATCATTCTGAGTATTTCTCAGAATATGGAAAAAAATCTGAGATGGGTAAACAGTGGCGAATTCGTTTTTAACGGTAAATTATATGATATAATCTCGAAAAAAAAAGTAGGAAATGAAACCGAATACCTCGTTTTAGGCGATTCAAAAGAAGAATTGTTACTTAAAAAACTCAATGAAGATTATCTTTTAGGAAATTATACCTCGCCTAAAAATTCGAAGTCGAAACACATTTTGAAATTTAATTTTAAAGATTACCACCAAAGCAATCATGCAAACTGGAAAATTATGTGCCCCACTACCTCAATAATTGCTTCACCATTTTTTTTAAAGTTGCCTGAATTTTATTTAAATTCTTCATCACCTCCCCCAAAAATTTAGCGAAGCATTTTCCTAGCTAATTCACTTTTTATTCCCGTAGTAACGGTAATAAAAAATTTCTTTAATCAATTTTAACTATTTAAAAATGAAAAAAATATTTTCATTTTTCCTTCTTTTCATTTGCGTTATGGAAGGAATTGCACAACAAATAAAAATACGGGACAACTCAACAGCAGATCTCGTTAAAAACGCAATCATCCAAGATAAAGTTGGAAACACTACAGTTTCTGACGATTTTGGGACGGCTGAAATTTCAAGCCTTGCGCTTGATGATTCGATTTGGATAATTCATCCGGATTATTTTGAATGGAAAGGCATTATAAAACAACAACAAGAGATTTTTTTAATGGCGCGAGCTATAAACTTAAACGAAATTGTTCTTTCAGCATCCCGATCACAAGATAGTATTACCTCAGTCCCTTACCACATGACCATAATTAATCAACGGGGTATTGAATTTACCAACTCACAAACCAGTGCCGATTTACTACAAAACATAGGTGTTATGGTTCAGCGAAGTCAAGCCGGCGGCGGGAGTCCAATGTTACGTGGATTTGAAGCTAGCCGAGTATTATTGGTAGTTGATGGTGTTAGAATGAACAATGCCATTTACCGCGCCGGACATTTACAAGATGTAATGTCGATTGATAACTCTATGTTGGAAAAAACAGAGGTTGTATTTGGACCGAGTTCTGTTGCATATGGAAGTGATGCACTGGGTGGTGTAATGCATTTCTACACAAAAAACGCACGATTCAGTACAAACGAAAAGCTGTTGGTGAAAACCAACACCCTGATGCGCTTTACATCAGCAAATTCTGAGAAAACTGGACACCTGGATATTAATTTAGGAGTCAAAAAAATAGCCTCATTAACAAATATCACATGGAGCGATTTTGGTGATGTTTTGAGTGGAAGATTCAGAGACCGAAATGATACCGCCTTTGGAAAACGATACTTTTATATTGATCGCATAAACAATAAAGATACCTTATTAGTAAATAACAATCCGGATTTACAAAAAGGCAGTGCTTACCAACAATTGGATTTTATGCAGCGAATAAATATTAAACAAAGTGACAAAATTATTCATGGTTTTAACTTTCAATTAAGTCAAAATAATAATCTTCCCAGATATGACCGGTTAACTGACCTAAGTGGCGGGACATTAAAGTGGGCTGAATGGTGGTATAAACAAAACCGAATATTGACCTCTTATAACCTCTGGATTAACAAGTCCTCTGCACTTTATGATAATGCAAGAATCATTTTAGCTTATCAGAAAATTGACCAAGAACGAAACAGCAGGCGCTATAAAAACGATTACAGAACATCCCAAAAAGAAGCCGTTTCAGTGCTAAGTTTAAATGCTGATTTTAAGAGGGGGTTGGGTGAAAGACAAACAATAAAATATGGAATTGAATTTACATCAAATGATGTAAATTCAACAGCAGAAAAAAGAAATATTATAGTTGATACGGCAGGCAAATCAGTAACCCGGTATCCTGACGGCGGAAGTAAATTTTCAACGGCCGCGATTTATCTGAACGATGATTTCAAAATCAATGAAAAAGTTAATCTAAATGGTGGGATTCGATACTCTTACACAACAATGGAAAATAAATTTATTGATACCACCTTTTATCCGTTTCCTTTTACCACGTCCAAACGGGTAAACAATGCGTTAACCGGAAATCTGGCCATTATTTTCAAACCGGGAAATAATTGGCAAATCAATTCTCTTTTCAGTACCGGATTCCGAGTTCCAAATGTTGACGATGCAACCAAAGTTTTTGAAAGCGCACCCGGTTTATTGATTATTCCTAACGAAAAGTTAAAGCCTGAATATGCTTATAATACCGAAATCGGTATTAATAAAATCTGGAAAAATAAATTACAGATTTCAGCTGTTTTCTTTTACACTGTAATGAACAATGCTATTGTAACAAGAGATGCCAAACTTGATGGAAAAGATTCTGTACTCTATTCAGGA
>OMJH01000071.1 GCA_900299295.1 Bacteroidota bacterium
GCAATATTTAATTCAACCTGTAGTTTTTCCCTTTCTGAGTGTTTTTTTAGTACTGCATCTATATTTTGATCTTGATAGTATTTTAATTTTTTATGCGCCTCCCGAATACTACGGTCGTAATAGCCTATTTCTTCGCGTAAATCCATTTGCTTTTCATTGCTTTGATTTAAAAAGGCTTCCAGTTTTTCTTTTAGATCACGCAATTCGTCTTCTTTTTTTAAAGCAGCTTGCCGGATGGCATCGTGTTGTGTTTCTGCATAGTGTAGGCTGCTTCCCAGTTTTTCGGCCAGTTCGTACTGAGTACCTTTTAGCATTTGAACCTGATCGTATTTTTTATCAATAAATTCGATTAATGCCTGAGTGTCTTTTTTTAAATAGGTTTCTATGTCAATAAATTTTTCATTGAATTGACGTAATTGCCGTTCAATTTGTTCAAGTTTTATGCTGCTGTCTTCCGTATTTAAAGAATTGGCTATAAAATCTTTTATAAATCGCGAATCAATGCTGCTTTTTGACGAAAGAAATACATTGGTAATGGATTTTGGAATGTTTTGATATTTTTCATTACCCTTGAGTAAATAAAATCGTGAGAGAGATTTATCCACTTCGGTACCATATAATATGTTTCGGTAACGTTCAAACGTATCAATTTGATTGGACACAAAAATGCCCTTACGTTCTAATCCATTTACAATTTCTTTAATTTTCATGGATTCATCACTGCTGTTGATGAAGTAATCCGCATCGTATGCGGCATCAACGAATCTAAAAACCAGTTTGTTGTGGCGGTATACAATTACCATAAAAGGTTTTTCTTCGGTCGCTATTTCATATACCAGATACGAGTTTTCGTATCTAAAATAATGTTCTTCAAAACTTTTCTGTGAGGATGAAATTCCAAGACCCCTGCTGTTAGCACTGTAAAAAAACAAAATAGCCCTTTGCAAAGAGGTTTTTCCAAAATTATTGGTACCTACAAAACAGGTATTTCCGCTCAGTTCAATATCAGCATAGCGTACGTTGGCTATATTAATTTCAACAATTCGGTTTAAAATTCGGCATTGGCTGGTTATCATGTCGTAAGGGTTTGTTCAGTGGTTGGTGAATCTTCGTATATCGCAATGGCATTAACGATATCTAGTAGGTAAGTGTAGGCGTCTAAAACCTTATAGGACTCTGTTTTTTCATCTTCTAATTCTAAAAACGAGTCTCGGCTGAGCAAATCGCAAATTTCTCGCACTTTATTGTGTAAGGTTTCGGATCTGTACAAGGGTATTTTTTGAAGTTTTTGTTTTAGCCGAACATTGGCGACGCATTCTTCAGCAATTTCCGAGGGCCGAAAGCGGCTGCCAACGGTAATTTTATTATCCATGCTGGCAAACAGGTCAATAATGTCTAAATAGCGTTCAAAGCGCTCCAGTTTTTTCTCAAGTTCGGATGGGGGTTCTTGGATTTTTGAAAAATAAAAGTAATTGTTGCCCCGCTCAATTTGATAATGAATAATATTAAAGTATGCTTGCAAACGGTCAAAATGATCGGGATGGTTAACAATATCGTATAAACGGTTCATTCCATCGCGGGTGCCATTGCTTGAAATGAAATGCCCGCGTGCCATAATTGAAAATATGGTATGGGTTTGTTTAGGCAAATTAAAATCTTCTGCTAGCATGCTTAAGCGGTTTTTATAAGAGTTGTCTTTTTTTGTTTTTTTGAATTTGGCGGAACAATTAAGGTGTAACCAATGGTTTTTTGTTTCTGTTCAGAGTCGGTGTATTTATAATACTCAAGTCGGTATTTAAAATCCATTTGAGTTTGGTATTCCATGGCAATTTCTACAAACAGCGAAAGGCGGTCTTCGAGCCCAACATCCCCAATAGCTTTAGGAAATTTATAGTCTATCAGATATAGAAATAAATTTTGTTTATCTTGTTTTAAAAAACGATCTACCAGGCGCTCTGTATCCAGTTTAATTTGCTGTTCCAGGGCTTTTTCTTTATAATTTCCGGAAAGCTTGTCGGCAATTCCGCGCGATAATAAGCGGCTGAGTTTATATTTTTCTGCAATTTTTTGACAGAGAATGTGTCCCTCATCCGTAAAAAGAGAATTTACAGAAATTCGTGTTCGGGGACTTTTTACATTATTGTGGCGCAAGCTGCTCACTAACGCTACGGTATTTTTAAAATTAGTTTGGTAATACAGTTGACCCCGGTCTTTGATTTCTTTTAATTGTTGCGCTTTAAGGTAGCTGTCCAGCTGCAACTGAATTTTATTTATGTAATCGGTGATGTCGGTTTGTATTTCAATCAAATAGTCCAGGTTTTCAATCAAACTGTGTTTGAGGGCAGAAACAATGCCAAACAATTCCGAATCGTTACTCAAATTAAATAACTTTCGATTGGTATCTATGAGTATATGTGTTTTTTTAATGAATTCTATGATGGTGTCGCGTTTTTCACGGTAATCTTCCAGTTTCTGAATTTTTACACGGTAGTTGGATTCGTTTTTATAGGTATCGTCTACGTTTTTTTGGAGTTTAATAATTTCACGACTGAGCGATACATCAATTCGTTTTAAATATTTTTTTACGCCCCTTAAAAAACGTTGTTCACGTAAATCGTTGTAAAAGATTAACTGTCTTTGCAACTCATTCATGTAATCTCGGACAAGTCCCGGCGTTACTTCGCCAATTTCCATAAATTCCTCAAACATACTAACTACCGCATCGTTTAAACTGATAATGCCTTCGTAATCGTATATTAAATCGAGGGATTTTAATTTTAAATACTGATCCTGATTTAAACTACCGGTTGCCAATAGTTCCTGAAGGGTCACGCGTTCTCGATTTGCAAACAAATGCGATACCAAATCGCGGTGTTGGTACAATTGTCCTAAAATGTCGTGTATGTTAACCTGTAAAGCCATAGGCCGTTCCGATAACTAAATGTAAATTCTTAAGCGCTAGGTTGCCCTATTTGTTTTCAACAAATAATTCAGGTTTTAATGATCCTGTTACCATTTTATACAATTCCTGCAGCGACCCAAGGAATTGGTTCCAGCTGTATTTTTGCCGTTCAAATTCCAGCGCTGTTTTAAATTGGGTTTCAAGCCCCTCCTTAAAATAACGATCCAGGTGTTCGGCAATGCTTAAAACATTAACCGGAACGCAAAACCCCGCTTTTTCATGCGGAACAATGCTTTGTAACCCACCGGTTGCGGTTACCAAAAGCGGCACTCTGTAAAAATATGCCAGCATGCTAACGCCGCTGTTGGTGGCATTTCGGTAGGTTTGAGCCGATAGGTTAGCAGCAGAAAAATACAAAGGAATTTCCGCGTCATCTATAAATCGGTTATGCCAAATAATTCGATTATGAAAAGCCGATTTTGAAATTAAATTTTGATACCATTGTGCATTTTCATAACATTCTCCGGCAATTAACAATACCAAACGGGGGTTTTTAGCAGCGGATCGGTTAAAGGCCTCAATCAACAAATCTAAACCCTTGTATGCCCGGATTAAACCAAAAAACAACACCACTTCAGCATCAGAATTTATATTAAGTTTTTTACGGGCCTGGGACCGGCTCAATGCAGGACCATAGGTTTCGTAAAGGGGGTGGCGGGTTTGAACAATGGGTTTATGCACCGGCCAGTTTTTTAATTCCAGATATACCCGATCGCTCATGGTTAAAAAACCCGAGCATGAATTTAAAAAATAGGTTGTTAAACTCCGGTCGCCCGGCCGTTTTTCATGTGGCACAACATTATCCGTTAGGGCCAACACGGTGGTGTGTTTTCGAAGCATTCGGGCAATTGTACCCAGGGCCGGTGCAAAAAAAGGCAACCAAAACCGAATTAATACCAGGTCGGGTTTTTGATTTTTAATGTACCGGGCGGTTTTCCACCAACTCCATGGATTTAGAGTGTGTATTAGTGCGCTGCGTTTTATGGAATCTTTGGGTGGGGCAGAGGCGTTCAACTGGCTGCTGCCCGGAAATAAAATTTTGGGATATTGGAAACGGTAAGATACCAATTCGGTGAGTATTCCTGAATTCAGGCAGTGAAGCGCAAAATTTTCATTAAATACAGCCGGACCGCCTCTAAGGGGATAGGCTGGGCC
>OMJH01000072.1 GCA_900299295.1 Bacteroidota bacterium
AGCGGTCACTGAGCCTGCCGAAGTGAAGCGAAACCCCGGCCATTGATTCAATTCAACTGTTTCCAAACGCGTAATAAAACCTTCGAAAAAAAAATAGCCCCCGGTGTTTTACCGGGGGCTGTTGTCCGACCAGGGCTCGAACCTGGACTCTTCTGAACCAAAACCAGACGTGTTGCCAGTTACACCATCGGACAGCGTCCCAAAATTTTGGGAAGGCAAAACTAATAAAAAATCAATGAAAGCAAAAAAAACTTTGATACTAAAATCAAATAAACGGCTTGTAAATCAGGCATAAAAATGTAACTTCATCCCTTGTTTTTGATTCTTTAACCACATGAAAAAGTACAAATTAATCAATAACCTTATCGGATGGTTGTTGATTTTTCCCATTGCCACCTATACCTATATTGCTACAATCGAACCAACAGCCAGTTTTTGGGACTGTGGCGAGTACATCGCCTGCTCGCATAAACTCGAAGTGGGACATCCGCCGGGAGCACCCTTCTTTTTGCTTCTTGGCCGGTTATTTATTTTGTTTGGCGGCGACAATGTAACTACTGCGGCAAGATGGGTAAACATTATGAGCGCCTTGGCCAGCTCGTTCACTATTCTGTTCCTATATTGGACAATTACGCGTCTTGCGCTTAAAATCGTCAACATTGCAAAGGCCGAATTCAATACCTCACGTATGATTGCCGTGCTTGGCTCCGGTGTGGTGGGTGCTCTTGCTTATGCGTTTTCTGATTCGTTCTGGTTTTCGGCGGTAGAAGGTGAGGTTTATGCAATGTCCTCGTTATTTACTGCGGTTACATTCTGGGCAATACTAAAGTGGGAGGAGGAAGCGGATCATCCATCCTCGGTTCGCTGGCTCATTTTAATCGCCTACATTGTCGGTTTATCGATTGGTGTTCACTTGCTAAACCTTCTTGTAATTCCGGCAATTTGCTTTATTTATTATTTCCGTAAATATAAATTTTCGATGAGTGGGTTGATTCTTTGCAGTATTGTTTCGGTGGTGTTGCTTGGAGGAATTCAGGGAGTACTTATTCCAAACGCTGTAAAATTCTCAGCAGATTTTGAATTGTATTTTGTAAATAATCTGGGCGTATCTTTCAATTCCGGAACCGTGTTTTATTTTGTGCTTCTTTTAGGAGGTATTGCTCTTGGAATTCTTTATTCCATTAAAAAATCTTCAAACCTGTTCAATATTTTTTTGGTTGTGTCCGGTTTTTTTGCTTTACTCGCAATAATTGCGGGAGCAAAGTCCGGACTTAATTCGGGCGGATCCGTTTTTCTTCGCTTAATAGGTTTTGGCGGAATGCTTTACGGGTTTTATTATCTGAAAAAAAGACCTGAAATTTTACATCATGTATTAGTGAGTGTATTGGTTTTATTGTTGGGATATTCTACATTTTTTGTGCTCGTTATCCGCTCTCAGGCGAATACACCGATGGATGAAAATAATCCTGAAAACGCGATCTCGCTTTTGTCATATTTGAATCGTGAGCAATACGGTGATTGGCCAATTTTATACGGACAATATTACAACGCTAAAAATCCGGTTGAATACAAAGACGGTACGCCTGTGTATGGTAGGGATACACTTCAAAAAAAGTATGTTATAATTGATGACCGGAAGGCTTCAATACCCGTTTACGATAAGGCGTATTGTACCTACTTCCCGCGAATGTGGAGTCAGCAAGGGGGGCATGCGAATTTTTACGAAAGCTGGAGCGGTTTTAATCCTGACGAATCGGATTCACCTGTTCCTTCCTTCAAACAAAACCTGAATTATTTTTTTAAGTATCAGGTCGGATATATGTACCTGCGGTATTTTGGATGGAATTTTATTGGTCGCCAAAATGATGTGCAGGGGCTGAATAATAATTGTACCGAAGGAAATGTTATTTCCGGAATAAAAGCCATCGACAAAAAAATGAATGGTGTTGATCCGGATAAAATGCCTTACGCACTTAAGAACAACAAGGGAACAAACACGTTTTATTTTTTGCCTTTGATTCTCGGACTCATCGGGTTGTTGTTTCATGCGTACGCTCACCCAAAAGATTTCATCGTTTGTTTGTTGTTGTTTTTCTTTACGGGGCTCGCTATTGTGATTTATCTGAATCAGTACCCGTATCAGCCGCGCGAGCGTGATTATGCCTACGCTGCATCCTTTTATGCCTTTGCAATATGGATTGGACTTGGCGTGATTGGGATTATCGAGTCAATGAACAAGTTGATTCAACAACAAAACGCGAAAGACCAGAAAGGCAAAACAGGAATCTCCAAGATTGATAAACTGGCTTTAGTGGAAGGAAATCCTTACGCATTCATTGTTTCAGAAGGTGGCACTTCTGCCGCTAACCAATCGTTTTCATTAGGAATTTCCGCACTTACTTTTGTGTTAACCTTATTCGTACCTTACATAATGGCGAGCCAAGGTTGGGACGATCATGACCGCAGTAAACGTACCATGTCGCGTGATTTTGCCATTAACTACCTTCAGAGTTGTGACAAGAATGCTGTACTGTTCACCAATGGCGATAACGACACCTTCCCGCTTTGGTATGCCCAGGAAGTAGAAGGCATTCGTACGGATGTTCGTGTAATCAATCTGAGTTTATTACAAACCGACTGGTATATTAATCAAATGCGTCGTGCCGCTTATGACTCTCCCCCGGTGCCGTTTACCATGGCGCCGGAAAAATACGAAGGAAGCAAACGTGAAGTGGTTTACATTGTTCCTGATAAGAAATTCTCAGGTTTTCAAACAGCAAAGCGTATGATTGACTTTGTAGCTAGCGATGATGAGAACGATAAGATTTTCAACGGGGATCGTTATTATGATTATTTGCCAACTAAAAAATTCCGTGTCCCCGTTTACGGATTTAAAAAAGATTCCCTACAAAATGTACGAGATTCCTTACGTATTGTAAACAACAAAAACCTTGTTCAGCGCGGTTTGGAAAAACGAATGGTGAAAAATGTAGATTGGGAAACCAAGAAGGGATATTTTACAAAAAACGATTTGATGATTCTCGATTTACTTGCAGGCTTTAATTGGGATCGGCCGGTTTATTTTGCTGTAACTGCCGGATTTGACTCCTATCTCAATCTCGAGGATTATTTTCAGCTGGAAGGATTAGCCTATCGTTTGGTTCCAATTAAGGCGAGAGAAGATGAAAAAGTTTACAAGGTTCGAGTAAATTCAGAGAAAATGTATGAAAACATCATGAATCCGGATAAAGCGAAATGGGCATGGGGAGGAATGGATGACACTACCGGGGCAGGAACCAATCTTGATGAGAATTGTATGCGCATGGCAATGAACATGCGTATACAAATGACGACTTTGGCATCTGCGCTGTTGCGTGAGGGAAAGAAAGAGAAAGCGTTAAAAGTTCTGGATAAGATGATGCTGGTAATGCCGGAAAAGAATGTTCCTTATGACGCAACGTTAGTAACTGCCGTTGGATGCTATTATGACATTGCAGATAAAAAGGGGCCGGATGTTAGTGAAGCTACGCGTAAGGATGCGCTTAAAAAGGCAATCACTTTATCTCAAAAACTTTTTACGATATATGAAACTGATTATGGTGTGTACGGAGCAATTGATACAGAGTTTCAAGGTTTTTATCAGTCTGAAATCAATCAGGCACAGGATATCATGAAACGCATGTATTATTATTCTATGTCGTATGCAAAAAACGAAACGGACACCATCTTGAAAAAGGAATTGGAAAAATTGCAGTCAAATCTGAAAATGCGTTATGAAAATGTTTTCGGCGCATTTTCACCGATGCAGGAATCACCACAGCAATCTCCGGTTCGTATAAACGATTCCAATTGTTAAAGATGATCGTTACACCTCCATTTTTGCCACGACTTATTTTTCGTGATGCAATTTGGAGTCTGCCCGCATTGCAGGGTTGCGCCAAAAATGTTTTTCTCACATTTGATGATGGTCCCACCCCAGGCGTTACTGAATTTGTTCTCTCGATATTGGAGAAGTATAAAATTAAGGCAACCTTTTTTTGTCTTGGAAAAAATATAAAAGAAAACCCTATTCTTTTTGCTAGGTTAATAAGCGAAGGGCATGTCTGCGCAAACCATTCGTACACCCATTTAAATGGATGGCGCTCGGAAAATGCAGGGTATGTTGCTGACATTGAAAAATGTTCTTGCTTTTTTACGAATACATTATTTAGGCCACCGTATGGAAAAATTTCACCGAAGCAATATCGACTGCTTAAAAAAAAATACCGCATTGTATTCTGGGATGTTATAAGTAATGATTTTGATGACAGAATAACTCCCCGGCGTTGTTTCCTTAATGTTAAAGATAACGTGAGGGACGGGTCTATCATAGTTTTTCACGACAGTGAAAAAGCCCGAAAAAATTTGGAATTCGCTCTGCCGAATACGATTGATTTTCTTCTTGAGAATGGATATAAATTTGGCGTGTTGAAATAAACTTAGCTAAAAACCTGCATAAAAATTATCGGTAATAATAATAAGCCGTCTGTCAATAAGGAAAAATAAAACGGATGGTTTCCGGGAAAAGAAAAAATAATAACCGGAACAGCAGCAGCAGCTGTAAAAATAAGCGATAATAATTGGGCTTCGTGACCCGATTGAAAACACTCAATTACTACAGACAAGAGTAATAGACAAACAGCAATTATTTTTGAAATGGTTTGTCCAAGTAATACAGGAAGCGAACGGATATTTTTAAAACGATCTACCTCTGCATCGCGAATGTCAAACGGAATACAGATGGCGGAAACGAAAAAAAACACGCTGATTGCCGTAAGGAGGACATCGCTAATTAGTAATTGGTGCCCAGAAACAACACAGGGTAAAATGACGCAAACATAGGACCAGGTGATTCCGATGACAAAACCTTTACCGAAATTCAACGCCTTTAAAGGTTTTGGTCCGACAAAATACAGCAGTGAAACAATGAAAGGGGGTAAAATAATCCAAAATGATTGAGAGAGTAGGTGATTAAACACAAGCAGAAGAGAGACGAAAGCGATAACAATCAGAAAAACCATAATCAAAAAATGCTGTTGATACCATTTGTATTTATTTTTATCTCCATTTGGAGAGTGATTTTTTGATTCAACGATTCGTTGCAAACCATAAACAAAAAAAACACAAATTCCTACAAAATGCGGATAGCGTGAAAGGCTGTCTAATTGTGATAATTGAAATGAGGATAAACAAAACTGAGTAAAAAAATATGCACAAACGGCAATGTATAAATTAGAGCGCAGGATAAAATTAAGGAAAGCGAAGAATTTATTTTTCATTTCGGCAAGCCAAACAAACGTGAGGCGTTTTCGGTTGTTGCAGCGGTGATTTCTTGCACATCTAAGTTTTTTGCTTCAGCAAGTTTTTGAGCAACGAAGGTGATGTACGAGGTTTCGTTACGTTGACCCCGATAGGGAACGGGGGGTAGGTAGGGAGAATCTGTTTCTAGAACAAGATGTCTGAGAGGTATGTCTTTCAACACTTCAGGCAAATTCGCGTTTTTATAAGTGATTACGCCGCCAATTCCAAGCACGAAATCTCCCAATGAAATAATTCGTTGCGCCTCCTCCTTTGATCCGGAAAAACAATGAAACACGCCGCGCACCTTACCTTTGAATTCAGATACAATTTTAAATGCCTCCTCAAATGATTTACGTGTATGAATGATGATTGGAAGGTTTTTTTCAACCGCCCATTCAATTTGTATACGAAACGCGTCGGCTTGTTCGGTAACAAATGAGGAATCCCAGTAAAAATCCATACCGATTTCACCAACGGCAACAAAACGGTGTTTTTCAAAATGTGGTTTCAATTGTGCTAGCTCTTCACGATAATTTTCTTTTACATAGCAGGGGTGAAGGCCTAGTGCCGGAAAACACATTCCCTGGTATGAAGAGGCTAAGCTCAGCATCGGTTGCAACGAATCCAAATCAATGTTCGGTAAAACAACAGCCCTTATCCCCGCGGCCCTCGCTCTTTCGAGTATGCTTTCTGTTTCACCATTGAATTCATCGGAATACAGATGTGCATGTGTATCTATAATTGACATCAACTTAAAGGTTTTTATCCATTCGTTTATAATAAAAGGAAAACACAAGGATAAATACAATAGAAAAGAAAACCCCTGCGTAAGAGGAAGAAGTAAATTGTCCGGTAAGAATAAAAAAAGAAGTTTTGATAAAAAAAATGAGCGTATATAATTCAACGCCCCATCGTTTCATGTGCCATACACCAATTATTGATATGAACGAAAAAGCGAGAATCAAACCGTAAATCATTGGAATAAAATCACCGATTTTTTTTACGTCAGGCGCAAACATTCCCGGCAAAACTAGGATCATCCAGATGTATCCCATGATGCAGATGGTAGTTATGGGCCAAGGTCGTTTTACTTTCGTGTAAACCATATTTATTTTTGAGAAATCA
Organism: Bacteroidota bacterium; assembly: GCA_900299295.1. Classification (GTDB taxonomy): domain Bacteria; phylum Bacteroidota; class Bacteroidia; order B-17B0; family Aurantibacillaceae; genus AM-1111. The sequence continues at coordinate 6,466 of OMJH01000072.1, forward strand.
GCATAAAATTTTATGTGGTAAATTTAATAAATAATGCGCCGCGGGTTTCATGGTTCAATTTCTTAAACCCTTATTTTTGTCAGGGATGAACAAAATGCAATATAAAAAAGCGTGCTTGTTTTTAGGCGGAATAATTTTGCTCATTTATTTTAATACGTTCCGTAATGGTTACGCTCTCGACGATGAACTTGTTACAGGTCCGCAAAATTATCAAACGCAACACATTTCCAACCTGAAAGAAATTTTAACGGAGTGGTATCAGAACGAAATGGGCAATCGGTATGAATATCGACCGCTAGTTAAAATTTCTTATGCCATAGAAAATGAAATTTTCGGGCTAGAACCGGGAATACATCATTTTTTTAACGTGCTTCATTATTTTCTTGCCTGTTTGGTTTTGCTCGTTTTTCTCACCGATTTTTTCAAAGGCAATTTTGCCTTTTCACTATTGGCAGTTTTGTTGTTTGCGATTCACCCCTCTCACACGGAAGTGGTTGCTTCATTGAAAAACAGGGATATTTTATTGTCGTGGATTTTTTCCTTCCTTGCGGGGATACAACTGTTGCGCATACAATCGAACGGAGAATTTTCACTCACGAAATGGATTCTTGTGTTTGTGTTTTTTTACCTGGCAACCTTGTCAAAGCGTGACGCATTAATTTTCGTTTTTGTTTTTCCACTTTTAATTATTTTACGAAATAAAACTTTTTTACGCCATGCATTTGTCTCCGCACTATTCATCGTTGGGGCCTATTTGCTCCTCTTACTAACCATGAAAGTCGCATTATCGGGAGAGCCTGAACATCGTATGTTAGATTTTTTTGAAAACCCATTGTATGCAGATCGTTGTATTTCAAACAGAATATTAGCGGCATTCAACTCGGCAGGCTTTTATTTAATTCAAACTGTTTTTCCATTTCGTCAGGTTTGTTATTATGGTTACAACCAGATTCCGTTGCTTGAATCCGGTACATTGTATTTCTTTTTGGGATTGATTTGGGTTGTGGGTGGAATGGTAACAATTTTCTTTTTCAAACGAATTCCGTTGCATGTAAAAGTGGGGTTGGTGTTTTTCTTCGGTGGAATGGGACTTTACCTGAATTTCATGCGTCCTGTTCCGGGTATTGTTGCTGATCGTTTTGCATTTGTTTCTTCGGTTGGTACATCCCTTTTATTAACTGGGTTAATTAATTATTTTTTTGTTCTTAAACCGCAGTCCTTTTCGGTGTGGAATAACTTGAAATCATCAGGGAAATATTTTATTACATGTGTTTTTGCAATTTTTATTTTTCTTGTTGTAAAACGAAATAATGAATGGAAGGATAAAGAAACCCTGTTTCGAACGGATTGTGATAATGCGCCACTTTCCGCAAAATTGCATTCTCTTTATGCGCTTGAGTTGATTCACCAGTTCAGGAATGCTGAGGTCGGCGGCGGAACCAATCCTCAGGAAAAAATTTCCACGGCAAAGGAGCATTTGCGTCAGGCTCTTGCAATCTATCCGGATTATGCCAACGCACTCAGTAATCTCGGGTATTTGTTACTTTTAACTCGCGAGCAATTACCGGAAGCGCGTAAATTGCTGGAGCATTCTATTCAATTAGTGCCGGACAATGCAGAGGTTTATTACAATTATTCAAATATTCTATTATTGCAAAGAGATTTTGTGCAAGCTCAAAAAGCCTTGCTACGTTCAATTGCATTGAAGCCTAACTCGCCGGAAGCATTTCGTTTGCTGTTTCAGCTGGGCTCGGAATCCGGCGATTTTAAATCTGTCGCAAGGATATTTTCTAGTGCCTTACCGCTTGAGTTGAGAAACGATGAATTGTTGACCATGAATGGTAATTTGTTTGCGCGCGCAGGTGATACCCTTGCCGCAGTTAAATGCTATGACGAAGCAATAACTTTTAATCCTTCCAATAAAAATATGGGGAAATTTCTTGTGAAATATTATTTATCCAAGAATGATTCCCTAAGTGCGATGCGTATACGTAAACTTTTTGGTCGCTGAATTTTTGCGTATTTGTATAATTCAATCCTTGCTGTTACTCAGTTTCTATTGTTGCGCATATCTGATGTTTTTTCTAATTTCAACCTTCTTTTTACTTGTGAGAAAATTCCTTTTTTGGGCCGTTTGTCTTTTTTGTCTGAATGCATTTTCACAGACTGTAATAACCGGACGTGTATTTGATGTGGTTTCCGGGGAGGCGATACCTTTTGCCATTGTAAAGCTTAAAGGCGCTCCTGTAGGAACGAATACAGATTTTGATGGCAATTACCGAATAGAAACTAATTATAAGGCAGACTCCATTCAGGTAGCATATACAGGCTATATTCCTCGGACATTTCCGTTAAAAAACGGCGTTACTCAGGTAATCAATGCCGGGCTTGAAGTCTTTACGCTTGAGGAAGTTGTAGTTAAGCCCGGAGAAAATCCAGCACACAAAATAATACGCAAGGTTATTGCTCACAAGGAGCAAAATAATAAACGTAAACTCGACGGTTATGAGTATGAAGTTTACAATAAAATAGAATTTGATTTAAACAATATCCCAAAATCGCTTAAGGATAAAAAAATGATGAAGCCGATTAAATTCATTTTCGATAATGTTGATAGCAGTAATACGAATGGCGAAAAACCCTTTCTTCCGATTTTCATGATTGAAAATCTTTCCGAGTTTTATTGGAGAGATAAACCAAAAATGAAAAAGGAAATTATTAAGGCGAGTCGTGTAACCGGTGTTGAAAACAACAGTGTGAGTCAGGTAATGGGAGATATGTATCAAAATATAAATATTTACGACAATAATATTCTTGTTTTTGGAAAAGAGTTTGTGAGTCCAATCAGTGATAACGCCATTTTTTATTATAAATTTTATCTGGAAGACAGTTTGATGGTGAATGATACGCGTTGCTATCAAATACGATTTAAGCCTCGCAGAAAACAAGAGTTGCTTTTTTCAGGAAATATGTGGATTGCCGACACAACCTTCGGGATGAAGCGTCTTGAAATGAAAATTCCTGATGATGCGAATATTAATTTCATTCAGGGGGCGAATGTGATTCAGGAATATATTTATGTAGATAGCAGCTGGATGCTTAAAAAGGATCGTTTGGTAATTGATTTTGCGTTTAAGGAAGGACAACCCGGAATTTATGGCCGTAAAACTACCTCATATCAAAACATTGTTACTAATCACCCGAAAGAGGTAAGTTTTTTTTCCTTTGGGGAAAATATTATTGTTGAAGATAATTCTTCAAAAAAAGACGATGCTTTTTGGCAGCAACATCGCCACGATTCGCTAAGTTCCAATGAGCAGAAAATCATACACATGATTGATACTCTGCAAACTTTACCGATCTACAGAACCTGGGTCGATATTTTTACTGTCTTTGTTTCGGGTTATGCACAGGCCGGAAATTTTGAAATAGGTCCCTATTACAATCTGCTAAGTTATAATCGCATTGAAGGTCCACGAATTCGTTTTGGCGGAAGAACAAGCAGTAAATTTTCGCGATGGTATGAACTTGCAGGGCACGTAGCTTACGGTTTGGAGGATGAAAAATTTAAATACAGTATCGGTTTCAAATCGTTTATTACAAAAAAACCTAAACGCCAACTGTTTGGCGTAAATTACAAAAGCGACCTGGAAATTTTAGGACAAAGTCAGAATGGGTTTTCGCAGGATAATTTATTCGCTTCTTTTTTTCGCGTGCTTCCGCCCGGCGCATTAACACGGGTGGATCAAACAAATCTCTGGTACGAGCGCGACTGGTTTGAGGGATTTACGACCCGCGCCTTTTTTGTAAACCGAAAGCTTACACCACTCGGTGGGTTTCAATACAATTATCAGCGACCTAACGGAACCACTTCAACTTATCCTTATTTGCGGACTTCTGAGTTTCGCATTCAAACACGTTTCGCTTACGACGAAAAATATATAAATGGTGATTTCTCGCGCTCTTCGCTGGGCACAAAGTATCCTGTTTTGCAAGTTAATTTTGCGACTTCGCTAAAAAACATTTATGAAAGTCAATATTCCTATCAAAAATTAGTTGTAAAAGTGGACGACAGAATTCGTTTGTTGCCTTTGCTCGGATATACTGATTATACCCTGGAAGCAGGTAGGTTTTGGGGAGCCGCTCCTTATCCTTTATTGGAACTGCACGGAGGAAATGCCACCTACATTTATGATTACATGGCGTATAACTTAATGAACTTTTACGAATTCGTTAGTGATAGATATGCATCGTTATGGGTGTTTCATCATTTCGAGGGATTGTTTCTCAATAAAATTCCCCTGTTACGAAAATTAAAGTGGCGCGAAGTTGTAACATATAAAATTTTAATTGGTTCAGTTAGTGATAATAATCGCAGAGAATTAATGTTTCCTTCAACACTTTATTCTCTAAACGGAAAGCCCTACCATGAGTTTTCTGCAGGCATCGAAAATATCTACAAGATTTTTAGAGTTGATGGTGTGTGGCGGCTATCGTATCGTGAAAATCCCGGTGCGCCAAAGTGGGGAATCAAAGTAGGTTTTCAGCTTGCGTTTTGATGTTGAGCAACTGATTCGCAATACCTATTACAAAATCCTATTCGGATGAGAATTGCTGAAATTATTTTTTAGACTTGCTTTCGTTTAGTGCTTTTTCAAGCCGGGAAGCAATTACCTCCATTCCGCTGGATAAATACATCGACATTATTTTTGCAGGATCGTTGATGCTTGAAGGAAATTTTACGTTGACAATCCCGGAGTTAATCTGTTCACCGCGCAAATTGAAACAGGTATAATGAAAAATAGCGGAACGCTGTACAGCTTGACCGAATTCTGTCGATGATCCGCTTAGTAAATCCAGCTCGTTGATGAAAACAAAAACATCACAGCCGTGTTTTTTGTTCATAGAATTCAATAAGTCTTTATTTAAGATTTTAGTATTCATAAAACGCGCATCACTGTTCACTTCTGTTTGAATATTTCCGTTTTTTATCTGCATTTTTCTTTCGTAGTCGCTTACAGGGGTTTCGTAATTGGTTTGCGAAGGAACTTTATCGTAGCTGAATCCAACTCCAGAATAAAGAAGGGTAAGATCTTTTTTAAATTTTGCAGTGTCTGAAAATAAAGAAACCGCATCAAATCGAGATTTTATTTTCTTATAAAGCCAGTCATCAACTGCATCCTGAAAAGCAAAACGAATTTCCTTTTGGTTCATTTTAGTTTCTTTGGCAATTGATTGATCAATTTCACTTCGGTACATTTTGTCGCCAAATGGCAGGATTAACACCTTGTGTTTTTGGATTAAATTCCCGTTTCCTGATTTTTGTTTTGGTTCTTTGTCCCCAATTGTAGTTTGTGCGTTGGTGTATCCGGCAAACATGAATAGTATACCTATAAAACAGGCAATTGTAGAGGGTAAAAAATTCATTTTAACTTGGTACTATAAGGAAAAAATCAACTCAAAGTAACAATAATTGTTCCTGTTTCCATCAACGGAAAAAATCGGTATTGGCATAAATCATCAGCGCCATCAAAAGTACTAACCCAACATAATTTGCGTACATGATGAATTTTTCGGGAACAGTGCGGCGGGTTACCATTTCAATTAATAAAATAAGTATATACCCGCCATCGAGCATTGGAATGGGAAGAAAATTCATAAAGGCAAGAATTAACGAAATCATTCCGCAGCGACTCCAAAAAGAAACCCAGTCCCATTCTGTGTCGAAGGTTTTTGCCATTGTGTAAAAACCGCCGATTTGCTTATAGGTGTCTTTTACGGTAAACATCAGGCCGATACTTTTGGCCTGTAATACAAGTGTGTTCCATCCGTCTTTAATTCCTTCACCCAACGAAGAGAACAAACCGTAATCTTTGTGTGCAATTTTAAAATCGTCGGTATTCTTTGGAAAAACACCTATTACTGAACGCCCGGCTTCAATTTTTGGGGTAATTGCAATTTCAAGATTTTGTCCATCCCGATTAACCTGGAATTTTAATTCCTGGCCGCGGTGAGACTCTACGTAACGGGCGAACTCGTGGTAGTATTCCACTGTATCGTTATTAATGGAGATAATTTTATCGCCTTTTTTTAATCCGCTCTTTGCTGCAGGGAAATCGGGAATTACCGAATCAATTTGAAAATGAAAGCGAGGTGAAAAAATACCCGCCTTTTTTAAAGCTAAAATTGTAGAGAGATGATCCTCTGTAATTGGAATTGAAACGATTTGTCCGCTTCGTTCTACTTCAACTGAAGTTGCTTTGTCCAAAATAATCATCGCGGGAATTTTATTGAAGTCTTGCACTTCTTTTCCGTCAACCTTACGGATGATGTCACCGTCACGGAACCCGATTCCTGTCATAATCGAATCGCAGGCGATACCATTTTTTACTGATGCAATCGGGAGTGTTTCTTTTCCGTTAAAGAAAATCAGCATCCAATAAATCAGAACACCCACAAGCACGTTCATAATGATACCACCCAGCATGATCAGTAAGCGTTGCCACTTTGGTTTGGCGCGAAACTCCCAGGGCTCAGGCGGCCGATTTAAATGTTCTTTATCCATTTGTTCATCCACCATTCCGGCAATCTGAACATAGCCGCCCAATGGAAACCAACCAATGCCGTATTCTGTTTCTCCTTTTTTAAACTTGAAAAGCGAAAACTTCATTAAGGTGGCAATCGGAAAAAGGAAATCAAAAAAGAGATAAAATTTTTCAACTCTGCACTTGAACTTTTTTGCAAAATAAAAATGTCCCCACTCGTGTAAGACAACTAAAATGGTAAGGGTCAGTAACAACTGAGCAAATTGAATTCCCATCTGCTTGAAATTTTAGCCAATAAAGATAAGGATTTAAAGCAATCTCTTTTGAGATGTAGCTTATTCATGAAACTGATTTAAGAAAAATTATCCGGTTAATTCCTTCGTTTTTACACGCGAAGCAGTATCTGTTTCTATTAAGTCATTGAGGGAGGGTTTTGGTAAAAATGGTATCGTGGAAACAATCTTTTCCGCCACCTCCACAATCTGGGTGAATGAAATTTTATCATTTAAAAATGCGTTGACAGCTATTTCGTTCGCGGCATTCATAGCGCAGGGCAAATTACCGCCTTTTTCGAGGCAGTGGTAGGCAAGCGTTAGCGAAGGAAATGCGCTCGTGTCCGGTTTTTCAAACGTAAGTGAAGGGTAGTTGATAAAATCAAAGCGAGGAAAATCAGAACGAATACGTTGCGGATAAGAGAGCGCATACTGAATCGGCAATTTCATGTCGGGTAAACCCATCTGGGCCTTCATACTGGCATCTCGGAATTGAACAATGCTGTGAATAATGGATTGCGGATGCACAATCACTTCAATCTGTTCTCGGTTCAGGTGAAATAACCATTTTGCTTCAATAATTTCAAGTCCTTTGTTCATCATGGTGGCGCTGTCAATGGTAATTTTTGCGCCCATGCTCCAGTTGGGATGTTTCAGTGCCTGTTCCTTCTTCACCGTTTGCATGAACTCCCTTGATTTACCGCGGAAAGGACCACCTGAGGCAGTGAGATAAATTTTTTCAATCGGATTTTCCCACTCACCTGCAAGGCATTGAAAAATTGCGCTGTGTTCGGAATCAACCGGGTATAAATTGACGGAGTTTTTGCGTGCTGCTTCGGTGATAATTTCTCCTGCAACCACCAGGGTTTCCTTATTTGCAAGCGCAATGGGTTTTTTATGTTCAATCGCGTTGAGTGTGGAAGATAAGCCTGCGTATCCTACAATAGCGGCCAGAACGCAATCAACGGTTTCCATCTCAACAATTTGTTTTAATGAGTCTTCCCCGGCATAAACCTTTATTCCTTTAGAAAACAATTCGTCTTTAACTTTCTTATAGTGTTTTTCGTTTGCAATGACAACGGCGTTTGGTGTAAATTCCAAAGCTTGTTGTATGAGTACATCAGCATTATTGCCTGCACATAAAACTTCTGCGCTGAAAACATCCGGATTTGCACGAATAACATCCAGGGTTTGCGTTCCGATACTTCCCGTTGATCCCATTACGGCAATCCGTTTCACATTATTTTTTTCCTCAGACATTTAAGAATGTAGAAAACGAAGATACAAAAGTAATGTGTAGTGATTCAGATTTCTTTTCGCAGGCGCGCGACGGGTATATCAAGTTGTTCACGGTATTTGGCAATGGTGCGACGTGCAATATTGTAACCTTTGTCTTTCAGGATTTTCGCAAGCGCATCATCTGTCAGGGGTTTCTTTTTATTTTCACCGCCAATACAATCTTCAAGAATTTTTTTCACTTCACGCGTTGAAACTTCTTCACCGCTCTCTGTAGACAAGGATTCTGAAAAAAAGGTTTTCAATAAAAATGTTCCGTAGGGAGTAATCACATATTTGCTGTTTGCTACTCGGGAGATGGTAGATATATCAAGGCCTACTTTTTCAGCAATGTCTTTTAGAATCATAGGCTTCAGTTTTGTTTCGTCACCGGAAAGAAAATAATCCTGCTGATATTCCATGATGGCATGCATGGTAACGAGCAAGGTTTGCTGGCGCTGAAAAAGTGCGTCAATAAACCACTGAGCGGTTTCAATTTTACTTTTTACAAAACTGCTGGCCTCTTTACTGGATTTGTCTTTATTGCGGGAATACTGTTGTAACATTTCTATGTATTCCTTACTCACTTTCAGTTCGGGCATGTTTCGCTGATTCAAACTCAGTTCAAGTTTCCCGTCAGAAATTCCGATGATGAAATCAGGAACTACTTCCGTAACTGCCCGTGCACTGTCGCCGCCACTGCTGCCCGGACGTGGATTCAGCTGTGTGATTTCAGTCAGAACGTCTTTTAATTCTTCTTCGTCCAGCTCCAGTTTTTTCGCAATTTTTTCGTAATGTTTTTTTGAAAACTCATCCATGAATTTTTTCACCACTTCCATTGCGAAATGTGTTTCGCGCGTTTGAACAGGCTTTCGTTGCAGTTGTAATAAAAGGCATTCCTGAAGGTTTCTCGCCCCGGTTCCGGCAGGATCAAAACTTTGAATAATTTCCAGGATTTTCTGTAATTCCTCTGCTGAGGTGCTAATGTTTTGTGAGAAAGCGATGTCATCAACGATACTTTCTAGGTCTCGACGGATATACCCATCATCATCAATACACCCGATGAGGTAAAGCCCCACACGAAATTCGTGTTCTGATAAATCACGAAGTCCGAGTTGTTGCTCTAGCAAGTCGTGGTAGCCGGGTCCGCTCACTACGGGAACCTCTCGGTTTTCTACATCTTTTCCACTGTTATTGATTTCATATTTGTATTCTGCTGCCTCGACATCGTCCATGAAATCATCCAGCTCTAGTTCATCGTCTATTTTTTCAGGTTCTTTTTCATCTTCGAAGCCATCTTCTTCCTTTTCGTCATCATTACGGTCAATTTCTTCCTCTGAATCTACTGGTTCTTCTTCGTCGAGTCCTTCTTCAAGAGCAGGGTTTGCTTCCAGCTCTTCTTTAATTCGCTGTTCGAGTGCAGTGGTGGGCAACTGCAACAATTTCATCAGCTGAATTTGCTGTGGCGATAATTTTTGAAGCTGCTTTAAAAATTGACCTTGTTTTAACATTGAGTTAACTGCAAAATTATGGAAATAAATTCAGCTTATGTTTCATGGCAGTCAGTTTCGCAAATTATTCCTATGAAAATGATCATACTTGTTAACTAAATTAATTAATTACTAATTAACATAAATTTAAAATAGAATTTTAGTTGGCTTGAAACCTTTTTTGGATTTTTCATTATCTCTAATAAAAAGAAGACAATCAAACAAATTCAATGTTACTATGAAAAGATTCTTTTTATCTCTTTTTGCATTTTCGATAGTAGCCTCACTAGGTGCGCAAAGCAAAAAAATAATCGACATCATGAATGATTCTCTATATCAACAAATCATGATTTTCCAAAAAGTTTTGAAGTCAAACTTTGAAAAACCCCTTGTCACAATAACCGACTTAGACAATTTCTACTGTTATTTGGATGAAAATTTGGACACAACGGTCTTTGCAACGTGTAATTTTTTTCCTCATGAGGTAAAACGAGATATTGCCAAAACGTGGATTCATACGAATTTTGATGATATCGTAGGAGGGCAGAATGTCTCAATTAAGTTTGTTTACTGGGACGGCTGGGATAAAAAATCCCCATACGTAAGGGCTGACTTCAATATCCATCATCACGACTATGAAGATCAAGTCATTGCAGTTTTAAGTACTAAGGGATTAGTTACCACCTTATTTTCAATTAATTCTAAATTGAATACAGCAAAAAAATCTGACTAATGCGAATAGAAAATCTCAAAATTTTTTTATTCGACAGACTCATAAATACTTATTGATAAAATTTAAATCAGTGTTTTAGTTTGAGTCAAACTTTTTTTGGATTTTTCGTTGCAAGAAATAATAAGAATATCAAACAAAAAAATTATATTTTATGAAAAAGTTATTTTTAATTCTTCTCGCTACATTCATTAGCGGTCCAATTTGGGCACAAACCAAAAAACTGATTGATGTAATGAACGATTCGTTATATAAACAAATTCAAATTTTTGATAAAATTTTAAGGACTAATCTTGAAAAGCCATTAGTCACACAAACAGATTTAGACAATTTCTATAGCTATTTAGATAAAAATATGGACACCACGGTATTTTCTACCAGCGGGTTTTTTCCTAAGGAAATTAAAAGAGACTCCGCAAAAGTTAACATAAGAAATAATTTTAATGATATTATTGGGGGTAAAAATATAAAAATTGAATTTGTAGCTTGGGATGGGTGGGATAAAAAGAGTCCTTATGTAGGGGCGAACTTTTATATTTATCACCACAATTATTATGAACAAATCTTAGTAATCTTAAGTACAAAAGGATTAGTTACAACCCTTTTTTCAGTAAATTCTGAACTTTAAAAAAGGAAAATATTTTGCCCCTTTTTCAATGGAAATTTAGTATAATTATAAATTCAAGAAGTCGAATTGCAATTTAAAATTAGGCGATTTTGGTTTGAGCATTATTCTCAATTTATCAAGTTTCTGGCTAAGGCCTTCTTTTTTAAGAAGGCCGCTAGTTACAATATCTTTTTATAAAAGGACTATAACACCAAATCAGTTGGGTTTCCAAAAATGCGCACTATTATTACATTTCACTAAAAGAAAACCCAGTGTGAAATTGCGAGATTCCCTGCATAATCAAGCTTGTAAAAATCATGACAGGCTAAACTTATTATGAATTGATAAAGCTAATAAAAACAATTATAAAAAATATTATGATTTAAATGTGCTGTATTATTGTACTTAATTTTAGGATCGAAATTCATTGATAATTTTGATAGGTTTTTTCCTAAATTAGAACAATGCGTAAAATAGATTTTGCTTCACGATTGAGAACTTTTGTTGCGGAATGTAATTCTGAAGCAATTGCTGTATTGCTTGATGAAATAAGTTTGTTTGAAAAAATTCCTGTACGACAATTTCTCAGGATTCACGACGCATTGTTATTTGCTATGGCCTAT
>OMJH01000073.1 GCA_900299295.1 Bacteroidota bacterium
AACAATAGGTGAGGGTGCGATTGTTGCAGCAGGTAGCTTGGTGACAAAGGATGTTGCTCCATACACCTTGGTTGCGGGCAACCCTGCAAAATTTGTAAAAGATCTTTCCCGATGAATAAGATAACGTGGGAAGAAATTATTATTAAGATCAGAAAGGAGCCTGCTTACAGGGAACTGGTAGAGCTGGCCTATTTTGAGGAAGACCTAGCGCTGAATGTTGAGCGTTTCCGGAGTTCGGAAGAATTTGAGGAAACACTTAAAATGCTTCGCACATACACGAAGGACATTAGCGCTCAGAAATTATTGGACCTCGGAGCCGGTAACGGAGTGGCTTCGGCAGCTTTCGCGCTGGAAGGGTATGATGTTACAGCAGTAGAGCCTGACCCCAGTGCAACGATAGGTGCAGGGGCTATCCGACAGCTGGTGGATATATACAAATTGAAAAATCTGCAGGTCATAGAAGCCTGGGGTGAATCTTTGCCTTGTGCTTCTCAAAGTTTTGATGTTGTATACATCCGTCAGGCGGTTCATCATGCCGCAGAGTTGAACAATTTTATCCGAGAATCCGCAAGACTACTAAAGCCGGGCGGCGTCCTCATGTCAGCACGCGATCACGTTATTTACAATGAGATGGACAAACAATGGTTTCTCGAAACGCATCCCCTGCATCGATTTTACGGAGGAGAAAATGCGTTTACTGAACAGGAATACAGATTAGCGATTGAAGGTGCAGGTTTGGATATTGTGCTGTGTCTACATCATTATGAAAGCGTGATCAATTATTTTCCGGAAAAACGTGATGAAGTTGAAGGAAAACTCTACGAAAGAAAAAAGTGGATTGAATTGGCGTTCCTTAAAAAAGCCCCTCCGCCACTAAACAAAATTTCTTTTCTTATAAATCTTTGCTATGCACGTATAGAGAAAAAACTCACACCGGTTTTTGATGAAAGGAAAATTCCGGGGAGGATGATTTCATTTATAGCAATTAAAAACGCATGAATATTCTGATCTTCGGAAGTAAGGGTTTTGTTGGGTCGGCTTGTGAACGTTTTTTTTCACAGAAGAATAATGTTGTTACTGCCGATATAGTTGGGGAGGAATTACGAAATCATGCTGTAATAAAATCAGTGGAAGATATTGAAAGAGTCATTTCTTCCGGGAAGTTTGATCTTCTTATTAACGCATCCGGATCTGCTAATGTAGTATTTTCATTTACTAATCCGAAGAAGGATTATGAAATGAATGTACTGAACGTGCGGCATATGCTTGATGCATTGCGAAAATATAATGCTGATTGCAGGTTTATCAATTTTTCAAGCGCTGCTGTTTATGGAAATCCTGTTTCGCTACCAGTAAAAGAGAATTCAGCACTGCATCCATTGTCCCCATATGGCAAGCATAAAATGCAGTCTGAGGAGTTTCTGAAATCTTATACAGAACAATTTGGGCTTCATACTTGTAACCTGCGAGTTTTCTCAGCATATGGTCCAGGTCTGCGCAAGCAGTTGTTCTGGGATATTTTTAAAAAGTGGCAGGAAAATAATGGAATTATTACCTTGTTCGGAACTGGAAAGGAAAGTCGCGATTTTATTTATATTGATGACCTTATTCAGGCAATTGCAATTGTAATTAAGAACGCACCATTTAATGCGGATGTTATTAATGTTGCTTCTGGAGTTGAAACAACTATTAAGGATGCGGCAACTATTTTCGCGTCTTTTTTACCCGGCAAACCAAAAGTTATTTTTAATGGTTTTCATAAGGCGGGAGATCCTAAATCTTGGTGCGCAGATATTAGTTTGATGCGTTCCTTAGGCTACGAAGCTAGTACTTCAATCCATCAAGGGTTAAAGATCACAAAAGAAGACTATATTAAAAAAAATATTAAAATCTAACTTGAATTTTTCTATAACAATTTTTTACCATAAAATAACCGGGCAATCATGGCTGGGTGGAAGTCATTATTTTGAGAATTTGAACAAAGTAGTAAGTGATTTTTTTCCCGAATTATTTTTTTCAGGAATTAATTTGTCTTTCATACCAAAAATTTACCCAAATCGTTTCGGAAGAATTAAAATTCAATTGATTAATAAATTTAATAGATATCTATTCACAAATTTCAGAATTGACAATAATTATTCTTATTTAAAAAAAAATCAAAGAGGAAAAAATTCTTGTATTTATGCCGTTGCAGTAGAACATTTACTTAATGTAGAAGGATTTCCAAGGATTTTTTGGATTCCGGATTTCCAGGTTTTTCATTTGTCTCATTTTTTTGAAAAAAATGATATTAATTATCGTAAAAAAAGTTATAATGAAGGATGTAGAATTGCAGATATGGTGGTGTTAAGCAGTAAAGCGGCTCAGAACGACCTTAAACAATTTTATCCAAATTACCTGTTTAAGTCAAGGGTACTTAATTTTGTTGTTGATATACCATCCGATATTTTTTTAGCCAACCCAGATTATCTTATTTCAAAATATAATCTTCCAAAAAAATTCTTTTTTGTTCCCAATCAGTTTTGGAAGCATAAAAATCATATGCTAATATTTTCCGCCTTAAAAAAAATGGTGGAATCAATTAAGGATGTTCATGTTGTATTTTCTGGAAGTAAAGAAGATTTACGAAACCCTGATTATTATTCTGAGATAATTGACTTTATTGAAAAATCTGGAATTTCCGAAAATATTTCACTGCTTGGTATTATTCCAAAGAAAGATGTACTACAATTGATCAGACAATCTTGCGCAGTGATTAATGCTTCAAAGTTTGAGGGTTGGAGTACAACTGTCGAGGAAGTAAAATCTATTGGAAAAAGAATTTTGCTGAGTGATATTGAAGTACATCGGGAGCAAAATCCACCATATGCTTATTATTTTTCTTGCGATGACCATTGTGCACTCTCTGATTTGATGAAAAAAGTTTGGTGTAGTTCACAACCAGGGCCTGACTACGCTATGGAACAACAAGCAAAAGAAAATCTATTTTCAAGAAAAAAACGTTTTGCTTTGGAATTTAAATCTATTATTGAGGATACAATTTTATTATTTAAAAAAAAATGAAAGGGCTCATTCATAGACTATTTTCATTGATAGGCCTTGAGGTCAGGAGAAAAGGTGCATTTATAAATGTTTCAAGTTCTGCTGATAAAATGAGTTCAACGCTACTCAGATTAAAGCGAAATGAATTTAATCCTGAAATAGTAATTGATTTAGGAGCGGCTGCAGGAAGTTGGACAACAAAAGCAATTAATTATTTTCCCAATTCAAAGTTTCTTCTGTTCGAGCCATTGGAGGAGAGATGGAATGAATTAAAAATTTTATCTGAAAAATTCAATAACATATATCCAATATTTTCAGCTGTTGGAAATAAAGAGGGTAAAATTAGTTTTGTCGTTACGAATGATTTGGATGGAAGTGGGGTTTACGATTCCAATACAGCGGGAAGTAGAAGAGAGGTAAGTCTTGTTACTTTAGATTTAGAGTTAAAAAGACGAAATTTTAATGGCAGGTGTCTAATAAAGTTTGATACTCACGGTTTTGAATTGCCAATATTAGAGGGAGCAACGGAAGTTTTAAGCAGAACAGATGTAATTATTATGGAATGTTATAATTTTCGAATCTCTTCTGACTGTTTACTTTATAACGAAATGATTAGTCATATGGATAAATTAGGTTTCAGGACGGCGGATATAGTGGATATAATGCATCGACCTATAGATAAGATTTTCTGGCAATGTGACATTACATTTTTACGAAAAGATCATTCATTTTTCTTGCGAAACAATTTTCAGTGAATCATTCACCTAGAATATCTATAATAACTCCCTCATTTAATCAAGCAGAATTTTTGGAAAGAACTATTTTGTCTGTCCTAAATCAAAATTATTCGAATACGGAATATATAATTATTGATGGAGGAAGTACAGATGGTTCAGTAGATATTATTCGAAAATACGAAAAAAAATTAGCTTATTGGATAACAGAAAAAGATAATGGCTTGTATGATGCATTAAACAAAGGTTTTAAATTATCGACCGGTGAAATAATGTGTTGGATCAACTCTGATGATGTTTTTTTTGAAGGTGCATTTAATTACGTGGCTTTTATTTTTTCGTCTAAAAAAGAAGTCAATTGGT
>OMJH01000074.1 GCA_900299295.1 Bacteroidota bacterium
GATGCAGTAGAGGCAGGCGTTAAGGTTCCGGAAGCAGATCCGAATAATCAAACGGTTGGATTAGGCGGACGACCGGACAGAGATGGAAAGGTTACACTGGATGCCTGTATTATGGATGAACATACAAACATTGGAGCGGTGGCATGTCTTGAACACATTGTTCATCCGATTTCCGTGGCGCGTCTGGTGATGGAAAAAACACCGCATTGGATGTTGGTCGGCGAGGGCGCGCTTCAATTTGCCTTGGCGCAGGGATTCAAAAAAGAAAATTTGCTTACGCCTGAGTCCGAAAAGGAATGGAAGGAATGGTTGAAAAAATCGGAATACAAACCGCAAATCAACATCGAAAATCATGACACCATCGGAATGATCGCGCTGGATGCCAATGGAAATTTATCAGGCGCTTGTACGACGAGCGGAATGGGATATAAAATGCGGGGAAGGGTAGGAGATTCGCCAATTATCGGCGCGGGACTTTTTGTGGACAATGAGGTGGGTGCAGCGACTGCAACCGGGCATGGGGAAGAGGTTGTGCGAATTGCAGGAAGTCATCTGGTGGTGGAGTTGATGCGGCAGGGAAAAAAGCCCGCAGATGCCTGCAAGACAGCGGTAGAACGTATCATGAAGTACAGAAAAGAAAAAATAAAGGAGATACAGGTTGGATTTATCGCCATCAACAAGTTTGGAGAGTATGGCGGATACTGTGTTCACAGCGGTTTTCAGTTTGCTGTTCAGGATAGTTCAGGCGTTCAACTGGTGGATGCGCCGTTCATCGTAAAATAAAAATATGCGGGTTGTTATACAGCGCGTTTCAGAGGCTTCGGTTGAAATTTCAGGTGAAGTACATTCAAAAATTGATCATGGTTTGCTGTTGCTTGTTGGTTTTGAGGCAACGGATACAGATGCGGATTTGGAGTGGATGGCATCAAAAATCGTTAACCAACGTATTTTCTCAGATGAATCGGGAAAAATGAATAAATCACTGATGGATATCAATGGAGAAATTTTAGTGGTATCTCAGTTTACTTTACACGCGGAAACCAAAAAGGGAAACCGTCCGTCCTTCATTCGCTCAGCGCGACCTGAGACCGCAATTCCGTTGTATGAAAAATTCATCACAGTAATGGAAAAATTACTAGCGAAAACTGTTAAAACAGGGCGTTTTGGCGCCGATATGAAAGTAAAATTGGTTAATGACGGCCCTGTTACGATCATGATGGATAGCAGGTATAAAGAATTTTAAATAATTCGAAATATAAAAAGGCAAAACATTTTTTTTTTAAGTTATTCTACTTATATTTGAATATGAAATTTTTCATTATAGTAATCATTTCTTTTTTTAGCGTTTTTTCATCTCTCCGCGCACAACAATTGGCGCAACCTGAAAAGGCAGCAATTGGTACTTTTCAAATTGTTCAAAATCCAAAAGCGCGACTTGTTTTCACAACTGAAAATTATGATCAGTTGTTGATTCAGATTGAGCAGGAACGAGAGGAAAACAACGAAAAAACTTTATGGCTCGACGCGGCAAATTACGTAAGAATTTTACCAAAGAATATTATAAATGCCCCAAACTTTCAGCCATTGATTGAGTTTGTTGATGAATAACCTATTGAACTTTAAATGATAAGAAATTACTTCCTATTAGCGTTTGTTTTTACCTACTCAGCAGTCATTTTTGCTCAGGCTCCTGCTAATGATGCATGTGGCGGGTCAACCACCTTACCACAAAACGGAAGCTGTTTAACCGGTACTACGCTGAATTCCGGTGATAATTGGGTTGGTCAGGTCGGTTGCCAAAGTGGCAATCATAATGAAGTGTGGTACAGTTTTAATTCTACAGGAACATTGGGCCAGTTTACTGTTACCAATGGTACCCAAGGAGGAAATGTTGAGTTTATTTTGGTTTCATCTACAGGACCTTGCACTGGATTGGGAATTGTAAACTCTACATGTGGTCCTTCACCTTTGAATGTTTCAGTTGCATTAACACCTGGGACCGTATATTACGTTACAATTTCAAGCACAGGGGCAAATGGTACTTTTAATTTATGTTTAACAACTTCATCACCTCCTCCCACACCAGGTCAAGATTGTAATAACGCATCTGTTTTATGTAATTCTTCATCATTTTCTCAATCAACTTCAAATGCCGGTTTCGGTAACCAAGAAGTAACAACAGCAAATTCATGTTGGGGATCCGGCGGAGAAAGGCAATCAAAATGGTTTAAGTTTTCAGTTGGTTGTACTGGCACAATTGAATATCGAATTTCTCCAGTTACAGCAACCAACGACTATGATTGGGCTCTGTGGAACGTAACATCCGATCCAAATGGCTGTACAACTAAAGGAAATTCTATTGCATGCAACTGGAGTGGTTGCACAGGCTCTACCGGTTTAAGTTCTTGTTCCGCAAGTGAGCCTGGTGTCAATTCATGTAGTGGACCGCCTGATAATTGTTCTGGGACCTGTGGCGGAAGAAGAGCCTGGTCGAATTGGGGTCAAGCAGGTGCTTGTAATGGATGCGGAACTATTACTGTAACGGCAGGGAATGTTTACGCATTACTGGTTGACAACTATACAACTTCAAATAATGGGTTTTCATTGACCTTCGGAGGTGCTTGCGCAGGTATGACTTCAACAATAGGCCCTGACGCCGCTTTTACCTTTGCCTATTCAGGTTCCAATAATTGCACTGTTACTACCACAAAAACATGCGCAATTTCACCCACAACCAATAGTACCTATTTATGGACCTGGGGCGATGGAACCAGTTCGACTACGATGGGCGCTTCTCACACCTATGCGGCTACGGGTACTTATATCATCACCTATAAGGTTACTGATCTTCTGGGTTGTTCAAGAACCACTTCACAAACGGTTACCCCATGCCTAATTCCTTTGCCAATAGAGTTGTTATCTTTTGCAGCAAAAGATGCGGGCGATGGTTCAATTAACCTGAACTGGACAACCTCTACCGAAAAAGACATTGATTATTATTCCGTAGAACGTTCGTTGGATGCAAATAACTTTACCTGGATTGGAAATTTGGATTCCAAGTCAATCGATGGATTAAGTAATTCCGTTTTAAGTTATTCTTTTATCGATGCTGATGCTCCCCTGAATCAGGAAGTGTATTATCGTCTGAGTCACGTGAATCGAATAACCGGAGAGAAAATAAGCGTTGGCATTACTTCGGCTACTGCAGCCGGAGAACTTGGAGGTTTGCAATTAATTCCTAATCCGGCCACTAACGAAGTGCAGATGAATTTCTATTCGTACGCAAGTGTTGCAGGCGAGTATATTATTTATGATTTTGCCGGAAAACCTGTTCTTCAAAACACGGTGAATTGCATGCGCGGCGTTAATGGCATTATCGCAGATTTATCGTCCATTCCTTCCGGCTTTTATGTCGTTAGTATTAAGGTCGGCAACAAATCTTACCAGTCTAAACTGGTAAAGCGTTGATTGAATTTTTAATTCAATAGTTTCAGTAAGGCATCTGCTTTTATCATGCACTCTTCCCATTCTTTTTCCGGTTCACACATGGATGTGATGGCACTGCCAACGGAAAATGAAATTGTTTTGTTTCGTTCATTGTAAACCATGGAGCGGATGACAACATTAAAATCAAAATCACCGGACTTATCAATAAAACCAATACTGCCGCTGTAAAAATTTCGCTTAAAATTTTCGAATTCATCAATCAGTTGCATGGCTCTTATTTTTGGCGCACCGGTCATAGAAGCCATTGGAAAAGTTGCGTTAATGATTTCATCGAAAGAACAAGTTTTGTCGATGGTACAACTCACCGTTGAAATCATTTGATGAACCTGGCGGTACGAGTAAACGCCAAACAATTCTTCCACCTGCACGCTTCCTTTTTCGGCGATACGCGAAAGATCGTTTCGCGCAACGTCAACAATCATTACGTTCTCTGTTTTTTCCTTCAGCGAATTCTTCAAATTGTTTTTTAAATGTTCGTCTTCTGCCAGGTTAGAACCTCTGCGTGCCGTACCTTTTATGGGTTGGGTTATCAATTTATTTCCACTTCTTTGAATAAATCGTTCTGGCGATGAGCAAATGATCCAGTCGTCATCAAATTTTGCAAGGCAGGCATGTGGCGCCTCCGAAACCGCATTAAGTTTTAAAAAAAGTTGATAGGGGTTTATTTCAACCTCTTCCGCAGTAAACTGAATGCAGTAATTAATTTCGTAAATATTACCAAGTTGAATATGATGTTTCAACTTTTTTACTTTCTCGAGGTAATGTTTTTTATCCGGAAAATTAATAGTTCCGATTTTATGTTTTAATTCGGAAGGAAAAAATGAACTGAATTTTTCAGGTGCAGTATCCGCGTGAATTAATTTGCCTTTGAATAAATTTATTTCAGTTTTTTTATTCGTTTCGGGATACAAGAGATAGCCGAACTCGACCTCAACCGAATTTTTTTCTTGCGTTTCGACAATTAGTTTCCACGCATCCTTGTATTGTTCGGTCGTTTGCCGTGTGAGCAAAAGTCGGCGAGGTAACATTTAAAAAAAATTAGAATTCTGTGCACCAGGTTTTCAATGCCTCAACCCAGGCCGGATGATTATTTAAACTGCGCACCCAATCGAGTTGCACACCTCCTGCATGATGAAAAATTTCATCGTATTCTGTACCAATTTCATAAATGGTTTCAAGACAATCTGCAACGAAAGCGGGAGAAAAAACCAATATTTTTTTATAACCTTTTTTAGGAAGCTCTTCAACCACCTTGTCGGAATAGGGTTTTAACCATTTATCATCCAAACGGCTCTGGAATGCCGTTGTATATTTTCCTTCCGGAATCTGAAACAGGCGAACCAGTCGTCGTGTGGTTTCATAACAATTTGCCCGATAACAATATTGGTTATTTTTTGTAATGTCATTGCAGCAAGTTCCGATTTTGCAGGTATCGTTTCCGTAATGTTTTCCTGCTTTTATAACCTGTCGTGCAGGCAAACCGTGATAACTGAATACGATGTGGTCATATTCAGTAAAATTATAATCGCCGGCAAGTGATTTCCATGCGGTATAAAATTCATCACGGTCGTAAAATTTACTGATAACCTTAACGGAGGGTGTAACTTCCCAGTCGCGCAAGCAACGATACACTTCATCCAGCGCGGTTCCCGTACTCGAACTCGCATATTGCGGGTAAAGCGGAATAACGGTGATGCTTTCTGCTCCTTGTTTTCTTAGGTTATCTAAGGCCTCATGAATAGAAGGGTTTTTGTACCGCATGCCAAGTTCAACAACATAATCATTACCCAATGCTGTCTGTAAATCGCGTTGTAAATTTTTACTGTGGATCAACAATGGAGATCCATCTTTTGTCCAGATGCTTTTATAAAGTTTTGCAGATTTTCCGGCCCGAAAAGGAACAATAATTCCGTTAACTAACAAAGCACGTGCAATCGGATGAATGTCGATAACACGTCTGTCGTTGAGGAACTGCGACAAGTACTGTCGCACATGTTTTCGTGATGGACTTTTTGGCGTGCCAAGGTTAATAAGAAGAACGCCCTTTTTCATAGTTAAATGTGTATGGCACGTTTTGCGGTTGCGTCTAAGGCGGCTTCTTTCAGCGCTTCGGTAAATGTTGGATGTGCATGGCACATACGTGCAATATCTTCGGCACTGGCGCGGTATTCCATCGCGGTAACGGCTTCGGCAATTAAATCTGCAACGCGTGGACCAATCATGTGAACGCCCAATACTTCGTCGGTAGACTCATCGGCCAATACTTTAATGAAACCATCAATATCCATACTGGCGCGAGCTCTTCCGCTGGCGCGGAACGGGAAATTGCCCACCTTGTATTTGATATTTTTTTCTTTCAGTTGTTCTTCGGTTTGTCCAACGGCTGCAACTTCCGGCCAGGTATAAACCACACCGGGAATTAGGTTGTAGTTAATGTGCGGTTTTTGTCCTGCAATGCATTCTGCGACAAAAACTCCTTCCTCTTCAGCTTTGTGCGCAAGCATGGGTCCTTTTACCACATCTCCAATCGCGTAAATGCCGGCCACATTGGTTTCTAAATGACCGTTGACTTCAATTTTTCCGCGGGCATCTAATGCGACTCCCGCTTTATCCAGTCCGAGATTTTCAGTGAAAGGTTTTCTTCCGACTGACATCAAACAATAATCTCCGGTGAGTTCAATTTTTGCACCTTTTTCATTTTCCGCAATGACCGTTACATCTTTTTTTCCAGCTTTCGCAGAAATAACTTTGTGCTTCAAATAAAACTCAAATCCCAGCTCTTTTTTCAAAACGCGTTGCAGTTCTTTACCCAGTGATTTATCCATGCCGGCAATAATGCCATCCATGAATTCAACCACAGATACTTTGGCACCGAGTCGACCATAAACAGATCCGAGTTCCAAACCGATAACGCCACCGCCGATAATGATAAGGTGTTTTGGAACTTCCTTTAATTCGAGGGCTTCAGTGGAGGTGATAATTCTTTTTTTGTCGATTTCAACGCCGGGAAGAGATGCAGGTTTTGATCCGGTGGCAATAATGGTTTTGGAAGTTTCAATTTGTTCTTTGCTTCCGTCCGCCTTTGTTATTTGTACAGTATTTTTTCCGGTAAAAGAACCGTAGCCGTTGAAGACGGTGATTTTATTTTTTTTCATCAGAAAGTTGATGCCATCGCAGGTCATTTTTACGACCTCCGCTTTTCGTTTGATCATTTGCGACATATCTACTTTCAGATTTTCTAATTGAATTCCGTGCTCTGAAAATTTATGCGCCGCGGCGTGAAAATGTTCGGAAGAATCAAGCAGTGCTTTCGACGGAATACAACCTACATTGAGGCAGGTCCCGCCAAGTGTGTTGTATCGTTCAATCAATGCGGTTTTCATTCCGAGTTGTGCGCAACGTATCGCGGCTACATAACCACCAGGTCCGGAACCTATCACGGTAACATCAAATTTTTCCATAAAAAACAGACTTAAATGAGAGACGAAATTAATTATTTTTTCGAGGTAAAACGACGAAGAAAAGGAATAAAGGACGAGGCGGTAATTATTCCTGTAAGCACGAGGGCAATTTTTGATATAAGGTCACCGTTGCGGACGTAAAATGTTTTTCCTTCAAGAATTGGAATAGCTGCCTGCAATGCTATTTTTTCGTACCACCCTGCTGATTTTTCAATTTCTCCGGCAGGATTTATTACGGCAGAAATTCCTGTGTTTGCCGATCGTGCAATCCATCTTCGCGTTTCGATGGCGCGTAAACATGCGTATGCAAGATGTTGGTGGTAGCCGGGTGTATCTTCCCACCATCCGTCGTTAGTAATAATAAACAAAACATTCGCTCCCTTTTTTACGTATTCGGTTACATACTCACCGAAAATGCTTTCGTAACAAATAATTACTCCGGCTTTTGCTAATCCGGGCCCTGCAAAAACTTCTCGATACGCTTGTCTGCCGAGACTTCCGCTCGTGCCGCCCATTTCAATCGCAAGGTTGGAAAGCAAACCGAAAATGGTTGGGAAAGGCATCATTTCAACACCAGGCACCAGCTTCGATTTATGGTAAATGTCAATAGGTTTTTTGTTTTGTAGCTGAAGTGCA
>OMJH01000075.1 GCA_900299295.1 Bacteroidota bacterium
GTTTTTGGAACCGTTAATACTTTCGTTGATGAGGTAATCCAGCGCCTCTGTCATGAACGCTTTGTTTGCGGGAAGCGTGCGGTCTTCGGGTTTTATGGCACTGTAATAACATTCAAAATGGGGTTTTGCCAGCCATTTTTCGTTTTTTGTATCAAGCATAACCGATGCGCGGGCTCTCCAAAAACATCCTAAAGGATTAGTTGGAACTGCTTTAATCAGAAGCGCAAAGGTGGTGTCAGACATTTTGTAATCTCCGCTGAAATAATACGCCCTTCCAAGGAAATAATAATCCTGACCTTTTAAACCTCCCGAGCAGGCGCTTTTGTTTTTGTATGCATCAATCGTTTCTGCGTATTTATTCATCCGCATATAAATGGTTCCTATATCACCCCACAAATCGCAATTTGCATCTTTATCAATTTCTATCGCCTTTTTTAATTCTTCAACAGCTTTCATCAAAAGCGGCACGGAATCCTTATAAGCCTTCGCCAATGCTAATCCTTTGTATTTATAGTCCTGCGGAAAATACTTGAAATCAGGCCCTGCGCAGGAGAAAAATTTATCCATGGCATCATAACTTTTTTTGTAAGCTTCTTTATCTGTTTTATCTCCGGACTCGTAATACGCGGGACCCAGATATCTCCACAAGTAACAGCTCTTCATTCCCTTTGACTGGAGTTCAAGGATCATGGGAATTACATCTTTGTACATTTTCATCAGGTACATGAATTCAACAAGTCGTTTCTGAGCACCATCGCTATTGTTGAACTGAACGTATTTTTTGTAATTCTCCAGGGCTTTTGCGTCGTAACCGAACTGGTGGTACAGTTCCGCGATTTCACGGTAGGCGGGAGCAAATAATGAATCAACTTTTATCGCTTTTTGATAATATTCAAGGCCGAGTTTTTCATTACGCGCCATCTTATAAATTTTGCCTTGTTTCAAAATCGCTCGGCTTGATTTTTTGTCGAGCTCATAGGCTTTCTCGTAACTTTTTACAGACTCCCCAGCGTTACCTGAGTTTTTGTAAAACAGTGCGTCACCACGCAAAATATGCAATTCAGGATTTTTCCCTTCAGACTTCATCAGTCCGTCAAGAATTTTTAAGGCCTCATCCGGATTTCTGTATTTCGGAACAGAAAGATACGCCTCCGCTAATTGAAGCTGATGTTCAGGATTTGGTTTTTTGGGATCAGCCAATTGAATGGCTTTGTAAAAATTGCTGTTTGCATCCTTTTCGCTGTCTTTTACTTGGTATACTTTTGCCATGCCGATATAGGGCAGCGGATTGGTAGAGTTTAAATCATAACCCTTTTGGTACATGGCCATGGCGCTATCCACGTCGCTGGTTTTGAAATCATCAAGAGAAGCCCGCTTTAAATAATTTTCACCAAAATAAAACCAAAGATTTCCGTTTTTAGGATCTTTTTCGGTTAACGCTTTGAAAGCCGCACTTGCCTCTTCAAAACGTTCGTTTTCAGTTTTTGAAATAGCATCAGCAAGTGTTTGTCCTTTGCCGGATAAAAGAGCTAAAATCAGGGTAACGGATAGAAGAATTTTTTTCATAGTAAATAACTGATGCAAAAATAATGCGAAATGTGTGCCAAATTGCAATAAAGCCGGATTACAAATCGAAAGGAAGGTGTTTATTTTATTTTCATGGGTTCAAAAACCACGTGCATGTTGTTCCAGGCCAGGCGAGCCGGCATTAATCCGCCCTGTTTAATGACCAGCTGGCCTTCTTCGCTTGATACATAGGAGATGAATCCCATGGCAAGGCTTCCGTCGGCATCACGGCTGTGCATGTAAATTTTTCGCATCAAAGGATAGTCAAAATTGAAAAAACTTTGCTGCGCCGGAACGAAGTAGTTTTTTCCGTCTTCGGACACAGAGAGAATTTTAATTTTTTTCCGTGTTTCTTTTACGCGCAGGTCATTTTTATCAGCCAGAAGTCCGAATGAAACGATTCCGATTGTGCCCGGGTTTTTTGAAACAAAATCGATGCACTCTTCGGGTGTTTTTTTTGTGAAACAGTAAGGTGAAAGAGGTTGATGCCGAATCATTGAGTCAATGAATCGAAAATTACCTGTTCCCGTTCCGTCAAAAACAAGATTTTTCCATTTTTTCTGAAGCGCAGCAAGTGAATCTCCTTTTCCGGTTAAAATGCATTTTAAATCTTTTACAGAAATGGCGGAATCCGGGTTATTTTTTGCTGTAATCAGTGCCAAGCCTTCGAGGCCAATAACTGTAGAGTAGGGGATAACGCTGCGCTCTTTTAAGAGTTGTTTCTCTTCTTTTGTAAAATCCCGATAACAAAGAATCAAAGGAAATTTGTTGTTGATGAAATCTTCGACAAGCTGAGTCTCTTTGCCGAAAATTGGAGTTACAGAAGATTCTTTATAGAAATACGAAAACAAGGAAGCTTCAGGCGCGGCGATGTATTGAATTCCCTCGTCGGCGCCGAAACTTAGTTTACCGTAGGTGGCTGCCTGCTTGTTTTTTTCTTCACCACAGGAAAAAAACAGTACTAAAAAAATTACAAGATTAACAAATGATATTTTCATTTTTTCTAATTGAAAAAAGGATGCCTTTTAATCGTTTTCATTTCCGGAAAAATTTTTCTCACGGCGGTGTTGGCTGAAAAAAATCCACGCACGGGTTAAGCGATAAACCGAATACACCGCAAAAACGCACGCAAGAATACTACGATTGGGTTGCCGGATATAAATCGTGTCACTTTCATAAGAAAAGATAGGGGTAAAAAATAAGGAGAACGACATAGCCAGAATAACAAATCCCATTACTAACGAAATACATGAAGAAACCAAGGAAGGAATTTTCATTTAACCTGAAAAAATCGCTACTGAAAAAATTATTATTTCAATGTAAAATTGATAGGCAACTGAAACCAAACAGGAACAGCCTGTCCGTTATTTTTTCCAGCCTTAAATCCCGGGAGCGTTTTTACTACGCGTGTAGCCTCACGATCACACTCGGGGCAGCCGGGAACTCCCCGGTTAATTTCAACCTTTCCGACTTTTCCGTCAGCACCTACTACAAATTTTAAAAAGCATTTTCCGGTAATGCCGGCTTCCTTTGCCGTCTCTGGATAATTAATGTTCGAAGAAATGTATTTGTAAAGAGCTGCAGTTCCTCCCGGAAACTCAGGCATTTCTGAAACGTAAACAAAAACTTCAGGCTCTTTTTTTTCCTCAACAACGGTTTGGTTGGCGTTCGGGTCAATAAAATCCTCTTGTCCCTGAACATTTTGCTGTGCAACGTTTTCGTCTTTTACTTCTTCCTGATCAATAATACGCGTTGTGTCTTCAGTCGCGTTATTTTTAATTACAGGAGGGACGAACATTACCTGTGCGATGAGTTGTTGTTTTGGAGGTTCTGGCGGCGGAGGAAGGGGGTCTTCTTTTTTCTGCTCCATGTTTATTTCTTGCTGGTCAATGGTAATCTGACCAAGCCCCTCGTCTTCCGAGCCACTCAACAGAGAGGGCAGCCAAAGCCCGAGAATAATCATTAAAAAAACAGCCGTAGTAAAAACGAAAGCAAGAAAAATGCGTTTGTTGTAGCGAGTGCGTAATTGGTAGGCGCCGTAGCTGAGGTTTCTGTCAACAAAAACCAATTCGTTGCGCTCGGCAGATGTGGGGTTGTTCCAGTCGTTGAATAACATAGCGTAATTTTTTTAATTAAGGAGCGGCTGTTTTTAGACGCTCGAACTCAGGCATTGTAATATCAACGTTCACAAATTTGGTTATTTTCATCACTTTTAATTCGTCAATCAACGCAACCATGTTGCGGTATTTTGCTTTGTCGTCAGACTTTAAAATAACAGTAACCGCAGAGTTTTTTTTGTTGATGGACGCAAGACGTTTTTTGTAGGTGCTGTCGGCCATATTCGTTTTTTCCCGCTCTTCATCAAGGGTTTTCATTTGTTCAAACGCCCCTTTGTTTTTCTCTTTTAATAAATCACGAATACCGTTTTGTCCCTCGGGGGCATAGCTGATTTCCTTAAGAACAGTTGGAGGCGCATCCTTGGCGTCGAATTCGTTTTCGTAATAAAAAATACGGTCGTCTTTTGTCAAAAGGAAGGTTACAGCATTGCTAACTGGGGGAATTTCAACATTTTTATCCGGCGGAGCGGGGAATGTAATTTCCATCGCCTTGTTTTTGCTGAAGGTTGCTGTGAGAACGAAAAACGTAAGCAATAAAAAAGCCAAATCCACCATTGGAGTCATATCGACCCGAGTACTCTGCTTTTTTGCTCTTTTTTTGCCTCCTTTACCGTGGCCACCGCCGCCACTTTCCGCAATTTCTGCCATTTCTGGTTAACGATTTAAGTTTAATAATCAACTTTGTTCCATTGTGGTAATCAACGTGAAGTGGTATTGCTTCATGTCAGTTAAGGCTTTGATTACCTGTTTTACTCTGATGTAAGGGGCTTCCAAATCCGCCTTGATACAAAGTTTTGGCATTATTTTACGCTCCGTTTCTTTGTCCAGCGGAGCGTTTTCACGTTTTGCCTGCTCACGCTTCTCCTTGAAATTACGCATTCCAATTTTCATTCCGTAGGTTGCCAGGTTTCCAATCTGGTTATTTAACGAGTCTGTGGGAATTCCGTTACCGGATTCGTTCATTTTTTTTCTGGCCACATCGTCTTTTTGAATCAGATAATCCTTTAACTTATCCATTGGAACCCCAACAGCGCCACACCGTAAAAATTCATTTTTTAATTTGTCATCAAATGAAATTTTATAGTTCTGAGAAATGGAATCCAATAGTTCTAATCTTGGCGAAGCGCCCCCATCAAGCTGCGCATCAAAATAGGTCCGCCCGTCTTTGTCAATTGTAATAACAAGCGCATTTTTCGGCAACTCTTTATCGGCAACAGAACGTGCTTTAGGCGTAATTACAGTAACCGTTTCGGCTTCCCTGAAAGAAGCAGTAAGCATAAAGAAGGTTACTAGCAAGAATGCCAAATCCACCATAGGCGTCATGTCTAATGAAGGATTGCCTTTGGGCATTTTAATCTTCGGCATTGTCTATTCCTTTTTTGTGAACGTTAATATTTCAAAGAACCTCGCCATTGAGATGCGCGGGGCTCAATTATTCCATAAATTATTTATTTGAAGCTGAAAATTCCTGAACAATAGTGAAACTTGCCTCGTCCATACTATAAGTCATGGAGTCAATCTTGTTTGAAAACATATTGTAAAATATAATAGCTAAACACGAGGCAATAATTCCTATCGCTGTATTAATTAGCGCCTCAGAGATACCCGTTGCAAGAGCTGTTGTATCAGGAGCACCAGCGTTGGCCAAAGCCCCGAAAGCACGGATCATACCTAATACAGTACCAATCAGCCCCACTAGCGTTCCAATGGATGCGCAGGTGGAAATGACGGAAAGGTTTTTGGACAGCATTGGTAACTCAAGGGCTGTGGCCTCTTCAAGTTCTTTTTGAATAGCTGCAACTTTCTGTTCTTTGTCCATAGACGCTTCTCCCTGAACATTTTTATATTTATTAAGTCCTGCACGCACAACGTTTGCAAGAGAACCCTTTTGATTATCGCATTCAGCAATAGCGGCGTCGACCTGATTATCTGCTAATGCGCTTTTAATTTTCTTTACGAATGCTCCGGTATTACCCCTTCCTCCGGCTGAATTCAGGGTAATGAAACGCTCAACAGAAATAATAAGCACGGTAAATAATACGGTCATTAGAAGAGGCACAATAGGCCCCCCGGCATGAATAACTCCGAAATAATGCTTAACACTATCAACGGAAGTGGCAACAGGTTTATGATTTTCAGGATTATCTGAAAAATTAGCGTCAGCCCCAAAGATGAACGCATAAATAACGATAGAAATGATTAATGAAATTACAATGGTCAAAGCAGCAAAAATTGCGGCGGCTGATGAACTTCCTTTCGATTCTGCCGGATTTTGTTTGTTCATAGGGGTATTTTTTTGGTTTTGTTTTACTATTTTAAGATCCCAAACATACTAAATAAAATTAAAATTGAAAACCAGTGATTGTTATGTTTTGGTAAAAACGCTAGGAAATGCCGTTTTTTAAGTTCTTGCAACCAAAACAAAAGGAACACGAACCATTGATGAATATGCGCTACCCGCTTCTTTCAAATCGTTATCGTAAACATCGTAATGCCAGTCAATCTGTATAGTATGTCCGTTATCTTTCATTTTTTCAAGTTTCAAGAACAAATCCAACAGTAATCTGCTCGTTAGTGTATTATAGTGTTCTAATTTTATTTCGAAACGTAATAATAGTTTTGATTCCTTTGCTATCAATTCATCAACCCACAATGAAATCTGGCGAAAAGTTCCCGCAGCAACTGGCGAAGTTGACCGCCCTTCTATAGTTACAACATTTCCGTTTGCTTGTAATTGCACGGAAGGGCTTTCGTTTGTTCCGGAAATGGATAATTCGCGCACTTGAATTTTAAAGGGCCGAAAAATAGAAAAAATTAATACTTAAAACGAAAGACTTTATCGACGATAAGTAACTTTTAAACTAAATAAGTATTTTTGCTTACTACAAAATAACGGACAAGCATTAGCCGGAATTTAAAGAAAATTTTAGATTTCAATCAAAATGAAGAAATTTCAATTTCTGTTTTTTATTCCTGTTTTTTATTTCGCGCAGGTAAGTGATTCTTTAGAAGGAAAATCATCGCCGCTTGATGTTTCTGCGTATGTTGAAATGTATTACAATTATGATATCGATGATCAAGGAGGATACGCTCAGCAGCCCTGTTTTGTAAGTTACGCTGAAAAAAACGGAATCAACGCAAACCTGGTGTTACTGCAAATAAAGAGAGAAGAAGCGAATACACGCGGACACTTAGGTGTAATGACAGGAAATTACGCTCAATATAATCTCGCTGCCGAACCTGATTTATTACGACACATTTATGAAGCAAGTTTTGGGGTGAAATTGAAAAACTATACCTGGTTAGATGTTGGAGTTCTTCCATCACACATCGGTTGCGAAAGCGCAATTGGCTCTCAGAATTTTAACCTTACGCGCTCCTTGATTGCTGAAAATTCTCCTTTTTTTGAAACCGGCGCACGACTTTCTTATGATCGTGGAAAAAAATGGTCCTTTGCAGTGTTGCTGTTAAATGGATGGCAAAACATAAAAGAAACAAACAAGGGAAAGGCGCTCGGAACTCTTGTGACATTTAAACCAAATAGTTCAATTACTATTAACTCCTGTGGTTTTGCCGGCAACGAAAAACCCGACACAGCAAAACAATACCGCTTGTTTCACGATTTTTATATTACCTGGAACAAAAGCAAATTTTTCTCCCTGATTTTTTCTGCCGATGTGGGAGCTCAGCAGCGCATACCCGACAAAGACGGAAATCAGGGCTTTGACGCTTGGCACGGAGGAAGTCTACAGCTGAGGTTTGCCCCCTCAAAAAAACTATTCTTTTCGCTAAGAACAGAGGAGTACTGGGATGAGAATAAAATTATAATCAACCCCACCGCTATAGGCCTTAATGGAGAAACACTAGGTTTTTCTGCCCGCGGCGGTTCTATAAATATGGATTATAAAATTAAGGGTAATGTGTTATGGAGAACAGAGTTTAAATACCTTGAATCAGATAACACTGTTTTTCTAAACTCGCAAAACAAAAAAAGTAATACAGAGTTGCAAGCAACAGCCGCAATAATGATTTCTTTCTAATTTTTTATTTTTCATATCTTTTTCGTTGTACCTTGAGATGAAATTAATTCAGTTACAGTTTGTAAATGAGCAGCGTTAATAATAATAGTCTCGAACATCTCCCTTCAAAAAAGGCAAACGGCTTAATTCATTTCGACCTCGACGGAAAGATTTTTTTTATCAGCCTTAATGTACGACACTTTTTACTTGCGAAATATAGTATTGATGCAGTTGTTGGTAAGACCGTGCAGCAACTAAACGATGAGGGTTTAACTGAAAAATTTTATAATGCAAAAAATTCCGGAGAGGCGAACTATTTATGGCACAGCCCATTTTTAAATCAAACGACTTTAGATATTATTTTTTTTCTGGTTACAAATGAAGAAGGTGTTTTTTCAGTAACGGCTCATGTAAGCGAAATATCAACAGAAATTTTTACAAATGAAGTTGATATAAAAAAAACCGCTTTGCCTGCAAATAACACGACAATCGCTGAAGGCGTTGCCGGGCACAATAAAATGAATTATTTCAACGAGACAAATGATGGGGGTTGGTTATTAGAATCTATTTCAAAATCAATACCCGCCGCGGTTTATGTTTTGAATCTCGAAAATTATCGCCTGGATTTTATTAATGAATATGTTTATACTTTAACGGGTTACGCAGCCGAAGAAATATTGGCGATGGATAATTCCTCGATTGCTTCGTTTATTGAAACAAAAGATTTATTATTGTTTCGCAGAGCCCTTTTAAAAACGATAGCAGCAAACAATTCAGCCGCTGAAACCGTTCAGTTATTCATTAAACATAAAACGGGTGAACGCAGAATGATTACACTTACCCTGGTGGTTTTTCAGAGAAATAATCGAGGAAAGGTTTCGCGTATTCTCGGGTCAGCAACCGACATTACTAAAAAGTATAATTCCGACAGATATCAAGAGTATGTGGCGAGATTAACTGAATTGCAGTTCCGAAAAAACCAAAAGCTGCGCTCCTTGTCTTTATTGCAGGGGCAGGAGGAAGAACGCAAGAGGCTTGCCCGGGAGCTTCACGACGGAATAGGACAACTGCTAACCGCTATCCGTTTAAAATTAAATTCACTGGAAGATTCCGGTTTAAGTGAAACTAAACTTAAAGAAGAATTGGGCAGCGTAAAGGAACTGGTTTCCAAAACGATTAAAGAGGTTAGGACAATTTCTTACGCTTTGGTCCCCATTGATTTGTTTGATTTTGGACTTGAGGCAGCCATTACTCAGCTCTGTGAATCTGCCGACAAAAGCGGACTCCCCACTACGTTTCAATGTAATCTCACAGGAAAACGACTGAACCCAACCATCGAAATCGAAATTTACCGGATAGCTCAAGAGGGCATTAACAATAGCTTGAAATATTCAAAAGCAACTTCCCTCGACGTGCGCCTCGTTATGAGCGAGAATGCCGGCAATATTAAGTTCATTCTGATTGACAACGGCGTTGGTTTTTTACCTGATCAGGATTATATATACAAGCCCAACGTTAACCGATCGTTCGGCTTGCGGAATATGCACGAAAGAGCGAGAATAATTAATGGAAAATTAACTATAATTTCTGCGAAAGGTGAAGGTTGTGTAATTACCTTAGAGGCCCCGTTAAAACTAAAAGAAATATGATTAAGGTTTTTATAGCAGATGATCATCCAATTGTTTTAGATGGCCTAAAAACGGCAATTAATTCGTTTGAGGGAAAGTCAGTGGTCGGAGTTGCAAGCAACGGAGAGGACGCTCTTCGTCAGCTTGATTTTCTTAAGCCTGACATTTTGCTGACAGACATTTCAATGCCCGAAATGAACGGTATTGATTTAACACGCGAGGCAGCAAGGCGTTTTCCCTTAATTAAGGTAATCATCATGAGTATGCATGAAAATGACGCATACATTAATAATGCGATTCAAGCGGGTGCTGCCGGATATTTATTGAAGGACGCTGAAAAAAAAGAAATTTCAGAAGCAATTGATCTTATTATGGAGGGCGGTAAATATTATAGTAAGACCGTGTCTCAGATTTTAATGAACGGAATATATAATTCTAAGAATCAGGAGGGAAACCGAAAGTCAAACCAGGGAGGCTTAAGCAATCGGGAAACAGAAGTGTTGCGTTTAATTGCATCAGGGCTAAGTAACAAGGAAATTGGTGTTAAATTATTTTTAAGCACACGTACTGTTGATGCCCACCGGTATAACATTATGCAAAAGCTCGAGGCAAAAAATACAGCAGAAATGATTAAGGCGGGAATAAAACTAAAATTATTAGAGTTCTAACTTTTCTTAGGCATTAACCCATTGTTCTTCCATCGAGTTCGTGAATATAATTTGTTTATTTTTGTCCACTAATTTATTTACATGAAAAAGTTTTTAAATTCCGCCTTCGTTGTGTTGTTGCTGGCCGGAGTAACAAATTGCGGAGGTTCCGCCGAATCCGAAAAGGAATCTGCCGACTCACTAAAAAATAACCAAATAAGCACAAATGAGTCGGACTCATTGATAGAATTAAAAGAATTTAAGTTTTTTAAAACAATCGGAGATATACCTTCTCCCGCTCATGAAATAGTAGCAATAAACAAGGCCGGTATTAAATATAACGCCGCATTTCCAAATTCCATTGATAACGAAACCAAATACGCTGATTTATTTAAGTCGTGCCTGAATTACGGTGTGTATTCTTGTGACCTCGCGTATTGCGCGTCTTTTAAAGAGAATTCCGACTTGATGAAATATTATCTTACCACAAGGAAAATGGCAGAGAAGGCCGGAGCAATTTCTGTTTTTGATGAAATTACAAAGCAATATAGTTTTGAAGGCAATACAAAAAACCCGGACTCACTTGAGAAAATTTTGGATAATGTTTATTTTGCCATCGAAGGATTTTGCCAAGACCAGCACAAGCTGGATGTTGCCGTTAAAATGCTTTTAGGGTCGTGGATTGAAAGTCAATACCTAACACTTTCTCATCTTGCCACTGAGGCGAAGCAAGAAAAACAAAAGCAACTTCAGGTAAAATTATGGGAAAACTTTTTACACCTACGCAATATTCTTGATTTATTGAAGGAATACGAAAACCACCCGGAAATGAATCAGCTGAATGCCTCGCTCGTTGCCTATGCAGAGCTATATAAAGACGCACACGGCGCGGAAGATTTTACAAAAGACAGAGTAGATAAAATGCTGGCTGCACTTACAAAAATCAGGAGCGAAATCATTCAGTAAAAAAGTATTTTTATTTTCCTTCTGCTCTTTTTTTCTCTATTTGAAGAATATTGTTCTGAATGTCTTTCATTATTTTTTCTGCCCACCAGCTCGCATAGAAATTGAAGGTGGTTGTTAGTTTAAAATTACTCCACAAATGCAGCCTGCATGTTTTTTCGTTGAGCTGCTCAAGCTGATAAGTTCCGTTTAACACGTCGAAATATTTTCCTCCAACAACCAGATGCTCATCCATGGTGGTTAACGGAATTTCGTGAGGCAGGGCCTTTATTGTAAAAGACATTTTCTTGTTATCAATATATTCTGTTACCGTTTCATGAAACACAAGACCATTGGTAAATATAGCTTCTCGGTAAGCTCCGGTGCCTTCAAAATTTAATTCAGCCTTAACAGGCCTCGGGAAGTTTAGCAAGCGCGTTAGCCAACCTTTGTCATCATCTTCTTTAATTTCGCGTACCCGTGTTACATTGTCCCAGATTTTTTCTGCCGGGGCATTAATGTCGATAAAAGTGTAAGCTTTATATGGAGAACTATCTGCACCGATGAAATTTTCGAGCGGGGATAATAAAAGCGGAAGTATTGTCAGGGCCGAAATGTAAATGTTATTATCCTTCTTTTTGAGTTTAAAATAACCGCCAATTAATCCGCCAAAGGAAGCCGCTAACAGGAAAATGGGAAGAATCATTACAAGACATGGCCACCCTTCAATAGCAAAAAAAAGTGTGATAACGAAAAAAGCAAAAATCGGTGCCCAGGGAGCAAAAATCCGGTAAGAAATTTTTTCCACTTTTTCTGCAGATGAAAAATAAACGGTTAAAGCACCAACAATTGATGGAAGTAAAAAGAGAAATGTTTTTGACATCATGTTGAAGACGCCGGACCAGGTTGATTCTCCAAACACGTAACGCAAAGCCAGTGCGTAAAGCGTTGGAATGGAAATTATTTTTATTACCGTTAAAATTTTTTTTTGATTCATTCGGTGTAAAAAACTATTGGGCGTTTGTTTTTATATCGTACCAGTTTATTTTTCTCGATAAATACATAATGGTTGCGAGAACCGCAAAAAGTCCAACACTTCCCATTAATAGTGCGTAGTCTTCCATTTGAATAATTGAATAAATAAATAAATACAAGGCGGTAAGAATTAAAAAAATAAGACGAGTCAATGTTGAATTTTTGAAAATGCTTTTTGCGTAAAAAGTTATCAGTCCGATTATCGCAACGCTTGCAATAAGATAGCTGAATGAAAATTGAATATGTTCTGAAAGTGCAATAAGCAAGGTGTAAAAAACACATAATGTTAGACCAACAATAATGTACTGTATCGGATGAATTTTCACATTATTTAAAATTTGAACGAAAAAGAAAACTAAAAAGGTTAGGGTAATGAACATGGAAGCATATTTTGCGGAACGCATGCTTTTTTGATATTCATCCACAGGAATAAATAAGTTTACGCCGAAAGAAGAGTCATTAATTCCTTCAATCGGGCCTTTAAACTGTTGCGGGTAGGGTCGGTTAAGATGTAACACTCTCCAACTCGCTGAAAAACCATTCGCGGTTATTTCGCGTGAATCGGGAAGGAATGCCCCGTCAAAACTTGGATTGGTCCATTTTGATTTGATGCTGGCGTCGGTAGTTTTTCCTAGCGGGATAAAACTTAGTCCTGAGCTTCCGTTAAAATTCAAATCAACAGAAAACTCCATTTTTTGCGCACTTAACTCCTGATTTTTAAGGTTTAATTTTGTACTCATTCCACTTTGCATAACATCATTCGATTCAAGCCCGGGATTGAAGGAATAGTTTTTATTATTCAAATGAATGGAGATATCTTCCTGTATGCTTCTAAGATCAGTTAAGCCGAGTGAAACGCTGGCATCATCCCATAGAATGTCGGCACTATCAATTTTCCAGTTCTCGAAACT
Organism: Bacteroidota bacterium; assembly: GCA_900299295.1. Taxonomy (GTDB): domain Bacteria; phylum Bacteroidota; class Bacteroidia; order B-17B0; family Aurantibacillaceae; genus AM-1111. The sequence continues at coordinate 12,866 of OMJH01000075.1, forward strand.
TGGCGTCGAAAAACTTCCTTTGAGATTAATTTTCGAATTATAGACAATTACTTCATAAATACCTCTGTATCTTACTTCGGGCTTTATGTCGCCTGACACGGCCAGTTTTTCCGGTAAAAAGTGTGCGTATTCAACGGATTCAACCAGTTTGAATTTTCCTGTTTGTTCGTTGTCGTACACTTTTGTTACTGTTTTGTAGGGAATTGTTAGCACAGGACCACAGACGGTTTGTTGTGCTCCCCAAGTAGAACTGATTTCCTGTGTGGCTTCGTTTTTTCTTTCTTCTCTTTCACGAATTACGCTTTCAACCATTGAAACCGGAATTAATAAAAAAAGAATTAAAATTCCTATTGTAATCAAGCGTATCGTGATCGATTGCTTTAACCACAAGTTAAAACGCTCAAAGAAAGATAATTTTTCCATGTTTTTGTTTTAAGAATAAATTAAATAACGTATAAAGGTAAATTTTAGTTTGAAAACGATTTTAATTTTTAATGAATCACCACGCCTTTAAGATTTTTTATAAATAATAACGGAATCTGAAGAAAGTAGATTAAACTCAATTCGTTTCTGTTTTTTTAAAGCGCTTTGTTTTATTCTTATAAAGATCAAATTGGAATGTTTTTATTGGAACCTTTTCATAATGTTCGGGAATTTTTAAGCCTAAAGTTTTGTCGTTGATAAAAAATACATTCTGGTCCTTCGTGTCACAACTGATAGTGAAATAACGCATCAGGTAACATTGTAAATCCCAGTAATTCCACATTTCGGGTAAAATATCAATTGTAGATTTTTTCGGAACAATTTTTCCAATCAGATAAACATCGTGAAGCATTGCCTGGTTTCTGCTTGTTTTGCCTTTTTGTAACACAGCGAAACCAGTTGCCGAAATAAATATGAAAACACTTATAAATAGAAACCATCGGAAAGACCGGTTTTGTAGTTGAATTCGATCTATTCTATCAGACAAAAAGGGTCCGGTAAATGAACTTAGCCCTAACGCGAAAAAAGGAAGTGCGGGAACAAAATAAAAACCTTTTTGAACAAGCGTTAACATTAACGGAACCGAAGCCGCCAGGCCAACAAAAATGAAAAAAAAACCTTCACGTAAGTTTATCGTAGAAATCGTTTTTTTAGTTGAAACTTTTTCAAATAAAAGCACAGCGCCCGTTATTAAAAGCGGGGGCAGCAATTCTATTATCAAACGAAACAAAATATAGAAATGGCTATCAACCGTGGGCACTGAATTAATGCGATGCAGCACACGCTCGAAAAAATAGGTAGTAAGGCTTCCGCTACTCTCCGGAAGCAATAGCAGAACAGCATATGCTGAAACAGGAATTGCTGTAATAAATAAGGATTGCGCCAGTGCTTTTTTTAGGCCGAAGTTTCGGTTCACCAACCAATAAAGAATAGGCATAGTAATCGGAAAAAAACCGGGTATTCCCTTTGAGAATGTAGCAAGAAAAATAAAAACACCGGACAGAATATTGAACGAAAGAGAAAAATATTTTTGAGAAAACGTTTTGTAAACACACAGCGCAGCGGAAAGTGTAAAAACGCTCATTGTGTTTTCGTGCATATTGTTAGAGAAAGACCAAAAACAAACAGGAATTATAATCCATAGGATTAAGGGCAGCCAGCCTAATTTTTTTACGTTGCCGCGATTTTTATTTATCTCTTTCCATAAAAGCACGATCAAAACAGTATTACAACAAAGGGTTAAAAAAGTGTAGAACCGTTCGACATACATACTTTCTCCAAAAATTCGGTAGAATATCGATTGAATTCCGAATACCAGTGGAGGCTGTTCGTGAAAAGCGCGCATTCCGGAAATGTTGTGCAGGCTAAATTGAGGAAACCAAAACGTTCCTACACCTTGACTTAAATTATGAGACACGCTTGTATATAACACGGCGTCCATAAACATTCCGTCTTGTATAAGCACGGGCAATGTTAGAACGATTATCAGGCTTATTGCTAATAACCAAAAAGATAAATTAAGATTTCTTTGTGCCTTATTCGCCATGTATTTTTCACAGGGAATTATTGCTAAGTTAAAAATATCATGTATTACTGCCGCGGCTGCTCTATGTTTTATATTTTGACGCACAGCACACACACATCATCAACCTGTTCAAGCTTACCTTTCCAGTTTTCAAATTCTGTGATAATAATTTGTCGCTGTTCTTCCATAGGTTTTGTATAAATGCTTAACAACAGCTGTTTGAACTTTGAGGCTTTGAATTTTTTACCCCTTTCTCCCCCAAACTGGTCCTGAAGCCCATCTGTAAACAGATACACGCAATCTCCCTTTTTTAGGTCAATAAAATGGGTTGTGAAAGGGGAGAGTTTTTCTGTTTTTCCAATGGGTTGTTTATCGGGTTTAGTTTCGATGAGTTCAGCGTCGCGGATAATCCAAAGCGGATTGTTTGCTCCGGCCCACTGAAGTTTTTTTACGTCTGTGTCAAGGGCACACAAGGAAATATCCATTCCGTCTTTTACATCTTCTGCTGATTTTTCAAACTCCTTAATGATTATCTCTCTTGTTTTATCTAAGATTTCTCCGGGGCTAAACAATCCAAATTCTCTTACTGAACGGTTGAGTGCACCATTGCATAACACCGAAACCATTGCGCCCGGCACACCGTGACCCGTGCAGTCGGCCGCCGCAAAAAGAATCCCCTTTCTCGTTTGTTCCACCCAATAGAAATCACCTGAAACAACATCTTTGGGTCGGTATAAAATGAAAGATTCTTTCAGGTAGGATAATATAAAAGTATCAGCTGGTAAAATCGCCTGCTGAATTCTCTTAGCATACATTATACTATCCGTTATTTCTTTATGAACTTTTTCTATTACTTCTTTTTGTGATTTAACTTCCTTTTTTTCGGCTGACAATCTGTTTTCGGCATTCACAATTAATTTAAAGTTGTAATAGCCAAACATTATTGTAAGCACCAAAGAGCCCAGTAAACTTAAAGGACCTTGCTTTTCTTGTATTGACCTGTCTATATTGATGAAAGAATCTGCTCCGATTTTATTCAGGTATAAAACCGCCAGATAAGAGAAAGAAGTAATCGTTATTAAAATCCACATAGTGATTTTTTCCTTGAAGTCAAATAAATTAAAAAGTAAAAACGCGACCATGGGAAGAAATAAATAATTGTAACCAATCTGACCAAACGCGACAGCGTAGAACGAAACGAAAACAATTGCGGCTAAAGCAAAATTAACTTTAGCAAGAAAATATTTCTTTAGGGCATTTAAAAATAAACTTCCGGAAATAAAAATGAAATGAGCACAACTAACAACCAACAGGATCCAGTCTTTCAGGGTACCAAAAAATAAAAATGTGATTATATTTAAAAGAATGAAACACAAAACGATCAAATAGGTGGCGTTACCGTATTTTAATAATCGCTCTTCGCGACTGTTTAGCTCCGGAGCCCAACCAATATTTACTATTGACTTAATCTGCTTCATTTACATAAACAAACTTAGTTTGTGTTGGGGTATTCGTAAGTTGGGCACATAATTCTAAAACTAAGATAATGACTTTATTTTGGTCATATCATCATAATAAAAGTACGAACATCAGGCAAGATATATCACGCGGTAATCGGTTGTTTATTCATCTTGTTTAGACGGACACTTATGCGATCCGTAAGAACAAAAAACACAACAATCGTCTTTTTTAGGCTTTAGTTCAGTTTCACATTTCTTGCAGTTATACTTAATTACACACACTTCAGCGGGAAGCATTTCATTTTCTATGTGCCCGCATTTAGGACAAGTTATTACCGATGTCCCCGATTTCGAGACGTTACTTTCTTTAGGCGGGGCCACAATTTGTTTTCCGTTCTTGATATTGTTCTTTTTTTCCAAGTTGGTTTCACAACGAGGAAATAACAGGAGGAGAAAAGCGAATGATAAGATCTTTTTGTGCATGGTTAATGCGCGCGTGGCGAATGTTTTAAAATTAATCCAATCTGACTATGCGCAAACAAAGCTACCAATTCCGGGCTCCTTTTTATTAGCCATCACAAAAGTTTTATCAGGGAAATTAATAAACGCGCCTTGAGTTCTTTGTTTATTGTAAATATTCTACAATTATTATTTTTTTCTGTTTCATCATTATTTCAAAAGAATTTGGCCTTCTCATTAATTCGCCTAAATTATCGGGTAAAACTTGCCAACGAAGTCCAAATTTGTCAATACACCAGCCGCATTGCACTTCTTTGCCTTCTTGTGTAAAATAATTCCAAAACTTATCTATTTCATTTTGGTCGGCACAATTTATAGCAAATGCTAACGCATCATTAAATACTTGGTGTTCAATAGCCGTGCTCATAAAATTATATTTCTTTCCAAACATAGTTACTTCGCACATTTCTGTGTTGCCACTTGGCGTATTTCCGAGCGGAATTATAGGCCCTTCTTGAAAATTATTTTCAAAAATAAATTTGTAGTATTCAATAACCTTTGCCAGGCTCCCATATTCGGTATGAAACCACAGGCATGGAACTATTTTATTTACACTCATTTTATTTGAAATGACCTTAAATTTTTTTAGGCACTAACTTATGATAATAGATATAAGAAACGGCTAAAATTCCAAACATGGCCAGTGGAAAAAATGTTTGACCGGTAATTCCGTCAACAGATCCGTGGCTAATTGCCGCAAAAATAAAGTCAAATGCAAATCCGGCGTATGCCCATTCTTTAATTCGATAAGGTATTTTAGGGATGATTAAGGCCAGCACACCCATAACCTTAAATAGTGCAAGTGCGTTTCCAAAATATTGTGGATAGCCCAAATGACTGATTCCTTCTTTTGCTAATTCAGTTTGTGAAGTTAATGCAGGCATCACACCTTCAAATAGCGCGATTATTGTTGTCGTTGTCCAAAAAATTATTTTGTTCTTCTTCAATATTAATTGTTTTTCGAAATTGCTGAGTGATACATTTTAATGACTGCTAACGGTTTGCGTGTAGGCGATTTTGCCTTGTGTTGCGCCTGCGGCAAGGAAATATTGCTTACACGCTGTTACCACCTTTGCTTCCTTGGCTGCCATGGTTTGTCGGTCTGTTTTTATTTTCGTTACTCATTTAAATATATAAATACTAGAAAAAAACATAATAGGGAAGAGATAACGAAAAATTACATCAATTTGCTGGGCAAGTTTAACCTTTTTCGGTATTTCGGTTTTATCTAAATAAAAAGTATAGAGAGATTGAGCCATTGTAATTGCAATTAAAAAGTAACAACTGTAAAATATTTTATCGATGTAAATAATATAACCAATATCAGGCAAATCTCCATTTATGGATAATTGAAACGCAATAGCACTAAGTAATGAAGTTACAGTAAGGCCAGCCGCAATATCAATTTTTTCAGCAGGTAAGAAGAAGACGAAATAGACAAGAAAAAGTATAATTGCTAGCGGAATAATCAGTTTAGTAATAAATGGAACGAATGACCTGTCTATAAATATGCTAATGTTAAGACGGCTATAGATAGTTTCTGAAGGGAAATCAGGATCGCCGAAATTAGAGTTGTAGACGCCATTCATACTCGATATTTCAGATTTACTAATTTTAAAGTTGATGTTCTTAACATGCAATAAATCCTGTGAAAGCCCATAATTGCGGGTAGAGGATTTAGATGCTATAAAAGAAGCAGTGTCTACAATTAACAGAAGTTTATCCTTCGGTATGAGTGAATTTTCGATAGCGATATTTAAAATTTGCACATCAAATGGATACGAGCTGTAGTCTGGGTTAAAGAAAAAATCTCCCTGATGAAATCCAGTGTAATAATATCGGTTAGTGCCAATATTTTTTTTTCCTGAACCTCTTCAGAGAAAGACCCAATTTTGGAGTCACATGCATTGACGTATTCAATATTTGCGATATCATCGTTAGTCCAACCTGTTTGAGAACTGTCATTGGTAAATTTTATCCACCAATAAAATTCTGAATAGAACTTACCTTCTTTGAAATCAGGGACAATTTTTTTTATGAAAATACCATATTCAACTTTAATGGGTGAAGTGTAGCTCTGTGAGTGAGCTAATAATGAAATGGGGAGCCAAATGATGAATAGGATCAGGCTCCGAAAATTTTTCGGATAAAAATAGGACATGATTTGTAATGTTTATGTTTTTTAAAAAGTTGATGCATGTGTAACCCTCCCTTAATTAGGACAGCTCTAATTTAGTTTATTTTCATTTATTAATTCTTGTTGTTTCAAAACGGGGAAGCTAGCTTCCCCGTTTTGAAGTTGATTTTTTAATCTGAATTGAATCGGTGCTATTCCTCCTAGTGACTCATGCGGTCGGGAGTGATTGTATTCTTCTATCCATTCTTCAGTTAATACCCGAACCTGACCGAGATCTTCAAAAATGTAGGCATCAAGTATGTCCTGCCGATAAGTGCGGTTAAAACGCTCTATAAATCCATTCTGCGAAGGTTTACCTGGTTGGATGAACTGCAACTTTATGCCGTGTGAATGACACCAATCATTCAGCGTTGAGGAAATAAATTCAGGTCCGTTATCTACCCTTATCCATTCAGGCCTGCCACGCTCACGCAGCAGCTCCGTTAGCACCTCTGTTACTATACGCGAACTGATTCCCAGTTGTATTTCTATTGTGAGCACTTCGCGATTGTAATCATCAATGATGTTCAAGGTTCTGAATTTTCTCCCGTTCTCAAGAGTGTCATGCATGAAGTCCATGGACCACATCTCATTTATTCTTTGAGGCTGTATCAATGGCTCTTTTACTCGTTTTGGTAATCGTTTTCTGGTTTTGTTCCTTTTGTTCAGTCCGAGAATCTTGTAAACTCTTCTCACGCGTTTATAATTCCACACAATACCCTCGTTGCGGATGCGCTGATAAAACTTATCCTGTCCTTCCATCGGCTTTTTCTCAGCCAGGGAAAGAAGTTTTTCCTTCACGATGGAATCGTCTCGCTTGGGCTGATAATAGTACAGTGAACGAGCGAAGCAAATCAATTTACAGGCTCTCTGAAGACTACATCCGTATTGCCTGCGGATGTAATCAACCCGGTCTTTTTTCTCAGAGGGCCCTAGAACTTTTTTGATATTACGTCTTTTAAAATAACGTTATCCATGGCCAATTCAGCATACATCTTCTTTAAGCGCGCGTTCTCCTCCTTTAGCGCTTTTAATTCTGCAAGCTGACTTGTATCCATCCCGGAATACTTATTCTTCCAGTTGTAAAGTGTTTGCTTGTTGATCCCAAGATCACGGCAAATGTCTGTTACTGATTTACCGGCTTCGTGCACTTTCAACGCATGTACGATCTGCGCTTCTGTGAACTTTGTTTTTTTCATGATGACAGTTTAAAGTTAGAAATTCTACTTTTACACTGTCCTATTTTTGGGGAGGGTTACATTTGTGCATAGTCTTCGCAAACACCCTTTTTATTGGATATTGTCCTGCGAACTCTTTTGTAATAGTAATCATTATTATCTCCTTTGTATTGAATAGGATTACCCTTCTTGAAAGATTCGCAATCGTATGCTACTTTTTGAGTAATCCAATAATAAATTGCTCGCACTTTAAGCGAATCGGTTTGTAGTTGATAAGTAATTTTGTCGGCTAAGTCGTCCGGTTCAAAAATTCCTATCGTACTGATAGTCGAAACTAAACTGTCTACATTTATTGTTTGACTTTGTCCCCGAGCACAAAAGTCAAAGGTTAGTAAAAGTGTCAGAATGTAATACTTCATAACTTGCCTACAACGTTTTGCAAATAGACGTAGGCGGGCTTACGGAGCTTCCTGTGTCTATAACCACAAATGTTTATTTGAAGACACTTACCTTATTAGTGAGCCGCAAATAAATTTCACGAAGTGGCAACTTGTCCGCGCGCGAACGATGACCAATTCTGCCCGCTTACGTTTATTTGCTGTTAGTACACGTTGACAACACACAGATTTTCTCATTGTCCAGTAGTCAATCGTAATTCAAACATTTAGCTATATTTAAGTCGTGAAAAATTACGTTGCCATACTTTTTCTTTTGCTGTTATTTTCTTGTAACAACAACCAAGAAACCAAGCAACAACAAACTTCTGTTCCAAAAGTGGTGGAAGCCAAAGGTTATGTTGTTCCCAAAGATAGCATGGCAGAACCAAAAGTCATTGTAATTAATGAAAGCAAACTAAAAAAAATATCTGCTGGCAAGCCCAAATTAGTTGCCACAAATTTAAATGTTCATTCAGTTGTTAATCCTAAAATTGTATTGTTTGGTAAACCAAAAATTATTATGCCTGGCACAGATACGTTTTCTTTGCCTAAAATAGTACCCGCCATCGATAGCCCTTTTGTAGCTCAAACCCCCAAACCTATTGCAGCATTACCTTTCCGCATGAAAGACGCAGCCACTTGTAACATCTAGTATTTGGATGTTGACCAGGGCATGAACTCTTCTGACGTCTTTTCGATCTTAGAAGATAAAAGCGGAAACCTGTGGTTCTGTACATATGGCGGAGGGGTGAGTAAATATGATAGGAAATCCTTTACGCATTATA
>OMJH01000076.1 GCA_900299295.1 Bacteroidota bacterium
ATGCTTACATAAAACAATAATCTTTTTGGAAGTTCATTGGCTTTCAATTTAAACTTAAAACGAAGTAGTGCGTTTGATTTGCCATTAACCAGATTGAAATAATTCGTTTTCAAAGCAGGCCCGAATTGATTTTTTGGCCCGATTTCACAAAGCAAATCTTTGCTTATCGCTTCTTGGTTTTTTTCAATGAATTCATCCTCAAAGTAAACGCTGTCTGCCGGATGATTCCATTCAATCGATTTAAAAAAGTCAGGAGAATTTAAACCCTTGCGACTGTAGACACAGCTACCGTTTAAGGCGTCATCCATTTTTTTATGAGTGCAATCCGGATAAAACAACTTTATGTATTCGGTAATCTTTGGGTCCGGCAAATGGTTGATCCAGGCATAGTGAAAATCATCCGAAGAACAATTTTTAATTTTCCCGAAAGCCTTTTGCAAGTTTACAAATTCATCACTTCGAATAATAAATGGATTTTGATTTCGATCCTCCAGGTACCTCTCACCGGTAATTAATGTATTCGTGTCCGAATTTTGGAATTTTTGGATTATTTTTTTAGTTGTAATGAAATCAGCCTGATTAGGCGTCGGAAAAAAGAAAAAACGCGCAGTTGCAATCGCAGGTAAAATCAAAATAAGCATCGCGAAAAAAATACGATTACGCAAGAACGATTGCCAGCAGAACCAACCTAACAATAAGAAAAACAGCGTAAGGGAAATAACATAGCTGCTTAAAAATAAATTGTTTTGATAGATGAATTCAATACTGTTTTTCCCGGCATTCAACGGAACACTCATCAATAACCCGGCATTAAGAATTGGTGATGTTGATTTTCCATTTACAAAAATTTCCCAACCGGTAAAAAACGTTTGCTGCAAATTAAAAATCGCCGGTTGCTTATTTTCCACATCAAAAGAAAAACGATTCGGTAAAAAGGTTTTACAGATGATTTTATCATCTGAATGGTTTTTAAAAACGACGTCGCTATTCATCGAAGCAAAAGTGATTTTTCTTTCATTTTTTATTGAAGAACGAAAGCTGTACAATGAAGAGGTTGAATAAACAGAATCCGATAAATACGCAATCGGATAACGCTGCAATTCTTTACGTACGTAAGGGAACTCGTCGGTGATGGTGGTAAAACCTTTGAATTGAAAGGAGGAAAATTCATCGGGCATCGGTTTCTTCAATAAAATTCCCGTGTTGGAAAAAATACAATTGTTGGCGGGTTCAAAACCGGCGGAAACTTCCACAGGTTCGGTGTACGGTAAGGGAAATCCTTTGGGTGAATTTTCTATCCACATTTTTGTATACAAAGGATGTTGGTTTGAACCGCAATTCAGATAAAAATTAAACTGCGTTGCGGAAACTAAAAATAAAAAGTTGAAAAGAGTCATCGTCGAAAATTTCAACTGCTCTCTTTTCCACAACAAATAACTAATCAATAAAACGCAGATGAAAAGGAAAAAAACGGATTGGTAAAAAATCAACTCGTAAGGAGAAGCTTTTTCTGAAGCGTAAAAAAGATTATTCTCCGGCCTGAACAATTGCAACGTTGAATTCCCGATTCGTTGCCATGACCAGCAACTTGAAGCTATGTAGAAAAGAATTAAAAGGCCCGTTCCACGCATTAAAAATCGCGACGAGATTTCATTCCGCGAATAAAAAACCGCAATATGCATCAGCAAAAAAAGCAAAACAACAATCCGGAACAAACCGGGTAACCGGAACATATCCATGAGAGGAACAAAATCAAAAAGAAATTTTCGGACCGGTGTATGCGAGCCAAAGGATGCGAATAAAAAAATTACGGAAAAGGCCAACAGAATTTTCTGAAAACGATCCGGTTTTTTACGCAGTGAATCAAAAAAAATGATTAAGGCTACGCCCCCAAAAAACAAATTGCTCAGCGTAATATCGGTATGAATGAAAGTTTTCCATTTCGCTGCAATAACAGGAAGTAAAAGGGAAATTGTACACTGCGGACTAAACGGCGAAAGTAGAGCTTCCTCCAATGTAACACCTTTATCTAAACGCGACACAAAAGGCGCTGATTGCTTCACCGCAACTATAATGGGCAACATCAACACCAAAGTCAAAATAATAAGTGCCGAACTTCTGCTTATGAAGACGCGTATTTTTTTTTTGTCCTCCCGGTAAACTTCAACTAAGCGAACACATCCAAGCACTAAAAAAAAATAGAACAGCATAAAATACAATGCCTGGTAACCGGTGCTCATCAGTAAAAAAGAAAATAGCGAAAAGCCTGCGACATTTTTCCATTCAAAAGATTTCAGAAAAGCTAAAAATTGCCATACCACAAACGGTAGCCAGGCGATTCCCATTACCGTTACGAATTGCTGCAGATGGCCTGAAACACACCCTGACAGCATCCATGAAATACTTATGAAAAAAGAAATTGGTTTTTTTTTGCTAAGAAAAAAGGCGAGTTCATACATGCCGATACCGGCCATCCAGCAATAGAAAAAAATCAGAAAATAAAATGTTTCGTAGCGATACCCGAATAAATTACCGATAATCCAAACTTCGGGATTCCAGTTGGTGTATTGCAAATCCGCAAAGAAAGGATAACCAAATTGCTGATACGGATTCCATAACGGAAAAATGCCATGCTGAAGACATTCTCCGGCGTAATATCGCCAGGGCACCATTACATTTTGTATATCCCATTTCAACCCGTTTTGAAAAAATGCAAATTGCCAAAACGAAAGCAAGGCGGCAAGCAACAACAAAAATGGATAAGGAATCCTGAAACAATATCCTCGGATGTTGAAATTCACTGGTATTCAAAGGTACGGTTTTCGAATGCATTTCATTCTTCAGCAATGAAGGAAAATGTAAAATTAAAATGTAGATTTGTGACTCAATTTCATTTGTATGAAAACCTTTACCAGAAAAAATTTAGTTACACTTTCCTTCTGCTTGTGCGCCACTTTAATTTTTGCGCAGAAGAAGAAAACAGAGGCTTCCAGCACTTCAAAAGAATCTGTTAAACACCCCTTTGATAATGAGTCCACTTTCTCCGCTTTCAATTGGCGCAGCGTTGGTCCTGCTGTTACATCCGGTCGTATCAGCGACATCGTTGTTAATCCCCAGAACACTTCTGAATATTATATCGCCGGTGCAAGCAGCGGAATC
>OMJH01000077.1 GCA_900299295.1 Bacteroidota bacterium
AATTGGTATTTTTGTCTTCAATTTTAATAACTATAAAAAAGACGGAACGTGCCGCGCTATTTTTTACATCTTCGTTATAATGGAACAGCTTACAACGGGTGGCAGTTGCAGCAAAATACAAAACGTACTGTTCAGCATGTCTTACAGCAGGCGATGGGAAAACTTTTGCCTGAAAAGCAGGCCTTTGTAACAGGATGCGGACGCACAGATACTGGCGTTCATGCGGAGGATTTTTACGCCCACTTTGATACTTCAAGAAATGATATGCATATCGATCCACGCGACTTTTTATTCAAGCTGAACAGGGCACTGCCAAACGATGTTTCAGCGTTTCGCGTTTTACCGGTACACGATAAAGCGAATGCACGTTTTGATGCCTTATCGCGAACGTATGAGTACCGAATCAGTCGAAATAAAAATCCTTTTATCAATGATTTTTCCTGGTTGGTTTACGGTCCACTCAATGTGGAAGCAATGAAACATGCTGCGCAGATTATTTCAACAGTCACCGATTTTAAAAGTTTTGCAAAATCAAACGACCAGCCACATGATAACAACTGTATTATCTACGAAAGTCAAATTACAATTCAGAACGAAATACTGATTTACCGAGTCAAGGCAAATCGTTTTATTCGAAATATGGTTCGTGCCATTACAGGAACCTTAGTTGAAATCGGCAAAGAAAAAATGAAGCCGGAGGATATTTATCACATCATTGCACAACGGAATAGGGAAAGCGCGGGAGTGAGTGCTCCGGCACATGGCTTATTTTTGGTTAAAATTGAATATCCTGACACAATATTAAATACCGGTTGAAGAATCACAATTTCTTTCTTAAAATAATTGATGGGTATGACTTGATGAATGTTATCTTCGTGCACGGATGAATTCAAAGGTAGAATCAAATAAAAAGAGTGAACGAAAAATCGAAATTTCTGTTATTAAACGTATCTTTTCCTATGTTAAACCCTATCGATTTCGTTTTTTCATAGGGATTGCGCTTGTCATATTCATTTCAGCACTTAGTATTTCCCGTCCACTTTTGATTCAGCATACACTGAATAATTTTATTCAAACAAACGATTTGAATTTTTTACAAATGATGGTTTTGCTTCTGGCGGGAATCGTATTAATGGAAGCGATGTTGCAGATGATGAATATGCTTAATGCCGGATTTTTAGGTACCAGCATTGTTCGGGATTTAAGGATACAGGTATTCCGTCATTTATTAAAAATGCGTAATTCTTATTATGACACCACACCTGTAGGCACTTTGGTAACACGATCTGTTTCTGATATTGAGAGCTTAGGCGAAGTATTTTCTGAAGGTTTCATCATTATTTTCGGTGATATTCTGTCCTTATTTGTTTTTTTTATTGCAATGTTGGTGGTGAATTGGAAACTTACTATGATTGCAATGACCACTGTACCTATTCTGTTTATTGCAACTCGAATTTTTCAGCGCGGTGTAAAAAAAACATTTGATGCGGTACGCAATGCTGTATCGGCGCTAAATACTTTTGTTCAGGAGCACATCAGCGGCATGAAGGTTGTTCAGATTTTCACACGAGAAGAGGCAGAACTTAAAAAATTTACTAGTATCAATGAAGCGCACAAAAAAGCCAATATCCAAAGTATATGGTATTACTCGGTTTTTTTTCCTGTAATTGAAATTTTATCCAGTGTTTCAATTGGACTTATCATTTGGATTGGGGTTACAGGGGAAAAAGTTTATCCGGGTACTATTGTTTTTTTTATCATGATTATTAACATGTTTTTTCGTCCAATTCGAATGCTGGCAGATCGAATTAATACCTTACAAATGGGAATGGTGGCTTCCCAGCGTGTGTTTAAAGTATTGGATACACATGAAATTATCACTGAGCAAGGAAAAATAAACGCAGATGCATTAAAAGGTAAAATTGAATTTAAAAATGTCTGGTTTGCCTATCAGGACGAAAATTGGATTTTGAATGACATCTCTTTTTTGGTGCAACCCGGTGAATGCATGGCGGTGGTAGGGGCAACCGGTGCAGGTAAATCTACCATTATTAATTTGCTGGGAAGGTATTATGATTTTCAACGGGGTGAGATTTTACTGGACGGAATAAATATCCGTGAATATGATTTACCATCGCTTCGCAAAAGAGTAGGTGTTGTTTTGCAGGACGTTTTTTTGTTTTCCGAAAATCTGGAGCGAAACATTTCCTTGTTTGATGAAACTATTACTGATGAACGGATTTTAAACGCTGCACACAAAATCGGGGCAGGTAATTTTATACAACAATTACCCGGGGGTTTAAAATACAATGCAGGTGAACGTGGGGTTACACTTTCGGCTGGTCAGCGACAAATAATTTCATTTTTGCGGGCTTTCATCAATCAACCGGCAGTTTTGATTTTAGACGAAGCCACTTCGAACATTGATACCGAAACAGAAATTCTCATTCAACGAGCTACTGAGGAAGTAACAAAAGGCAGGACATCAATTATCGTTGCCCATCGATTGTCAACAATACAACGAGCTCAGCGTATTATTGTTCTTGAACAAGGTAAAATAAAGGAACAGGGTACATTGGAAGAATTAGTAAAAGCCAATGGTGCTTTTAAGAAGTTATACGATCTTCAATTTGTCTGAGGATAATTTTTTCGTGCTATAAAGCCACCCCCAACTACGTCGTTCCCTTCATAAAAAACGGCAGATTGTCCGGGTGCAATCCCTGAAACTTTTTGATGAAATACAAACTCCAGTAAACTACCTTCAGAATTAATAGTTGCCGGTGTTCCGGCATCTTTATAGCGGATTTTTGTTGTAGCAGTAAAATCCTCAGGTAAATTTCCGTATTTAATCAAATTTGCATCACGAACCAACATCCGCTGCTCCTCAAGGTCATCTTTTGAGCCCAGCACCACAGTATTTGTTTCGGGAATAATCTCCGTAACAAAAACGGGATCCCCCAACGCAATTTCAAGTCCTTTACGTTGTCCGATGGTGTAGAATGGATACCCTCTGTGCTTACCTACAACTTTTCCGTTTTTCATAACAAAGTTTCCACCATCAACTTTTTGTTCAAGACCCGGGACGCGGTGTTTCAAAAATGAACGATAGTCATTATCGGGAACAAAACAAATTTCATAACTCTCCGGTTTTTTAGCCAGCTCAGAAAACCCTGCCTCATCAGCCATTCTACGAATTTCTGGTTTGGTGAAGTCTCCTAATGGCAACATAGTTCGTGCAATTGAAGATTGCTTCAAACCCCACAAAACATAACTTTGGTCTTTGTTTAAATCTTTCCCTTTTGAAATCAGGTATCGATTGTTTTCGTTTCGAATGTTAGCATAATGTCCGGTAGCGATGAATTCGCAATCGAGCATGTCTGCACGTTTCAACAAAGCTTCCCATTTAATGTGTGTGTTGCAAAGTACACACGGGTTTGGAGTTCTTCCTGCGATATATTCATCGACAAAATTGTCAATAATAACATCACCAAATTCTGACCGTATATCTAAAATGTAATGTGGAAATCCGAAATGGACAGACATTTGGCGAGCGTCATTGATGGAATCTAAGGAACAACATCCTGTTTCTTTTTTTGTGGTACCTGAACCGGCATAATCCCATGTTTTCATGGTGATACCAACTACTTCGTACCCTTGTTCATGTAGTAACATAGCAGTTACGGAACTGTCTATTCCACCGCTCATGGCTACAAGAACTTTTCCTTTTTTACTCACGTTAACGAATTAATTTTTTTGTGACGGTACTTTAGATTTCTTTTGAGTGCCGTTACCTTTAGGCATATTTTTTTCGTTGGTTTTTTTTGTCTCGTTTTGTTTTTTAACGTTCAGCAGAAAATCATCCGCCGCTTTTCCTTCAAGTAAAGTTCCCATGTTGTAAACTTCGCGGGGTTCAGCCTTATTCGATGAGGTATTGTAAGTCCATACAAGATGCTTTTTACCCTGCCGATAAATTCCTTGCGCTGCAACAATTCCATTAGGAAAAAGGTAAACAAATTTTCCATCTTTTTCACCATCTGCATATAAACCCTCTGTTTTTATTTTACCATCTTCGTAATATTCCTTGAATGCGCCGTTTTTTTTATCGTCTTTATAAATGGTTTCGCTGAAAATCTTTCCGCTGGGATAAAAATTAACCGACATTCCATTTCTTTTATCATCTGAGTAAAATTCTTTACAAACGGTGATTCCGTCGATGCTCAGAAATGTCCAGATGCTGTCTTTTTTTTGATTGACAAATTTTCCTTCGGATAAAATTTGTTTATTCAGGTGGTAATTCCGACACCAAGCCACATTTGAATTGGGAATGAAATTGATAACGCTTCTAATAAAGGTGTCTTTGTAAGGGTAGTAATATCGAAATTCCCCTACGGGAGTATCGTTCTTAAAATTTCCGATATATTGAATAAAATCGTTTTGGTCTCGCTTAATCCATAAGCCCTGCTTTTTTCCTTCAGAATCTGTAAGGTTTAAATAGTTTTGTGCTAGAAAGGATAAAGCAGTTATCGAAAAAACAATAAAAAGAGTTTTTTTCATGGTTCCTTAGTTAATGAATAATATAAGGCAAAGATACGTCTGGCGGTTTAATTTTCTTTTATTCAGTATTCGCTGCATCGTGATTAATATTATTGACTTATTAATGTAGTCCAGAAATCAAACAAATCAAGAACCCGATATTCTATCATTTTCATTTCGTTTTCATTAACATTTTTATTTCCTACAAATACCGTTTTCATTCCCGCTCTTTTTCCAAAAATCATATCTGTTACTGAATCTCCGACAATTATAGATTTATTAAGTTGGATATCCGGAAAATCTGAAACTGCGAGCTCAGCCATTCCGGTATTTGGCTTTCTTAATGGACTGTTTTCAATTTCCAAAGCGGGTGCAAAATAAATCCGATCAATTTTTCCGCCGGCGTCTTCAATTGCTGAAATCATTTTCGAATGGATTTGATTAAGATCTTGCGCTGTATACAACCCCTTTCCGATTCCCTGTTGATTTGTTACGACAACAATTCTGCCAAAAATTTTAGATAATCCTGCAATGCTTTCCTTTACTCCCGGAATAAATTCAAATTCATTCCAGTTTTTTACATAATCGTTTTCTCGCAAACGGTTGATTACTCCATCACGGTCAAGAAAAAGTGTCCAGGTTTTATTGATATTTAAATCTTTCAAATTCATGTTGAGCGCGGTCGTAATCTTCAGGAATACCTATGTCGATAAAATAACCATTTTCAGTGTATGCGAAAAAACCAAAATCATAAATATGTTTATTCAGGAATTCTGTTTCCAAGGAAAATGAATCGGATGAAGGACAGTTGTCCAAAAAAAAGTGGTGGTCAACGATGTAAACTCCGCAATTGATGAGCCCGGGTATATTTACGCATGTCTTTTCACGGAAAGAAACGATTTCATCTTCTATGCTTTCAATTGTGCCGTACCGTGACGAATTATCTACCCATCGTGTGGCTATTGAAAACATTCCTGAATAATGAGAATGGAAGAAATAAAAATCTTGAAGGTTAATATCAAAAAAAGAATCTCCGTTCAAAATTAATACATGATCGGATTCACATTGGTGTAATGCAAACTTTATTGCACCCCCTGTACCAAGTTTTGTTTTTTCTTCTGCATATTTAATTTTTAAATTTTGATAGGAATCACCAAAGTGGTTTTTAATCATATCAGCCATATAACCAACAGATAAAATGACCTTTGTAAAACCATAATGATTGAGATACTTTAACAGGTATTCAAGAAATGGTTTTCCTGCAACAGGTGCGAGAGGTTTCGGAAGATCAGGTACTGTCGATTGCAATCGTGTGCCAAGTCCGCCCGCAAGAATGATTGCTTCTTTTACCTGCATTTATTTTTTTCGCGGAAAAAGTATTTGTTCAACCTGTTCGCAAATGGAATGGCCCAATAACATATGACATTCCTGAATACGAGGAGTATCTTTGCTGGGAATGTTTACCAGAAAACGACAGTGTTCTTTCATTTTTCCTCCGGTTTCTCCTGTTAATCCAACAGTAATCATTTCCAGATCGTTGCCTTTTTGTAAAGCTTTTACAACATTTAATGAATTACCGCTTGTGCTTATTCCAATTAAAACATCGCCTTTTTTTCCGGAACCGGCAACATATCGACTATAAATTTCTTCGTAAGAGTAGTCGTTGGCAACAGCTGTAATATAAGAGGTATTTACATGTAGCGCCTCAGCAAAAAGCGGAGGACGATCGTAGTAAAAGCGTCCGCTTAACTCTGCTGCAAGGTGTTGCGCATCAGCTGCGCTTCCACCGTTTCCGCAGAAAAAAACTTTACCTCCGTTACTGTAGCATTCAACAATTGCATTGGATATTTGATTTACTGTTGATAGTAATGTTTCATTCAACAGAAGCTGTTGCTTCAATCGAATGGCGTCGTTTAATTTAGATTTCAAAAATTCTGACATCCTTAAAATTTAGTACGAAGATACTTCAATTTATGGTTAGGGATTCGCTCAGAAAGTGCAGTAAGGTGAAATTTTTTTCATTAATTCATCACTGATACTTCCGATTTTTTTTAGATCGTTAATTCCCGAAAATTTTCCGTGCTGTTTACGGTAATTTACAATACTCTGAGCAATGATAAATTTGAAGTAAGGGTGTTGACGCAACTCTTCTGTTTCAACAGTATTAAGATTTATTTTTTTAATCAATTCAGGATTCAATTTTAATTGGGTTTGCAATTGAACGAGGAAGGTGTCGTTGATACCATAAACTTCTTTCAACTGTTCAACGGAATGAAACCCCCCAAGCGAATTACGATAACGGAGTATGCGCTTACTAATGGTTGGGCCAATTCCTTTTAATGAAATTAACTGAGAGGAGTCTGCTGCATTTAAGTCAAATATTGCTGCAAAATTTTGTTCCGGATTTTGAGCCTTATTCGTTGAATTATTTACCTGTGATGTAAATGTTGATTTAATAAGAATATAAGGTTCTAGTGTTGTGTAAATTTTTTCCGAGATACCATAAATTTTTTTGAAATCCTCTTTGGTTTTGAAACTGCCGCCCTTTTCACGATATCGAACTAAAACTTTCGCTGTCTTTTTGCTTATTCCTAACGAAATAGCTTGTTCTTCAGAAACATCGTTTGGATCAAATACAAATAATTGGTTTGAATTTGAGATGCTATTTTTTCTGTTTTGATAATTTTTATTCGAGGAATTCGCCTCCGATTGAAAAACGATTGGCTTTGCTTCGATTACAAATTTTTCAGACTTGTTTTTTATAAAGTAAGCAGTTATGATTAGAATAATGATAAGTGTTGAGAGGACAATCAATCCATTTCTTTCCTTCCTGTTAAAACTGAAATATTTTTTAAGAAAGGCAAACAGATTCACACGAATCAAGTTTTAATTTTTTCTGAAATAAAGTAAACCGGGATTCCCAGCGCAACTATCCCTAGTCCAATGAAAGTTGGTCCGGGCTTAAAATAAAGCAAATCCAAACAGATAGCCAAGGTGATGATAATATACAATGCAGGAATAATCGGATATCCAAACGCTTTATAGGGACGGGGAGTGTCAGGTTCCTTTCTGCGCAGAATAAAAATGCCCGCAATTGTTATCATGTAAAAAATCAGTGAGGCAAAGGTGGCGTAACCTAATAAATCTCCATAGGAACCGGTTAAGCAAAGAATACCTGCCCAAATCGCCTGAATTATTAAGGAATTGGCAGGAACAGCTTTTTCGTTTAATAATCCTGCTCTTTTAAAAAACAGCCCATCTTGCGCCATGGACTGAAATAATCTTGAACCGGCCAGAATTAATCCGTTGTTGCAGCCGAAGGTAGAAACCATAATTAAAATTGCCATAAGGATTTGAGCAGTTGTGCCGAATATTGACATCATAGCAGCGGCACCTACACGTTCTTTTTCTGCGAATTGGATTCCGAGGGCAATTGTGTTTTCACCGCCATAAATCCCTTTTAAGGGAAGTAAACATAAATAGGCAATATTTGCAAGAACATAAAGTGCGGTAACAATGCAAGTACCGAAAAATAACCCCATTGGAATATTTCGTTGGGGTTGTTTTATTTCAGCTGCAATGAATGTAACGTTATTCCATGCGTCGGACGAAAATAAAGAACCGATTAGCGCTGCTCCAATGGCCCCCCATAATAAACCACCAGAAAGCGGAATTGATTCTGTTCCTGTAATTTTACCTGATGAATTATAAATAAAATTTGTTTGTGTTACGTCTTGAAAAGTGTTAGTAAAATTTAAATTAAATGTTCCGCTTCCCCATCCGTAATAGATTCCGATTACAATAAGTCCGAATAAGGCAATCAATTTCGCCGAGGTAAAAATGCGTTGAATAAATTTGCCACTTTGTATTCCTCTTGTATTAATCCATGTTTGAATCGTAATCATACCAACGGCCAACAATTGAGCGTAATTAACTTTCCAGAATCCAATCGAAAATAAGATGTGGTCTTCACCAAATAAGGGTATTTGTTGCACGGTTCCATCAACAGAATTTGTAACATTTACATAGAGAGGAAAAACAAGGCTTGAATATTTTGCGAATGCTACTGCAACAGCCGCAATTACTCCGGTTTGGATGACAGTAAATACTGTCCAGCCGTATAAAAAGGCGGTGAATTTATTATAAGCTCTTTTTATATAAACGTATTGACCGCCGACATTTGGCATCATTCCGGCTAGTTCGCCGTAGGAAAGTGCAGCGAAAATGGTGATTACTCCTGTGATTAACCAACAAATTAACAGCCAACCGGCACTGGCAACAGTGCGAGACATTTCCGAACTTACAATAAAAATTCCGGAGCCAATCATAGAACCGGCCACCAACATCGTGGTGTCAAATAACCCTAAAGTTCGTTTTACCTGTTGATTTTCCAACGAATCAAATCTAGTTTATTTAAGGTTTATGGAGGTGAGAGTTTTTTCTTCCATAAGAAAAATAAATAATTAAACCTAAAATCATCCAAATTCCTGCGGCTTTTAGCGTGAATAAATCCAAAGCAATTATCATTGCAGAGCAAACTAAAACACCTAAAATCGGAACTAAAGGAACAAGAGGAGTTTTAAATGGACGAGCTATTTCCGGATTGGTTTTACGCATTATCATAATGCCTGCACTTACAAGAACGAAAGCGAACAATGTTCCGAATGAGGTAAGATCGCCGGCAATGCTTCCCGGAACAAATGCAGCGAACGCCCCAACAAAAACAAACAGTATCCAATTTGCTTTATAGGGAGTATGGAATTTCGGATGCAAATCGCCGAAGGCTTTTGGAATAAGACCGTCTTGACTCATTGAGTAAAATACCCTGCTTTGACCCATCAGCATAACTAATATCACGGAAGAAAATCCTGCTAGAATTGCAACTGTAACAGCTGTGGAAAGCCAACTGTAACCCGTCATGTACGTCGAGATTGCGTATGCGACTGAAGCTTCACGTCCTTTTTCCGGGTCAACAAAATCTTTCCAGTTGGCCACGCCTGTTAACACATGTCCAAATAAAATATATAAAATAGTACACACAACCAATGAACCTAAAATTCCAATCGGCATATCGCGTTTAGGATTTTTTGCTTCTTGGGCAGCTGTGCTTACTGCGTCAAATCCAATAAAGGCAAAAAACACGATTGCTGCGCCCCCCAAAACCCCTCCCCAGCCGTGTTTAAAAAATCCGTCATAGTTTACCAATTGTTTTCCGGCAGAATCCAAAACAGGGGCAGTTCCTGAAGGTATTAAGTAGGGCGTATGGTTTTCAGGCTTGATGAACTGCCATCCGATGAAGATGAATAAAAGAACAATAGCTACTTTAATAAATACAATCAGCGTATTTACGATTGCACTTTCTTTTGATCCTTTAATCAGTAATAATGTTAGCAGAAATAAAATGATAAGTGCAGGTCCGTTTACAATTCCTTTGTGAAGAACGCCTAAACTGTCCGTAAAACTTTCAAATGGGGAATGGCACCATTCATAGGGAATACGATTATCAAATAATTTATTGAGATACTCGCTCCAGGCGATTGAAACGGTAGCTGCGCCTAAGGCGTATTCCATCATTAATGACCAGCCAATTATCCAAGCAACGATTTCACCCATGGTAACAAACGAGTAGGCATAGGCACTGCCGGAAATTGGAATCATTGCAGCAAATTCAGCGTAACACAGTCCGGCGAAAGCGCATCCGATGGCTGCAACAATAAATGAAAGTGTAACTCCCGGTCCGGCTGCTTGACCTGCAGCGGCTGCTGTACGAACAAAAAGTCCGGCGCCGATAATGGCTCCCACACCAAGCGCAATCAGACTTCGTGAACCTAAAGTTCTTTTGAGCGTACTCCCTTCAGCTTGTTTTAATAAATCGTCAAGCGATTTTTTTCTCCAAATTGACATGCTATTTCATTTTGATTTGTTCAAATATAACCAAGTTTTTTAATCTATTTGGTTTTCGGTAAACTGTAAAATCAAATTAAATGATTGATTAAAGTGATTAACAGTAACCCATTATCTTATAGGTTATCCATCCGAAATATTCGTGAAATATTAATTGCCAAAGTTGCCAAGCATCAACTGTTGGTATAAAACAATGATCCCATTCGAATTTTCGTTCTCCGGCATAGCCATCAGTAACATAGGGAACCAGGTTTTTTATTCCTGCCTTTTTGAAACAGGCAATGGCGCGCTTAAGGTGGAAAGCTGAGCTAACGAGTAGAATTTTTTTATTTTTATAATCCAGATGGTTAAGAATTGATTTTGTAAAAACCGCATTTTCATAGGTGTTTTTACTTTCGGTTTCAAAAATCAAGCATGTATCCTGAATTCCGATTTGTTGAAGCCATTTTTTAAGATAAACACCTTCTTTATGATTGGCATAAGATATACTTCCGCTTCCACCTGTAAAAATAATTTTTTCAATTTTATTTTGTTTAAGAAGCCATAAGGTTTGAAATAATCGATCTGCAGACCTCTGAAATTGTGGTTTTTCGATATTCTCGTTATACCATGACATTCCGCCTAATACAATAGCATAATCGAATTTGTTATTTTTTTCAGGAACGTAACTTTCTTTTTCATAACGATATTCTAAAAATCGCATGAATTCAGTAGCAATGAACATGTTTGAAAACAAATAAAATACAGCAATGCTTGTCCAAAAAATAATTTTTTTAGTTTTTTCCTTTTTTGTAAACCACGAAATAATCAATAAAGTAATTGTCCATATTAGTGGCGAGGTGATAAAAGCAAGTATTTTAGAGAAAATGAAAAACATTCAGTAGTTAAATTTCAATGAAAAGGTAAGCAGAATTTATTTATTGCCCATTTTCAAAATTACTCGAATTTGAAAGAAAGAATTAGTCTGGTAATTATTTTATAGTCATCAGTAATTTCGGTGGGAATAACAATAGAATTACATCGGATTAAAAAAAAATCCCCGTAACATTTATTACGGGGATAAACAACGCCATGAAAAGTGATCCCGCCGGGGCTCGAACCCGGGACCCTTACATTAAAAGTGTAATGCTCTACCGGCTGAGCTACGGAATCGTGACTTTACTTAAAATGTCGATTGGATCGAGAGGAATCTTTCCTCAAATTTTTCATTTCCTTAAAGAACGGAGTTGTTTCAGGGGTGCAAATATACATTTACCTTTTCCTTTTGCCAAAAAAAAATATTTATTTTTTTCACCTTTGGTTAATAAATCGATTTTATATCAACAATTTTAATGAATTGGTTAATTTCAAGCCGTGAGTAAATCACCTAAAAGTTTTTCAAAACTGGAAATAATTCCTTTAAAAGGGTTAAATATTCTTTCTTTTGGAAGTGAAATAGCTCATGCACTAAGTGTTTTGGGAGATCCTGAAGAGAGAGAACAGTTAAAGGATGATATTTTGAATTCTGACTCCGAAGTATATCATTATTGGAATTTAGGACTTTCTTTATTTTTCAACAAACAATCCGGACTGAAATTAACCTGCATCGAAGTTGACTCTAAAGAAGTTGTTTTATGGGGAAAAAAGTTATTTACACTTTCGGTTGATGAAATAAAAGCCCTTTTTCAACAAAACGGATATGAAGTTTCTGAAACTGAAAATCATGAATGGGGCGAGACGCGTATAAGTTTTGATGAGGCTTTAATGGATTTGTACTTTGAAAAAGATATTCTTACCTCCGTCAATTTTGGGTACTTTTATGACGATCCTTCTTATTATTTTTTCCCAAACTAAGTTGTTGTAAATTATTTAACTTACTGAACAACCAAATGTTTTATCGTAGTATATTTAAGCAATAAAAAATAAAACAATGGCCGGAACAGAACTATTTGGAAAAGAGGAGCGAAAAGAAGTAGAAGATGTGATGAATACCGGAATTTTATTCCGTTATAATCATGAAGCAAATCGTAATAATATTTGGAAGGCCCGCGAGTTTGAGGCTGAGGTGAAGAAAATAACAGGTG
>OMJH01000078.1 GCA_900299295.1 Bacteroidota bacterium
TCAATGAAGCTTGGTTTTTATTTATTCGCGGAATACATCAATATGTTTATTTCCTCTGCGGTAATGGCCGGATTATTTTTTGGTGGATATAATTTCCCGTACGCAAAAGAAGTTTACACTGCCTTAGGTCTTGTTGAAGGACACTGGGCAATTGCTGCCATCGGTTTCGCAGTATACTTTATCAAAATCTGTATTTTTATTTCTGTGTTTATGTGGATACGCTGGACACTGCCGCGCTTCCGCTACGATCAACTCATGAATCTGGGATGGAAAGTGCTTATTCCACTTTCAATTCTCAATATTTTCATTGTTTCACTTGTAAAATATTTCATCGACTAAATCTCGTTACTATGCAATTGACGAATCGATCTAAAATGGTTAGCAACAAGGAGCAAAGTCTCTCAGAGCGACTTTATCTCCCTGCCATCCTGAAAGGCATGTCGATTACCATGAGTCATCTTTTTAAGAAAAAAGTAACGATTGATTTTCCGGAGAAAGAACGTCCGCGCGCTCCGGTGTATCGTGGTCAGCATGTGTTGAAGCGCGATGAAAAAGGTGCTGAGCGTTGTACGGCTTGTGGATTGTGTGCGGTTGCTTGCCCTGCAGAAGCAATCACCATGGAATCTGCTGAGCGAAAAAAAGGCGAAGAACACTTGTATCGCGAAGAAAAATATGCACGCATTTATGAAATTAATATGCTGCGTTGCATTTTTTGCGGACTTTGTGAGGAAGCCTGCCCGAAAGAAGCAATTTTCCTTACCGATCGCATCGTGGATGCTGAATATGAGCGTGGGGATTTTGTGTACGGAAAGGATAAGTTGGTAGAATCAAAAGATAATACCGGCAAGATTGATGTAAGCACGCGTCAGACTGCTGAGGTGGCTGAATTCAAAAAAGTTCCCGGATTAAAACACAACACATTGTTCGAAAATAAACAATTGAAAGAAAAACATTAATTGATATTTTTGCCCCGCTTATGTTTCTATTGAAATTACACATCACCGAATACGTTTTCTGGTTTCTATCTTTTCTGGCGGTGATGTGTGCGTTAATGGTTGTGTTTTCCCGCAATCCAATACATAGCGTGTTGTATCTGGTGCTTACTTTTTTTGCTATCGCCGGACATTATATTTTGCTGAATGCGCAATTTCTTGCCGTGGTTCATATTGTTGTTTACGCAGGAGCCATTATGGTTCTGTTCCTGTTTGTCATTATGCTTTTGAATCTTAATCACGAAACTGAACCAATGAAAAATAATGTTCTGCGTGCCTCAGCCGTTGTTGGATTTGGCGCATTGCTTGTTACTTTGGTCGCTGCTTTAAAAGGAGCTTCATTACCTGTTTTAAAAGATGGAACTACCGACATTGGTCTGGTAGAAAATCTCGGAAAAGTATTGTTTAACGAATATCTTTTACCATTTGAAATTTCATCTCTGTTATTACTTGGTGCCATGGTGGGTGCAGTAATGTTGGGTAAAAAAGAAATTAGGTCATGATGCATTTGTTAGCCATACTTCAGTTTGTTCCGGTGGATAATTACATATACCTGAGTGCTATTCTTTTTACGATTGGTGTATTTGGTGTAATGTTCCGTCGTAACTCCATCATTCTATTCATGTGCATTGAGTTAATGCTGAACGCGGTTAATCTTTTGCTGGTTGCCTTTTCAACTTACTATGGTGATGGTCGCGGACAGGTATTTGTGTTTTTTATCATGGCAGTTGCAGCCGCTGAGGTAGCAGTAGGTCTTGCCATCATTACCATGATTTACCGAAATGTAAAATCGATTGACATTAACGTCATGAGTAATTTAAAAAATTAACAGACCAGCAGTATGATAAAATTCGCCGCATTGATTCCGTTGTTCCCGCTACTGGGTTGGATGGTGAATGGGTTGTTCGGAAAGAAGCTTTCGAAAACTGCATCCGGTTTCATTGCTTCCGCTGCCGTATTTTTTTCCTTTATTCTTTCTGTTCTTGTATTTACCGAAATCTTAAATGCAGCGCAAAAATCGGCAACAGTTAAAGCGTTTGACTGGATTACTGCCGGAACCCTGAATATCCCGTTTGAATTTCTCATCGATCCGCTTTCTTGTCTTTTCCTTCTTATCATTACCGGAATTGGTTTTCTCATTCATGTTTATTCTACCGGATACATGAAGGAAGACGAAGGTTTTTACCGCTTCTTTGCTTATCTGAATCTGTTTATTTTCTTCATGTTGTTATTGGTGATGGGTAACAACTATCTCATCATGTTCGTCGGGTGGGAAGGCGTCGGACTCTGTTCTTATCTACTGATCGGATTCTGGTTCAAAAACAATGAATACAATAAGGCAGCAAACAAAGCCTTTATCATGAACCGCGTCGGTGATTTGGCCTTCATACTTGGTATCATTCTGATTTTTTTGACTACGAGTACAGTTACTTTTGATGGCGTATTTAACGGACTCTCCGGAAAATCACAGGGTACAATTACTGCTATTGGTTTGTTGTTATTTATAGGTGCGATGGGAAAATCAGCGCAAATTCCGTTGTACACCTGGTTACCGGATGCAATGGCGGGGCCAACTCCCGTGTCTGCTTTGATTCATGCAGCTACAATGGTTACAGCCGGTATTTATATGGTAGTGCGTTCGAATCTGATTTTTGCATCAAGTCCCACAACCTCTTCAGTTATCGCAGTCGTTGGATTAGCTACGGCCTTACTGGCTGCTACTATTGGCTTTCTTCAAAATGACATTAAAAAAGTATTGGCGTATTCTACCGTTTCTCAATTAGGATATATGTTCCTCGGACTTGGTGTTGGTGCATATACCTCAGGTATTTTTCATGTTACCACGCACGCATTTTTCAAAGCTTTATTATTCCTGGGCGCAGGCAGTGTGATTCACGCGATGCATCACGAACAAGATATGCGTAAAATGGGTGGACTTAAAAAACACCTTCCGATTACACATTTAACCATGCTCATCGCCACGCTCGCAATTTCAGGATTTCCTTTGCTCTCGGGCTTTTTCTCCAAAGACGAAATTCTTGCTCATGTTTATGCCTATAGTCCAACAATGTGGGTACTTGCCGTACTCGGAAGTGTTTTTACAACATATTATATGTTCCGCATGTATTTCTTAACCTTTCACGGGGATTTTCGCGGAACGACTCATCAGCTTGAACATTTGCACGAGTCTCCTAAATCCATGACTTTCCCTTTAATTGTTTTATGCGTACTTACTGTCTTGGGTGGATTATTAGGAATTCCTGAATTATTCGGTGGACATCATTGGCTGAATGGGTGGCTTTCGCCTGTAATGCGTCGAAACATTGCTCAGCTTCCATCACACGAAACGGAATGGGTCATCATGGCATTAACCGTAGCGGCATTTTTTGCTGCATATTATTTTACCCGTCAGATGTTTGTTGTGAACAGCGTTCTTCCCGCTGAAAATGAAGAAAAGCTTCGACCATGGCAAAAGCTCATCGCGCAAAAATATCGAGTTGATGAACTTTATGATAGTGTATTCAAAAAACCCATTGACGCCTTGTCGGCCGGCTTACGTTGGGTAGATGAAAAAATCATTGGTGAAATGGTGAACGGTGTTGGTACTGTTGTGACATGGTCAGGGTCGCAGGTTCGTCGTTTACAAACCGGTAACATTGGATTTTACATCTTCGGAATGGTAATCGGAATAATTCTGATTTTATTTTTCGGAGTACTGAGATAAAAATTATGCTAACAGGTTTACTCATTATTTTTCCGATTCTTGCAGCGATAGTTGTGCTGTTTTTGCGCGGCAAAGTTGCAAGAAATACAGCGCTTTTTTTCAGTATTGCAGAACTTGCCCTTTCTGTTTTTGTACTTGCTCAGTATTTGCAAAATCCTTCCTCTTCATTACTCTCCTTGGATTGTACCTGGATTTCCAGTATCGGCGCAAAGTTTTCTGTTGGTTTGGATGGGATATCGATCTTACTTGTTTTACTGACTACGGTTTTATTTCCGCTAATTATTTTATCCTCATTTTCCAGCGATTATTCACGACCGAATTCGCTGTACTCACTCATGCTGTTAATGCAAATGGCACTGGTGGGTGTATTTGTAGCGCGAGATGGATTTTTGTTTTACATCTTCTGGGAATTGGCGCTCATACCGATTTATTTCATTTGTTTATTGTGGGGAGGTGATAATCGCGCAAAAATTACTTTTAAATTTTTCGTTTATACATTATTCGGAAGTTTGTTTATGCTGATAGCGTTGATTTATTTATACACTGCTACAGGAACCAGCGGAATGCCTAAATCCTGGGCAATGAATGATCTTTATTCTGCGGGAAGATCTTTACTTCCTGAAAAACAAAGTGTAGTGTTTTGGTTTATTTTTCTCGCATTTGCCATTAAGATCCCGGTATTTCCATTACACACCTGGCAGCCTGATACGTATGTTACAGCACCAACGCAAGGTACGATGTTGTTGTCCGGAATCATGCTGAAAATGGGAACCTTTGGTGTCATTCGCTGGTTGATTCCGGTGGTACCTAAAGCTGTTGAACAATGGGCTCCCTTAGCCATCGGTTTGAGTGTGATTGGAATTATTTATGCAAGTGTAATAGCCATCATGCAAAAAGATTACAAGCGATTAATTGCGTATTCGTCTATCGCTCACGTTGGCTTAATAAGCGCCGGGATACTAGCAATGAATCAGCAAGGATTACAGGGGGCAATTGTTCAGATGTTAAGTCATGGAATCAACGTCGTTGGATTGTTTTTGATCGCCGATATTTTAATATGTCAAACAGGAACTCGAAAAATCGAAGAGTTAGGCGGAATTCGAAATGTGAATCCCGGATTTGCCGTATTGTTTCTTATTATTTTACTCGGTTCGGTAGCTTTACCCTTGACAAACGGATTTGTTGGTGAATTTTTATTGATGGCAGGAATTTTCTCATACGGAAAAATCACCGCCGCGTTTGCGGGTCTTACTGTAATTCTTGGCGCTGTTTACATGCTGCGTTCCTATCAGCGGATTATGTTAGGTGAAACAAACGCTGTTACCGCCGGCTTTTCAAAACTTGCGACCACTGATTACTGGGTCTTGTTGATTGTTTGCGCCGTAATCATTGTATTGGGTGTATATCCGAAACCTGTTAATGATTTGGCAGGTCCGGCAGTTGCAGAACTATTAAAATCAATTGGAAAATAAAATTGTATCGCTGACGCGATAATTGAAATTATGATAGCATTGTTTACGATAAGCGGATTAGGGATTATGGCACTTATGGCTGAAATTTTTAAGTTTCGCAAAGTGCTTGCTTACCTTGTTCCGTTAGGAATTTTAGTAGCCTATTGCGCTAATTTCTATGAATGGAATCACCCAATAAACATTACACAATTCGGAGGAATGCTTCAGTTCAAATCGCTGGAACTTTCTTTTAGCGGTGTTATTTTGGCAACTGCATTTTTTTGGTTTATCATCGCCAATAATTATTTTGAAGAGGAGACTTCTTTATCTGATCATTTTGCCTTGGTTTGCTTTACACTCGCCGGCGCCATTATGATGGTTTCTTTCATGAACATGGTGATGTTGTTTTTAGGAATTGAAATTCTTTCTATTCCACTGTACGTGATGGCTGCGTCGAGAAAAAAAGATGTTTCGTCAAATGAAGCA
>OMJH01000079.1 GCA_900299295.1 Bacteroidota bacterium
AATATGCAGGAAGTAAAAGCGCGAAAAGGTAAAATCATTGCTGTAATAACAGAAGGAGATCAGGAAGCTAAAAGAATTGCAGACTTCTCTATTTCTATTCCTGAAACCGATGAGTCGCTCGTTCCATTACTCGCTGTAATACCGCTTCAGTTGTTGTCCTATCACATTGCGGTGATGCGAGGATGCAATGTTGATCAGCCACGAAACCTCGCTAAAAGTGTAACGGTAGAATAAATTATAAACTCCAGTAGTTGAGTTTTTTGATTTTATTGCGATAGAGCCCTTTTATGTCTACCAACACGCCTTTTACAGAGAGAGCCGATTTGAAAAATGATTCATCGAGTTTTCTGTATTCACTGTGCGCCACAGCAACAACAATTCCATCATAGGCTTTTCCCATTTTATTCAGCCCGAATCCATATTCGTGTTTCAATTCGGTAGAATCCGCATGCGGATCAACTACATCAACTTTTACGCCGTAAGTTTTCAATTCGCGCACAATATCTGCAACTTTCGAATTTCGGATATCACTCACATCTTCCTTGAAGGTGGCACCCATCACCAATACTTTTGATTTCGAAATATTTTTTCCTGAAGCGATTATTTTTTTTACGCAGTGCTTGGAGATGTATCCTCCCATCGAATCATTGACGTACCTTCCGCTGTTAATGACACGCGCATGATAGCCAAGCGATTCAGCTTTGTAGGTCAGGTAATAGGGGTCAACACCGATGCAGTGTCCGCCAACAAGTCCGGGTGAAAATTTTAAAAAATTCCATTTGGTGCCTGCAGCTTCAAGAACATCATAGGTATTGATACCCATACGGGAAAAAATAATGGAGAGTTCATTCATCAAAGCAATGTTGACATCGCGCTGGGTGTTCTCAATAATTTTTGCGGCTTCCGCTACTTTGATAGAAGAAGCTTTGTGCGTTCCCGGCTCAACAATTATTTCATAGGTTTTGGAAATGTTTTCCAGGCTTTCTGCGTCACATCCTGAAACTACTTTTAAAATCTTGGTGATTGTGTGCTCCTTGTCGCCGGGATTGATTCGCTCCGGTGAATAGCCGACTTTGAAATCTTTTTTGTACGTCAAACCGCTTTCTTTCTCCAGGATAGGAATACAATCTTCTTCGGTACATCCCGGATATACCGTGCTCTCAAATACAACGTAGTCTCCTTTTTTCAGCACTTTTCCTACTGTAGTTGTGGCGCCAAGCAATGGTTTTAAATCGGGAAGATTATGTTCATCAATCGGTGTCGGAACGGCCACAATAAAAAAGCGAGCTTTTCGAAGGTCTTCTAAACGATGAGTAAATAAAATATCTGAACCTTTGAATTCTTCAGCTGACAATTCCTGACTCGGGTCCTCGGAACGTTTCATCATCTCAACCCGTGTTTCGTTGATATCAAATCCGATTACTTTTATTTTTTTTGCAAAGGCTAATGCGATCGGAAGACCAACATAACCCAATCCAATTACCGCGATCGGCGATTTTTTTTCAATTAAAGATTCGTAAACAGAAAATTTCATGAATAAAATTATTGATGATTTCTAACGTTTTTTCAAAACACTTTCCGGGCGAAGTGAATAAATACGTTCAATGATATCCACCACTTTCAATCCCTCCAGCGCATTTGTGGTAATGGTTTTTTCGCCTTTCAACGTTTGCACTACATTCTCAATTACCATCGCGTGATTGTTGGCTGATCCTTTATACGCACCGTAATCGTTCGCCGGATTTGTTGCTTCCAGTTGCGGCATAGTGTAATTTTTTATGTTACAAATTTCAACCTGATCCATATACTGTCCCCCAACCTTAATACTTCCGTTGCTTCCAACGATAGTCAGCGAACTTTCCAGATTTTTGTCCCAAACAGCAGTTGAATAATTTATGCAACCCATGCCGCCGTTTACAAAATCAAAGGTGACAAGACCACTGTCCTCAAAATCGGTATTCGCAGTGTGTTTGAAGTCAGCAAATTTCGCCTGAATATTTTGAACGTCTCCAAACACCCAGTAAAGAATATCAATCCAGTGAGAAAACTGGGTAAAAAGTGTTCCTCCGTCGTTTTTTTGTGTTCCTTTCCAATTTCCGGGTTTGTAGTAACGCTCATCTCTGTTCCAGTAGCAATTGAGCTGAACAATGAAAATTTCTCCTAATGTTTTTTCTTCTATCAGTTTTTTGAGCCATACGCTGGGTGGCGAATATCGGTTTTGCATCACGCAAAAAACGTGACGATTATGCTGAAGTGCCTTGAAAATCATTTGTTCGCAATCCGATTTAGAGAGCGCCATTGGTTTTTCGCATACCACGTGTTTTCCGGCTTCAATGGCCATTAGCGATTGTGTCGCATGTAATCCATTGGGAGTACAAATATTGACGACATCTATTTCAGGATGGGCATTCAGCATGGCTTCGGCAGAGGAATAAAATTTTTCTTGAAGTGTTTCAAGTCCTAATGATTCTTTTGGTAATACATCGCAAACGGCAATTAATTCGCAGGATGAATTGCGGCGAATCATTTCCGAATGGCGCTTGCCAATGTGTCCTTGCCCGATGACTCCAAACTTAATTTTATTCATAGCGCAATTAAGGCTGAGATGTTAGTTTTACCACTTCATTGTCCCTCAGCTCATACCGTTCGCCGGATTCAGGACAAACGGAAATTCCATTTGCATCAAAGTTCAGGCGATGTCCGTATTCGCTCATCCATCCGATTTGGCGTGCAGGATTTCCTACGACCAAAGCATAAGCAGGAATAGTTTTTGTTACCACACTTCCCGCGCCAATAAAAGCGAATTCACCGATGTCGTTTCCGCAAACAATTGTTGCGTTTGCGCCAATACTTGCACCACGTTTTACATGTGTACGCAAAAATTGTGAGCGCCGATTAATATGACTTCGAGGATTGATCACGTTTGTAAAAACCATGGATGGTCCAAGAAAAACATCATCTTCACAAACAACACCTGTGTAAATGGAAACATTATTTTGAACTTTTACATTGTTGCCAAGAATTACCTCCGATGAAACAACAACATTTTGACCTAAATTGCAGTTCTCTCCGATCCTGCAATTACCCATGATGTGCGAAAAATGCCAAATGCGGGTTCCTTTTCCAATGACGCATCCTTCGTCAATAACAGCAGTGGGGTGAGCAGTGTACTCGGGAGTCATAAAATCATTTAAGATTCAAGGGCAAATTTACGATTATTGACGGAAACGAAAGGAATCAGCGCTTTAATTCGAAGGAGGAAAACATCTTGAGTTCGCCCTCTTCTGCGATTACTTCAGTCACCTCGGCTAGGCGGGGACCGGTCTGACACCAGGAAATGAAATTATTAATGTTTTCTTCTTCTCCTTCAGCCTCAATGTAAACATCGCCGTTGGGAAGGTTGCGTACAAACCCATTCAGATCATATCGTGTGGCTTGTGCCTGCGCGTTGAATCGGTAGGCAACGCCTTGAACTTTTCCCTTAACAATGATTTTATAATGGCGATTCGACATTATTGAATTGGTTGAGTAAAAGTATACCAAATTACTAAAGAATACAAAACTCCTGCTACCATCACCCATTTTAGTAACATCCCTGATCTTCTGAACATTTTCGGTGAATTACTTTTATGGAATGAAAATGAAAATAATATAAGCGGAATAAGAATGAAAATCAAAACATAAAACGTCGAGAGAAAATCCTGGTTCAAATTACTATTTGTGGTCTTTCCTGTTTTATACCATACAAAATCCTGATTGGGGAGTAGCAAACCAATAACTGCGATAGTAAGCAGTGAAATTGTAAAAACATTTATAACCTGCACGATGCGTTTAGCAGATTTTACGCCAATGGTAATGGGCATCGTATTTCCTCCAGTTTCCATATCGCCTGCCATATCCTCCATGTCTTTTACAATTTCTCGCATGAGATTCGTGAGGAAGGCAAATAAGGCAAAAACAAAAGCAAAGTAAAACGGAAGGCGGAGGTAGAAAACCAAGTCTACATTTTGAATGAAGGCTCTGAAAACAGGATCAATGAGTAACTGATTTTGCAAACGAATTTGGAGCAGGTAAACATCAAACAAAACAATCACAAGTGGAACCATTGCCGTAAAAAAGGCTACCAAAAGATTTCCGGCGAGAAACATTTTTTTAAAGGTGGTTGAATAAAACCAGAGCAAAGTAGCCATGAGTAAATGAATCAGGCCAAACTTCCAGTTTCCGATTTTCCATGCAATATAGAATCCTAATGCAACTCCGATTATATTAAAAACCGTGTGAGTCAGCATGGCCAGTCTGCGTTTTATTCCTTTATCAATGATAACATTTGATGGTTTATTGATCCGATCAGTACGAACATCGAAATAGTCGTTGATGATATAACCGGCTGCTGCAATGAAGACTGTAGAGAGAACCAGCAGAAAAAAATCAAGATGTGAAAGTTGCAATCCTAATTCCAAAGGAGAGTTTGCCTGGTAAGCTTTGTAGTCTTCGATTATTTTTTGGTTGGGATAATATAAAAGTCCGTTTATTACAAAATAACCAATGAGATATTGTGTAGCTGCAATGATGAGAAGGTTTCCTGTACGTATGAGTCGCAGGAAAGAATAAAAATCAAATGTTGATGTTTCCTTATTCATAATTTTTTACCATCCGCCGATTTCCCAAGTTCCCTGACAGCGCATTACCTGCTCAATAATATCGCGTACACATCCTTCTCCTCCGTTTTTGGGAGAGACGTATTTACATATGGATCGAATTTCATAGGCGGCATCATTGGGACACGCGGGGACTGCCACACGTTTCATTACTTCGTAGTCCGGCAGATCATCACCCATGTAAACAATTTCTTCGTCACTTATTTTTTCTGTTGAAACAAAATCCGTGTAGCACTGTAATTTGTCATGCTGATGAAAAAAAAGATGCGAAATACCAAGAATTTCAAGACGATTCTTCATCGCTTCGCTGTGAGATCCTGAAATGATACAGATTCGATAACCTTTTTTAAGTGCAAGTTGTAAGGCGTATCCGTCTTTGAGATTAAAACTTTTTATTGGCTTTTCATCAAAAAAATAAAACTTATCATCACTGATTACTCCGTCAAGATCAAAAATAAAGGTTGAAATGTTGTTCAAGGCCTCCTTGAAATTCATTTTGTAAAGATAGGTACGATTTTTAAGCTGTGAAACTTGTTAAATGCGCTTTGGCTGAAAGTGTTGTTGAATAAGTTTGCTGAATAAGCGGTAAACTACTTGTTGTTCGGAATGATTTTTCAAAAGTGAAATATGTTTACGTATCGTTTTTACATCTCCTCTTCGTGCCGGACCTGTTTGCGAAATGGCAGGTTGATTGTGATTCAGTTTTTCAATAGTTTTCTCCAGTAAAGGGATTAAACGCTTTACATGTGGAACCCTTTCTTTTTGTAAATAATCCCATGCGAGTTGAAATAAATAATTGGAAAAATTTGCGCTGATAACGGCGGCAAGATGCAGTTTTTCGCGTTGAACGGAGTCTAGTTGAGTAATTGATGAACTTAACTTTTTCGCAATGTTCATCAATCGCAGTTTGGATTTTTGGTTTGCAGTTTCAACAAACAAAGGCACTTTTTTAAAGTCGACTGTTTTATCTGAAGTAGAAAAAGTATACAAAGGGTAAAGAACAGCGCAATTTTCTGAAATTGGATAAAGCGTTTTTAGCGGAATGGTACCCGAGCAGTGTAAAACGAGTTTTCCGGGTAATTTAATTTTTCTTGAAATTTCTTCAATTTTGTCGTCGTTCACACAAATGAAACACACATCTGCGCTTGAATCGATTTCAGTGAGTGAATGCGTGAAAGATGAAAATCCGTTTTGCTTTGCAAATTGTTCAGTTTTACTTTTGTTTGTTCCAACAACCTGAACCAATTTACATTTTGCCTTGCGTAGGGCAGCGGAAAGGTGAAAAGCAAGATTTCCTGTCCCAATCATTACGACGGATGAAAGTTTATTGCTTTTCATTGTTATTGTTTCTTCGTAATAGTTGAATGCGATTAAGAACCGCAATGAAAATCCCGATAACCATGATAACGCAGCCTGTCCACAAAATGTTTATCCACGGAAAAACAAGGGCTTCCATAACGATAAAATCTTTTTGCTTCGAAATAAGGGAAGAGCTCATAACGGTAAATGTTCCCGTGTCCGGATCAATGTCAGATAGAACCAGTTTAATACCAAAATTTTCATCTGTACTTTCCTGTAGCGAAACTTCAGAATTTCGAATAATGTAAGTGGGCTTCATTACTTGAATATTGCCTTCTTCATCTTTAACAGTAAATACGGCGGAGATGATCAGCAGTGAATCCTGATTTTTATATTGTTCTTCCGTTAGACTGGTTTTAATCTCGTCAAGAATAATGATATAATCATTCGTGATGATGCTGTCGTGCAAGTGAATTACATTTTTTTCAGGATCACTCCAGCCTTCATTTGCAGAATTATTTTCAGATAGTTCAGCATAGGTTACATCTGTATAAATATCGCGTGTAAGAAAATGTTGGGTTCCGGGTTCTGCCGCGTTACCCATCATTTTATTCAGCTGAACGCGGGGGTAAAGTGTAAAGGCCGGTGAAAAAATATTTCCTTTTTTCTCAAAATAATCCACTTGATATAAAATATTAATTCCTTCTTTTTTCTTTCCTGCGTAGGCTACGTAATAGTCACCCATTTTCAAGGTATCACCTTTTTGCAAAAGGATATTTGAGTTATTACTGAATTTCGATCCTAATGCAGAAATATCTTTTCCGGAGGAGTTCTGTGAAATGACCTGCTTACCTGAATTAGAAATGACACATCCAATCATAACCATTGCGAATCCTGCATGAGCAATTGAAGCTCCTGCATTTTTTATTTTTCCATTTAAGATGCGTAGTAAATATTCAAAATTTGAGAAGAATGTATATGCTGAAAACAGTAAAAAAATTGGAGCTACGAAAAAAGAACTCCGCTGAAAATAACTGGAACGGTTCCAGGATTCTTCGCTAAAGTAAAACGCTATGGCAATAGCGGTTACGCTAAGTGAGGCAATTATTGAAAATGCTGTTTTGCGGAATAATTTTGGCTGCTGTGTTTTTTTGTATTTCAGAAATTGCGAAAACGCCATTAGCAAAAGAATAAAAATTCCGAATATCATTCCCAATAAATTATATAAATTCATTCCGTTGTCCTTTACGACAAAATTTGTTTTGAAAATGCGATTGATTACGGGAAATGAGGTAACAGCCGAAATGCTAATTGCCAGAATAAATAAGATTACAGAACCAATAAAAATCCAGAATTCACGACTCCATGCGCTTTCTTCATCACCTGAATCATTTGCCCAGGATGAAAAGTACTGAACAAATACCAATGCTATTGTCAACGCTATCCAGCCGGAATAAACCAGTGAGCGGCCACCAAAAATTTCGGCAAGAACAATTGAAGCAAATGAAAATAGTAAATAAGTCCAACGCAACGAAAACGAATAGGCTAAGTTGAAAAACGAAATTTTTCGGTTATCGAGCAGTAATGTAACCGGAAAAAGTATGAAAATTATAACGAAGTAAATTAGCAAACGTTCCATACCCAAATCGGTGAACGCATGAACCGAAGAATCGCCTAAAATGCCACTGCGTGTTAGAAAGGTGGAGTATAACACAAGTACAAATGTTGTGACAGAAAATAAATAGGTCGAGAAATAGGATGTACCTCTAACATTATTTACCAGCATTAGGTGAGCTGCTCCTACCAGGGTAAGCCAAGGAACGAACGATGCATTTTCCACGGGGTCCCAGGCCCAAAATCCTCCGAAGCTTAATGCTTCATAGGCCCATGCGCCGCCCATTAATATCCCTGTTCCTAAAATCATAACGCCAAGAAAGGTCCAGGGTAATGCAGCTCTTTGCCATTCTTTGTGGTTGCCTGTCAATAATCCTGCAATTGAATAGCAAAATGGTACCACCGTTAATGAAAATCCAAAAAATAAAGTTGGCGGATGAATCGTCATCCAGTAATTTTTAAGTAGTGGATTCATGCCACGTGCAGTTGCGGAAAGCTTACTAATATAATCCACTACCTGAATTCCGTTTTGTTTGGTTGAAGCAGAAAATAATGGGATGTTGGAAAATTGTGGATGATCGCGCATCAGTATAAACGGATTTGTACCAATGTTGTGATCGCCAACATAAATGCCCATCACCATAGTACACAGCCAAACCTGAACAAGTGATAAGGTCAGCATTACGGGCGCTTCCCATTTCCCGGCAGAAAACATAAGCGCGATACCAATTACTGCATGCCAGAATGCCCACAATAAAAAACTTCCTTCCTGATCCTCCCAAAATGCGGCAAAGAGATACCTTGGTTCCAGTTGCAAATCTGTATGTTTCCACGCATAAGCGTATTCAAAGTAATGATTGATCATCATGAAAAAGAGAGTTCCGATGACTGTGAAAATGGAAACTGCGTGGACGGAAAAAAACAACCTGGAATACAAACGATATTTTTTTTCTCCCGGGTTTTTATGGGTGAGGTAATATGAAAAAATGGATACAAAAGCTGAAGCAAAAGATAATGAGATAAAAAAAGTTCCCAGTTGCCCTGCCCAAAGGTGTTCACCTACATATTGAACTTTCTCTTGCATTTTATTGAAGACCAAAGATACGTTTTAGCAGTTGAAAATACGGAACAAAATCGGGGAGTAATTTTTGTATGCTTCTTTAACTAACTGAGATTATGTTTTTGGTGTTTTGGGAGAAATCTCTTGAAAAAAAGAAAGCATTCACATCAAAATTTCGTTTTGGCTTAAGGTAGGCGAATGCAACTAGAAATGAAAGAAATTTTGATTCGTAATAGAATTAAAATAAGGTGTTGAACTAAATTCAAGAGTGTAAGCGTGTTGCCGGCCGAGTAAATTAGATATGCGACTTAATTTACTTAGGGGTAGCTTTCGTGTTATTTTTACTTCCCTTACCCAATTCGCGTATACGTTTGAATAAAGCGTCACGTAACGAATGCCATTGAAGAGAAAATTCTAAACCTCCATTGCCACGCGTGGCTAATTTGTAGGAGGAGACATTGTAATCGTAAGCGAAGCCAACGCTGATGCCGTTAATATCAATCAACAGTTGCGGAATAATTGCATCACCCGGGCGAATAAATCCACCAAATGAAATACCCGATTCGTGTTTAAATCCGGTTGTTTTCGTGGGATTTTTAAAACGTAAACGTAAAAATGTACCCAGATTAAGTTCCTTGAAAGAAACCTGTCGCATGTAAACAACGGCAGGAAGTACCGACAATTTTGTTCCTTTAATATCAATTCTCGCTGTAACTTCACCTACTAGTCGCATCGGTAGTTTCTCATTGGTGTAATTGGTATATTTCTGTGCGGGTTGGTTGAGATGCCAGGCTGCAATACCTGCTTTGATATCAACGTTATCATCACGATCAAACCCCTTTTGGGTTTTTTGATATTCCCACTGTAAACCTGCGTTAATGTCCGCGTACCCGAACTGATTAAATTGCGTATTTTCAAAGGAAGGAATGTTTTGATCAAAGATGGTTCCGTTGTATTGATTCCCGAAAGTGAGTGCAGAAAAATTTGCGCTGCGTTGTCCGTAACCACCACCGACAGCTGCACAGAATTTATTTTTTGCGTCAAGATTCACAATGCCGTTTATCGCAACAATTGCCTGATTCAAGGAGTAGGAAGCAGCGCCGGCTTCGTCATTAAAGGCAGCCACACTCCATCCGAGGTAAGATTGTTTGTCTTTTTTTTCTCCGATTACTCCATCCACTGACGCGGCCATTGTTTTGTACGGTTGACCCATTGCGGCCCATTGATTTCTGTAATTCAGATTTACACGCAAATAGCCATCAAATATACCCGCGTTTGCAGGATTAAGATACATTGGGGCTTCGGTAAGTTGCGAAAAGTGAATGTCCTGAGCAATTGAAAAAAGAGTGAAGTTTAAAAATAAAATCAGTAGTATTTTTTTCATAATAACCAGATTTTGGCTCTATTTTTTTTATTTAACAACAGGGTTATCTAATTAAGGTAACGTTGCCACTATTCTCGTAAATTTTCCCCTCGGCAACTGCTTTTAGCCGATAGGCGTAAACTCCGACCGGGGCATCGGCTCCTTCAAACTTTCCATCCCAGCCTTTTGTTTTATCGTTGGTAGCAAAAACTTTTTGCCCCCAGCGGTTAAATACTTCAAATTCAAGTTTGGAGACGTTCAATGTTCCGTAAGGGAATAAAAAGTCATTTAGGCCGTCACCGTTTGGCGTGAAAGCAGTAGGCACAATCACCTCACCAATTAATTCATAAGGTTCTTTTAATTTGAAAAATGCAGTAACAAACTCTGTAGTGTCAAAAATATAATTCACTAATGTATCCTGCAGCGGATCATTACCCGGGATGGGCCCTTTCACGAATTCCCAGTGATCAAATTTATAATTCGGACCCGGCAACGCAATAAAACTCATATATACTGTTGAGTAATAATTTCCTGTCCAAGGATAATAACTGGGAATTGCAGTGTTTACTTTCACCCATCCGGCTCCGGGGGGCTGAACATCAACGGTAAGCGGATTTGCGGTAACGTTGTAACAGTTCTGAATAGCGCTGTCAATAAATGTACAACGCATTCGAATCATGCTGTCCATGAAACTTACACGCGTTTGCCATTGAGCCATGCTGCCGCCCCATTTCGCAATGTGTGCAGGCATTTCAGGAGTTAGGAATCCTAAAAAGTAAGCGTGATGTTCGAGAATACTATCGCACTGCAAAGCAGTATTAACTAAATCTGCGTAACGATTGATGTACATGGAACGGACCGTGTCGTTTTCGTTCATTAATTTTTCTAGCATTGCAGCATGCCCCATATATGGCCCGGATGACGGAGGGAAGGTAGAGGCATAATCACACGGATCAAGATTCCAACTTGTAGTTGGCAAGCCGGAAAAATTTTCGCCGAGATTATACACATTGTCCATATCCCACATCCAGTATCTCCATTTTTTCTTATCTCCGTTTGAATTTCTTCCACGCCACCAGGCCGAATTCCAGTTAATGAAATCAGAATTCATCACATAGGAATTGTAAACCATGTAATCGATGAGGCTTTTAATGTTGAGGCGTGCGTCAACGTAAACGTAGTTGTTAGGTACGCCCATATTGTTTGCCATCACATAATTGTACAAACTTACCCACGCGGTATCGCTTCCGTCCTGCACGTTGATACCACCCCAGTATTTCAAATTATCAATTTCTCCGTCGGGCTGATCGTAATAATAATCCGTGTAATCTGTGTCAAATTTTTCACGCCATTCATAAATTCCCCAATAAGATCCGTTAATGAAAAGAATACAGGGTTGGTAACGTCTCCCGTCAAGTTCAAGTCCTTTACGGAATGCATAGGACTGCACAAAGGCATCGCGCATATGGCAACTCGGATCAGAATCTCCCGGATAATTATCTGAAGCCGCTGCCTTTAAAATAATGTTGTCAAAACGGGTTCTCGGACTAAGCCCGAGCTTTGGGTCATCAAAAAATTGACCGGGGTTTGTGTAGTTATATCCGTATTCGTCATCAGCACAAAAATCAATTCCACGCTGGTTGAATGCCCAGGAGTCGTTTCCGTGCTTGTCTGCATCTCCGTAAGTTTCATATTGAAAAACTTTATTCTCATCAAAATATTCCAGATTGGGCTGCGGAACTGTTCCGCTATTTCCATTCATCAAAGTGAGTAACTGATCTCCGCAAAGTGAAATAACCGGCATGGTGTAGGTTTGGTTTATGAAATAAGTGTTGGTTTCAATAAAACTTTCAAATACGGCGGGGTTAGTGCTGAAAACTTTTGCACGTAAGACGGTAGTGGCAGTAATTGATACAGGTCCGGTATAGAGGGTGGAGGTTGCTGTTGGTTCGGTTCCGTTTGTTGTATAGCGAATGGATGAATTAAGTTCAGGTGTTGAAAGCGAAACACTCTGGGAGGATGAATAAAATCCGGGGGCAAGGCTTAAGGAAGGTTTTACAGCGTACCCGTTTAATCCATTAATTCCGTTACTTGCGTTTGGTGTGGGAGAGGTAAAAAGTTTCCAAGTGGTAGCGCCGTCCGGTGATCTTCCCCAGCTGTGATTTTTTTGATGGCGGCGTAAATGAACGGAATCGATTAATCCACCAGAACCATTGGTAAACAAAACCTCGTCGGGTTTACATTGCGCTAATTTGAAATTCGTGTGGTGGTTGCCTGCGAGTAATGTGTCTTGTCCCGAACACCAAACGCGGAGGTAATTGCCTGCGGCTATTGTTGTGCCAGACGGAAAAGCCCACTTCAGCGGCAGCGTAAGGTTGTCGGATAAATGGTATCCTGAAATATCTACAGCACCTGTACCGGAGTTGAACAATTCAATCCAGTCGGGAGTACGCCCAAAGTTATCAGTGAGGTTTTTGTTGCCGCACGAGTATTCGTTAATGACAACCTGTGAGAAAGTCAAACTCACGGTAATTGAAAAGAGTGCCGTTAGTATTGATTTATTCATTTTGATTTTATCGATTGTTATGGAATTTGCTGAAGCAAATTGACTCAGCGTAAAGTTAGTAAAAATCCATCCCAATTAAAAACAATTGTATTTTCGGATAGTTTCACTTCAGTTGCCAGGTTATTTCAGTAAATTCGCTACGAATTTTATGAGCGATTTCATACAACATGAATGTGGTGTTGCCTTAATCAGGCTAAAAAAACCATTGCATTATTATCGGGAGAAATATGGTTCAGCGCGATATGGGTTACACAAGCTGTATTTGCTGATGGAGAAAATGATTAATCGCGGGCAGGATGGAGCAGGAGTAGCGGTTGTGAAAATTGATACTGATCCCGGAAAAAAATATATTGACAGAGAGCGTTCCGTTGCACAAAAGGCAACCCAGGAAGTTTTTCAGTCCATCAACGCCCATTTTGTAGAGGCTTCAAAAAGAAATCCTGAAGATTATAAAAGTGTAGCCTGGCAAAAAAACAACATTCCGTTTTTAGGTGAATTATTATTGGGACATCTACGATATGGTACTTACGGGAAAAATTCTATTGACAGTTGCCATCCGTTTCTTCGGCAAAATAACTGGAAAACACGTAACCTTGTTGTTGCCGGAAACTTCAACTTAACCAACGTAGATGAACTATTTCATCAGTTAGTGGAGTTGGGTCAGCATCCCAGGGAAAAATCGGATACAGTAACCGTGATGGAAAAAATTGGTCATTTTCTGGATATGGAAAACGAGCGCCTTTTCCGTTTGCACAAAGGGAACAATGTTCCGAATCAGGAAATCTCAAATAAAATTGCGTTGGAGTTGGATATCCCATCCATTTTAAAAGATTCGGGCAGAAAGTGGGATGGCGGATATGTGATGGCAGGAATGATGGGACACGGCGATGCCTTTGTTATTCGGGATCCAAACGGGATACGTCCCGCTTTTTATTATTCGAACGACGAAGTAATTGTGGTAGCTTCCGAAAGGCCGGTGATTCAAACCGTTTTTAATTTATTTCCGCAGGATGTAAAAGAATTGGAAAGGGGCTGTGCAATTATTATCAAAAAAGACGGTTCTTTTTCCATTGACCAGGTAAGAACGCCACGCGAGAAAAAACAATGTTCGTTTGAGCGAATTTATTTTTCGAGAGGAAACGATTCAGGGATTTACGCCGAGCGCAGAAGGCTGGGTAAACAACTTGTTCCCGCTGTGTTAAACGCGATTCAATACGATTTAAAAAATTCTGTTTTCTCATATATTCCGAACACTGCAGAAGTTGCATTCGGAGGATTAATAGAGGGGTTATACGATTATCTAAATAATGAAAAGGTTAAACAGTTGCTCAAAATAAGGGAAACCATAAATGAGGAGCAACTGAAAGATGTCTTGCATTTTCAACCACGAACAGATAAGATTGTATTGAAAGATGCTAAACAGAGAACTTTTATTACCGATGACGCAAGCCGTGATGATTTAGTTAGCTTGGTTTATGATATCACCTATGGGGTTGTTAAGCCGTTTACGGATACGCTTGTTGTGCTTGATGACAGTATCGTTCGGGGAACCACATTAAAGCAATCCATTTTAAAAATTCTTGACCGTTTAAAACCAAAAAAAATAATTGTAGTTTCTTCTGCGCCACAAATCCGTTATCCGGATTGTTATGGGATTGATATGGCAGTATTCGGAAAGTTTATTGCCTTTGAGGCAGCAGTTACATTATTGAAAGAACGAGGTATGCAATCGGTCATCGATAAGAGCTATCAGGAAGCAAAATCCCAGTTATTACTCCCAAAAGAACAACAACAAAATGTAGTAAAAGCGATTTACGAACCCTTTACGGCAGATGAAATTTCGAAGAAAATCGCCCAGCTTGTCCGCCCTTCTGACCTGAGCTGTGACCTGGAAATCATTTATCAATCAATCGAGGGGTTACATCAAAGTTGTCCGGATCATTTGGGTGACTGGTACTTTACAGGAAATTATCCGACTGCAGGAGGGACACGTGTTGCTAACAAAGCATTTGTACACTATGTTGAAGGTGTGCAGGGAAGGGCCTATTAGCGAAAAATCATCAATACAAATAGTCACCATTGAGTGAGAAAGAAAAATATTCTTTTGGCGTTTTTATTTTTTCACCGCTTTTAAATAAATAGGGGTCCCCGTTTGCCTGCAACATTGGAATGTGATAGTTGTTCTTGTTTCGAAGGGCTTTTGGAAAAATACAAGCGTCGTGGATGAGCCGGTTTTGAATAGCGTGCCGTATTCGCTCTGAATCCACACCTGCAGACAATTTAAGTTGCTGGAAGTTTTTTGTTTCATTCATTTCAACTGAAGCGTATAGCAAACCATGCGAAAATTTTGTAAATCGGCCATTCGTAGTGTCAAGAAATCCTTTTGCAACTGAAGGATATGTGGAATCAAATACTGCTGAACCCATTTGCCCCGTCCAATTGGATTGTGTTATTGAAATTCTTCGGTTATCTTTTTCGTAACCAATTTGTATTGCTGCAGTCCGGAAACGATCTAAACGAGGTCTTGCTAATAAATCATTTTCATGTGCAAGATAACAAT
Organism: Bacteroidota bacterium; assembly: GCA_900299295.1. Lineage (GTDB taxonomy): Bacteria > Bacteroidota > Bacteroidia > B-17B0 > Aurantibacillaceae > AM-1111. Next base: position 15,121 of record OMJH01000079.1, read on the forward strand.
TACCGGATTGAATAGAAATTGTTCCTGTTTGTTGCATGGTTCCAATTCGGTTGAAGTAGAAATTGTAACTGTAAATAATCGCATGCTTAAATCCTGTTCTGTTATTTAGTCGGCCAATGAAATTTGAAACAGTTTCAATTTGTTTTCCAAAACCGCCTACAACTGCCAGCGATAACTGGCATTCAGGAAAAGAATTGGGTGGCCCCAGGTATTTAAAATGATAATAGATTCTCAGTTCTGAATTCAATTGTAAATAATTATTTGCCGGTGTAAATGTCTTTAAAAAAAATCCAAGTGTATTATCATGGGATCCTGAAGCAATGCTGATTCCGGCAACTAAACCTGTTTTAGATAAATATGTAATTTGCCCACTTGTTCGGTTATGGGTGAGAAAAAACCAAAAGAGAAAAGTAAAAACGAATTTTTTATTCAAGTTTTCTTTTTATTTCTTAGGTGCAAATTGAATGGGTAAACAATGATTAATGAAACTTGCTTTGTATTTCAATTACCAGTGAATTAACGTCCAAATTCAGGGCATTGATGCAAATGTCGGCTTGTTGGTAAACGGATTCTCTTTGTTTTAAAAGTTGTTTGGTTTTTTCAAGAATCTTCCGTTTATCTAAACCTTCAAATAATGGTCTTGTATTTTTACCGTGTAAAATTCGTTGAGTAAGTGATTCAGGATTTAATTTCAGGTAAACCGAAATTCCTGACTGTTTAATTAATTTTAGATTATCAAAAAAACAAGGTGTTCCACCGCCAAGCGAAAGCAGGAAATTTTTATTTGATTTCAAAAATAATTGAAGGCATTCTGCTTCTTTTGAACGAAAAAAATCTTCGCCCTGCGATGAAAATATTTCAGTGACTGTAGCAAGATTTTTTTCTTGAATGAGTTGATCAAGGTCAAAAAAATTCAGATTTAATTTACCTGCAATTTTTTTTCCGGTAGTGGTTTTTCCACTGCCCGGCATTCCCATTAAAAACACCTGCATAAGGCAAATTTAAATGCCTTCAATCCACTTGGTAATTTTATCTCCGAGCGGAGATTCACCTGAGGGGTAGGTCGCAACTAAATTTCCTTTTTCGTCAACAAGATATTTTTGAAAGTTCCATCGCACCTCTGAATCTAATACGCCATTTTCACTTTTTTGCGTAAGCCAATTATAAATTTCATGCATTTCTTTGCCTTTCACGCATATTTTTTCCATCATGGGAAATGTTACACCATAATTTTTTGTGCAGAATTGACGAATTTCTGCATTTGTACCGGGTTCCTGTGAGCCGAAATCATTTGAAGGAAATCCAACTATGATGAAATTTCTATTCTTGTATTTTTTATAAAGTGATTCAAGCTTTTCGTATTGAGGTGTGTAACCGCACTCAGAGGCCGTGTTTACAATTAGAACTTTTTTTCCTTTTAATGAAGAGAAGTTGAATGTTGTTCCTTCCAGTGTTTTCACTGAAAAGTCGTGGAAATTTTTTTTCATGGGAGTTTGAAAATTAAATGAAAAAAGGATGGATGTAAAAAAAATTAAAACAAATTTTTTCATGATTTTTAATTCAAAAGTAAGTACGAAAAATATCACCGGCAATGCCGTTCATCACAATTTTAATACTTGATCCAAGCGCCAGGACAATTAGCCTTAATCCGTTCAGCGAGTTGAATAGCTGAATTTTTCGATTCAAATCCTCCGGCGCTTACAACGAAAAGACCTTTCTTATTTGTTCCTGAAATTCCTGATTCAATCTGTTCAAGCTGCAGTTTTGCAATTAACTTTTCTGCGTTACCTTTTTCGCGGAAACAACCCACCACAACTTCGAACGTTCCAATAAAACCCTGATTTTTTTTGTTTGATGATGAGGAATTGTTGTTTGATAGGCTCGGGGCGACTAATTCAGTTTTTGCATCAGAATAAGTCACAGGATTTGAACATTCCTCATCGAGGCAAAAAGTTCCCTGAGCGGCGGAACTGAGTTGAAGTTCATTTTCATTTTCTACCATTAAAGCAGGTAAAAAATTATTTTTTTGATAGTGTGTTACTTTTGAAGACTTAAACGGATTCAGCGAGGCCAGTTCGCTGTTAGTAGGTGCCAGGGAGGTTGCAATAAAGAATCCAATTAAAAGGCAAACAGGAACTACAACGGCTGCGACAAGACGAAAGGAAAGTTTATTTTCCGATAGTTTTTTTACAGAATCTTTTCTGTCGTTGAACTGTATTTTTGGCGAACTATTTTTTTCAATCGGTCGGGCAAAAACTTCAGGAAGTCCGAATGAATCAAAAGAAAAATTCTGGCCTTCAGCCGGTTCAAATTGAACGTTTTTTTCACCATCGTTAAAAAGCACGCCAACGTTTCCAAACTCCAATCGCTGTTCTTTAGTGAGTTTTTGTGAAGCCGAACTGGCGAAATCATAGATTTTATTCATCGCTTCTGAAAACGGCAAATTGAAACGTTCAGCAAACGCGGTGGCAAGGAGTCCGTCGTTATTTGTTAGGTTTTTATTGAATAAAATGGACTTGGAAGGTGGCGTAATTGCATTGGTAACAGGATTGATCTGCGCAGGAACATTTCGTGCAACAAATCCGCCGAAACCCGGAATAACAACGCAATCATGGAAATACAGCATTTCAGAAACAAGTTCAGCTATTTCTTTCTCGGCAACCATTTTACACGTGTAAAGGTAACAATTTTCAATTTCCAGCGGATTAATTTTTCCAATAATTATTATCAAGGTTGTAAAGTTTAATGTTTTTAGGGATAGAAAATCCAAACAAAAAAGTAATTTTAAAAAATGTCTGTAAAGCGAGTTTTTATATTTTATTCAGCGTTTGTTTTCGGTTTTCTATGTTTGGGTTTTACTCTTGTAAAAGAAAAACTGTTTTCACCTGACCCATTAAAATTAATTCGTCAGATGAATGACTCAACAGAGAAAATAAAGCAAATGCGGTTTCATCTTTACGCCAAAGAAAAAATAGGAAAGGAATATTTAGAAGCAGATTCCGATATTAAGCTGCAACTCCAGCCCAGGAAAGTTTACTTCAAAAATCCCAAAAAAGGTATTGAGATCTTATTCCGGGAAGGTGAACATAATAATCAGGCGCTGGTATACCCAAACATGTTCCCCTATACCTCCATTTATTTAGATCCCGTAGGGAACCTGATTCGTAAAAATCAACACTATACAATCCACGAATTAGGTTATCGTTTTATTGCTAGAACTATAAAATCTATTTTGAAAAAAGACCCTGAAAACACGGTAAAATTCATGCATTATGAAGGGAAGCAGACGAGAGCTGGAATTTTGTGTTACGTAATTAGTTATGATAATGAAAAATTTTCATATCAGGATTATATTGTCGGAAAGCAAGAAAATGTTTCGTTGCTGGCAGGAAGAAATTTTTTGAGCGATTATATGATTCGCGAGAAAAACAATTTAAATGGATTTTATGGATATATTAAGCCTGGAAAAGTAATTCGCCTACCCAATTCTTATTGTAAAAAAGCTGTCTTGTACATTGATGAAAAAAAATTATTACCCGTTGCAATCGATGTTTATGATGAAAATGGATTGTGGGAGAGCTACGTTTATACTGAAGTTGATTGTTATGAGAAAATTGATGCTAAAGAGTTCTTCAAAAATTATCCTGGTTACCGATTTTAATTTTTCTATTTTTCTATTTGAAACAATCCGTATTTTTGCGAGCAATGATAAAGAGGTTAGGCGCGTTTTTTTTAGTTGTTCTTTTTCTTATGGTAACTACTTCTTTTTCACCAGTTAAGTACAACTGCAACGAAAGCGGCCACGAGATCATTACAAAGCTTCTAAACCAAATTGACAATCTTCAAACGCTTAAATGGTCCTTGAAGGTAATTGAACGAATAGAAGGAAAGCCAAAATATTACGGGTCATCCGTTAAATTGCAATTGAATCCCCGCAAGGTTTACATTAATATTAAAGGAACAGAGTTATTATGGCTGGCAGGCAAGAACAACGGAAAGGCATTGGTTCATCCAAATTCATTTCCATACTTTAATTTAAATCTTGACCCTGCCGGCAGTTTGATGCGTGATGGACAGCATCACTCCATTCACGAAATGGGCTTTACTTATATGGGTCAAATTATTAAACAATTTGAATTAAAGGCTCAGAAAAATTTTGAAAGTGTTTTTGTTTTCCAGGGCGAAGAAAAACACAATAATCAAAAGTGTTACAAGATTCAAATTCAAAATCCGGGTTTTGCTTTTAATAATTATGTTGTTAAAAAAGGAGAGGACATGATTTCAATTGCACGCAAATATTTTGTTAATGAGTTCATGATTCTTGAAAATAATCCAAAGTTCGATGACTATAATGATGTTAAAGAAGGAGATATATTGCGGATTCCAAATGCCTATGCAAAAAACGTGACATTATATATCGATAAGCTAAATTATATGCCGATTGGTATTCGGGTGGAGGATGACAAAGGCTTGTATGAGCAGTACGATTATTCTTCACTTCAGGTTAATCCAAAAATTGCGGAAGAAGAATTTACACGAAACTTTAAGGAGTATAATTTTTAGAAACAAAGGAAAGAATTTATGATTGCGATAAAAAACACGCTTGTATCTGAAAATCTTCTTGAAAAAAAGTTTGTCTGCGATTTATCGGCTTGCAAGGGTGCGTGTTGCGTTGAGGGTGAATCAGGTGCCCCGCTCGAGGAAAGCGAAATACAAAAGTTAGAGGATTCCTACCAGAATGTGCGTCCGTATATGAATAAAAAAGGAATTAAAGCAATAGAAAAGCAAGGTAAATATGTAGTTGACAGCGATGGTGATTTTGTAACGCCCTTGGTTGGTAAAGAGAAGGAATGTGCCTATGTGTTTTTCGATGAAAATAAAATTGCAAAATGTGCCATTGAACAGGCCTGGCTCGATAAAAAAATTGAATGGCAAAAGCCAATCAGTTGTCATTTATATCCTGTCCGAATTACCAAACACAAACACTACGATGCCGTAAATTATCATCATTGGAAAATCTGTAAGCCTGCCTGTGAATGCGGTCAGCAACTTCAGGTTCCGGTGTACAAATTTGTAAAATCTGGACTTGTGCGAAAATATGGCAAGCAATGGTATAAAGAACTTGAATTATCTGCTTCCGTTTTCGAAAAAAATAAAACCTAGCCATTTTTTTACTGATTTATGTTTTCAAAACGCGATGAATTAGATCCGGAAGACTATTATCTCAGCGAAGAAGGATTTCTAGTTTTCACCGAAAAATATTTGCTTAAACGTGGCTATTGTTGTAAAAACGGATGCAAGCATTGTCCGTATGGTTTTGATAAAAAAACGCAGACGTTTCAAAAAAAAATTCAAATCAGAATAGCAAGCAGAATAATTCTCCCGGTTGCTAATTATATTTTATACACACATTTTTTGGTTCGGTAAAAAAGTCGAACGCTTCAAAACCTCCTTCACGGCCTACACCGCTGGATTTTACCCCGCCGAACGGCGTACGAAGATCACGAAGCATCCAGCAATTCACCCAAACAATACCTGTATGCAATTCATTGGCTATGCGGTGTGCGCGGCTCGTGTTTTCTGTCCAAACGCTTGCTGCAAGTCCATAAATTACACTGTTCGCCCAATGTAAAACATCTTCTTCGGTGTCGAATGGAGTTAAGGTAACTACCGGCCCAAAAATTTCTTCCTGGTTGGTGCGGCAATCGTAAGATAGGCCTTCAATAATGGTTGGTTCAATATAATAGCCATTTTCAAATTCCCCTTCAAGTATCATTCTTTTTCCGCCGCACAATACGCTGCCACCTTCCTTTTTGGCAAGTTCGACGTAGGAAAGAATTTTTTCCATGTGAGACTCTGATACCACGGCTCCAATTTTTGAATCAGATGACTCAGGACTTCCGACCTTCAGTTTGGATGTTCGTTCAACAAAATCATTTTTAAATTTTTCATAGATTGGTCGCTCCACAAAAATTCGGGAGCCGCAAAGACAAATCTGCCCTTGGTTTGAAAAAGATGAATGAAGTGTGGTTGAAAGCATTTTTTCATAATTACAATCCGCAAAAATGATGTTTGGATTTTTACCTCCTAATTCGAGCGATAATTTTTTGAACTGCGGAGCGGCAACAGATGCAATGTGCGCACCTGTTTTTGTACCTCCAGTGAAAGAGATGGCTTTTATTCCGGGATGAGCAACAATGGCATTTCCTGCTTTGCTTCCTAATCCATGCACAATGTTAAGTACGCCTGGAGGTAAGCCGGCTTTGATGCAAATTTCAGAAAGCAGGAATGCCGACATGGGTGTTACCTCGCTAGGTTTTGCAACCACCGTGCATCCTGCGGCGAGAGCAGGCGCAATTTTCCAACTGAAAAGATATAAAGGTAAATTCCATGGCGAAATACATCCAACAACCCCAAGGGGATGACGAAGTGTATAATTGATGGCCAGTTCTTCCATTTCATGTGCGTGAGCCGCATAATGCAAAATGCCGGTGCCGTAAAATCGAAAATTTGCCGCTGCGCGCGGAATGTCTACTGATTTTGCGAGCTGAATTGTTTTTCCATTGTCCTTGCTTTCCGCTCGTGAAAGTTCTTCCAGATTTTCTTCGATTAGTTCAGCTATTTTTAGAAGATAGGCAGAACGCTTTTCTTTAGGAAGCTTACTCCATTTAGGGAATGCAGCATTTGCTGCCTTAAACGCCCTTTCAACATCCTTTTCATCGCTGTCGGGTATTTGAGAGTATACCATTCCGCGTGAAGGGTCGTAATTATCAAGATATGTATTCGTGTTTGACGGGCTTAATTCGCCATTAATGTAATTCAGTATTTTTTTCATCGGAGTAAAGATAATTTGAATTTGCTTGGCCGCATCTTTAAATTTTCTTTGCGAATTCTATCCGAATTGGTATTTTTGCAAACTGTTTTTGTCGGCGCCCATAGCTCAGCCGGTTAGAGCATCAGACTCATAATCTGAGGGTCCCTGGTTCGAGCCCAGGTGGGCGCACAATATTTTTTTGAGAATATTTTCTGATTTTTCTGAAATCCTTTCCTTTTACCGAAATAGTTAATTGGTTATCAATTATTTAAAATCATTTTAAAGAAATTTTAAAATAGAATTTTCACCAAATTTGGTATTTATGAAATTCTTAACCTTAAAATGTGGATAAAATTTGTCAGGTTAATTTTTACTTGTTATCTTCGCACCCCTTTTAAAAGGAAAACGAAAATTTAGTGCCGTGAATACAAGAAGTTACAACACAGTAAGCGCCAACAAATCCACTGTAAAAAAAGAGTGGTTGATTGTTGATGCTCAAAATGAAGTCGTTGGTCGTCTCGCTTCGAAAGTAGCGTATTTGCTACGCGGGAAACACAAACCTTCCTACACACCTCACGTTGATTGTGGTGATAATGTTATCATCATCAACGCAGAGAAGGTCCGTTTTACAGGTAATAAAACTACCAACAAGGAGTACGTTCGCTATACCGGTTATCCCGGAGGTCAGCGTTTTGCAACTCCTAAAGAATGGTTTGTTCGTAAGCCAACGGAGATTTTGCGCCATGCAATTCATGGAATGATTCCAAAAAATAAATTAGGATCTCGCCTGAATACCAACGTTTACATTTATGCAGGTGACAAGCATCCGCATGAAGGACAAAATCCAAAATCAATAGACATTAAAAACGTAAAAGCGTAACAATGGAAGTTATCAATAAATCAGGAAGAAGAAAAACGGCTATAGCACGTGTATTTTTATCGAAAGGTAAAGGTGCGATAACCATTAACGGAAAGGATTTTAAAAGTTTCTTTTCAACGCCGGTTCTACATTATTATGTTGAGCAATCATTAGATGTTGCGAAAGTTCGCAACGATTATGATGTAACTGTTAATGTTCGTGGTGGCGGTATTACTGGTCAGGCTCAGGCAATTCGCCTTGCCATTGCAAAAGCGATTGTCGAAATCGATCCATCTGTAAAGCCTGCCTTAAGGGCTGAAGGTTTGGTAACCCGCGACCCGCGTATGGTTGAGCGTAAAAAGTTCGGTCAGAAGAAGGCTCGCAGACGCTTCCAGTTCAGTAAACGTTAATTTTAAAATTCAATTTCATGTCAAGAACATCATTTGATGCATTATTAGAAGCCGGAGCGCACTTCGGACACCTTAAGAGAAAATGGAATCCTGCAATGGCGCCCTATATTTTCGCAGAGAAAAACGGAATTCACATCATTGATTTGAATAAAACGGTTGTGAAACTGGAAGAAGCTGCTAATTCCCTTAAGCAAGTAGCACGTTCCGGTAAAAAAGTTTTGTTTGTTGCCACAAAAAAGCAGGCTAAAGATATCGTTGCAAGTCATGTAAAGGGTGTTAATATGCCTTTCGTAACCGAAAGATGGCCGGGTGGTATGCTTACCAATTTTGCCACAATCAGAAAAACGGTTCGCAAAATGGCTCAGTTGGATAAGATGCAGACCGACGGAACTTTCGAGACCATGTCAAAGAAGGAGCGTTTGATGAAAACGCGCGAGCGTGCAAAGCTCGAAATCCAATTCGGATCAATAGCTGACCTTACTCGATTACCTGCAGCGTTATTTATCGTTGATATTACCAAAGAACATATTGCAGTTGCTGAAGCACATCGACTGAATATACCAACATATGCAATTGTTGACACTAATTCTGATCCTAATAAGGTTGATTTTGCAATTCCTGCAAATGATGACGCCGCTTCATCAGTTGCTCATATTACTGAAGTAATTTGTAAAGCTATAGCTGAAGGTTTGTCTGAGCGAAAATTAGATAAAGAAGCATCAGCTTCCGATGAGAAAGAAGGAAAATCAGCAGAGGAAGTTGAAAATGCTGACAATAATGTTGCCTTTTCTGCTTCTGGTGAAGAAGAAGAAGGCGGTGCTGCAGGACAAGGTAAAAGGCGCAGACGTACTACAACACAAAAAAAATAATTAGTTTTTAGATATGGCAGTTACAGCAGCAGATGTAAACAAGCTCCGCCAAAAGACCGGCGCGGGCATGATGGATTGCAAGAAGGCACTGGAAGAAGCGAACGGTGATTTTGAATTGGCGATTGAATTGCTTCGAAAAAAAGGAGCAAAAATTGCCGCAAATCGTCAGGATCGCGACGCTAAAGAAGGATTGGTTTTGGCTAAAGTTAGTGAGGATGCTAAACGTGCTGTACTGGTGGTTGTAAATTGTGAAACTGATTTTGTTGCAAAAAATGAAGAGTTTCAGCAATTCGCCAACACCATTGCTCAAATCGCTTTAGATAATGCACCTACCTCAATTGACACCTTAAAATCCCAGCCTTTTAATTCAGACATAACTATTTCCGATAAGTTATTGGAGCAAATGGGTAAGATCGGGGAGAAAATAGATGTTTCATATTTTGAATCGGTTTCTGCTGCAACGGTAGTTGGGTATAATCACCCCGGTAATCGTCTCGCTTGTATTGTAGGGTTTTCAAAAACAGTTGCTGCTGATGTGGCGAAAGATGTAGCCATGCAGGTAGCTTCGATGAATCCTGTTTCAATTGACAAAGACGATGTGGATCCAAAAATTCTTGAGCGAGAATTGGAAATTGCACGTGAGACCACACGTCAGGAAGGCAAACCGGAAAATATGATTGAGAAAATTGCGCTAGGTAAACTCAATAAATTTTATGCCGAGTGTACTTTACTTAATCAGGAATTTATTAAAGACGGAAAACTAAATATTCGTCAGTACCTGGAACAAGTTGACAAAGAACTCAAAGTAACAGCATTCAAACGTTTCTCATTGATGTAAAAAAAATTAAATCCCTCAGTTGAGGGATTTTTTTTATCCTAAACTGAAGAAATCAAATTAATTCAAATGAAATACAAACGTATCCTTTTAAAATTAAGTGGTGAAGCCCTGATGGGAAAGAAAAATTTTGGAATTGATCAGGAGCGGTTGTTGGATTATGCTACTCAGGTCAAAGAAATTGTGAAAGCCGGAGTAGAGGTAGCCATTGTAATTGGAGGTGGTAATATTTTTCGTGGTATGCAGGCGGAACAAGGGGGTATGGATCGAGTTCAGGGTGATTATATGGGAATGCTTGCCACCGTAATAAACAGCATGGCATTACAAAGCGCGCTGGAGGGGATAGGTGTGCAAACACGTTTACAGAGTGCGATAAAAATGGAACAAATTTGTGAGCCGTTTATTCGCCGCAGAGCCGTTCGTCATTTAGAAAAAGGCCGTGTTGTAATTTTCGGTGCAGGTACTGGAAATCCGTATTTCACAACCGATACAGCCGCAACGCTACGTGCAATTGAGATTGAAGCGGATGTGATATTAAAAGGAACGCGTGTGGATGGTATTTACGATTCTGATCCTGAAAAAAATCCAAATGCAACGAAATATAATACGATTACTTTTGAAGAGGTATTTAAGAAAGGACTGAATGTAATGGATATGACAGCATTCACATTATGCAATGACAACAAATTGCCGATCATTGTTTTTGATATGAATACCAATGGCAATCTGAAGAAATTAATCACCGGAGAACCAATCGGTACACTCGTTGAGTTTTAATTTTTTCTTTTCTAAAATTTCAGATTTTTATTCCGGCGGAAAGGTAAAATGTTCTTCCGTTGCTCGGTAAAATTCCGGGACCGGGATAACCGCCCGAACGGCGTGTCGCATATTTTGCATCCAATAAATTATTTATTCCTCCTTTAATTTGATAGGCCGCACCGATGCGCAAAGTGAAATTAAGATCCATCACTTCGTAGCCCGGAAGTTTTCCTGTCGTTGCATTTGCGTTTGGCAATTCAGTGTTTGCAGCATCGGTAAAAACAGCGCCAACTTTGCTATACTGAAAGGTGGCAGAAAATTTTTTCAGGTTGTAAGTTAAGCCCATCCTGTGAATGTATTCAGGTGCATTTTCCACTCGTTTACCCTCGATTTTCTTTTCCGGATTTGATGCAATTTCAGGATTGTTCCACCTAACATATCGCGCATTCATCCACGTATTCGAAGCAAATAAATTTACCTCCCCAACGCGTGAACTATCAGTAAAAAATTTCATCACATTCAACTCGATAAACGATTCGATTCCGCGGCTTACAGAGGTTCCGATGTTTGTGCGAAACACGTTTCCGTTTTGATTCAATGAACCAATGCGATTATCGTATTGCAGATGGAACACCCCAACATCAAAATTCAGAAAATTTTTCACTGTACCCCTGAAGCCAAAATCAGCGTTGAAACCCGAAGCATCTTTTAGGTTGGGATCAATAATGTCTGTTGTTGCAGAGGGACTCAGTTCAGAAAATGTAACAGGCCGATACGCTTGTGAATAGTTAGCGTAGAAATTCGTTTTTTCAGAAACTGCGTATTCGCTGCCCATGCCGAAAAGGAAAAAGTTACGTGTTCTTTTTTCCAGGTTAATGGCACCGTTACCATTTGTATTGAGGTATCCGCTTCCGCTGTTTTGAATCGTTTCATAACGAATTCCCGGAACGATTTTTAATTTTTTTGTCAACTGAAAAATGTTTTCTGCAAATAATGCAAAATTTGTGGTCTGGTAAGTGAAGTGTCGTCCGTATTGCGATGCGGTGAGACTGAGATCGAAATCATTTCCGGAAGTTCCGATTCCGGATTGATTTCTATCGGTATTGCCTTTGTAGATTCGAAATCCTCCCGAAAGGATTTGCTCTTTATTCAGCAGCTGATATTTTTGAATCGAACGAACTTCAATCCCGTAATTTTTGTAACGGTCGCGATCTACTTGACGCGGATTGTAGGCATTGATTAACGGGTTGAGGGTGTCGGCAATGGTAATTCCTTTTGTGAATCCAACGCTGTTTCGTTCTGCGAGCGTTGCAAATGTTTTAAAGTTTAATTCAAGATTTTCGTTCGCCTTCCAGTGCACGTTTACAGAGGCAAGATTCCATGGTGCGCCAAACCAATTTCGTTCCCTGAAGGATTGCTGGTGATTGTTTTTAAACTGTTGATCCGTCAATCCGCCGGGCTGCTGACTATTGAAGGAATTGTGTGTGTATTCCCCGGAAACTTTCAATCGCGCGTTAAATTGGTAAGACGAATACCAATACGCCGCGGTGGTTGTGTAAAAACTGTTTTCACGCCAACCATTCGCTGTACGGTGTTGAATAAAACCATGATAAGACCATTTTCCAACAGTACCGCCAACTGCATTGTAGGTAGAAAATAATCCGTAAGAACCTATTGTTTGGACGGCTTCAATTCTCATTTTTTTGATAGCGCAAGGTTTCTTGATTTTGTAGTTTACAACGCCACCGAATTGAGTTCCGAACTGTAATGAAGCGGAGCCTCGCGTTACTTCAATTTTTTCGAGTGCTTCCATTGGGGGAGAATAATACGCTTCCGGATAACCGAAAGGCTCTGCACTGATATCGTATCCGTTCTGACGCACATTGAATTCCCAGGATCGGTTTGGACTTAATCCGCGTGCCGCAATTCCGACTTGAATTCCGGATCCATCATTTTCCCAAACGCTCATTCCCGGAACCTTACCAAAAACCTGACGTGCGTTGTTAATGCTCAGGTCAGCGTTCAATTTATCCATCCGAATTACTTCATTTTTTTTGCCGGCATAAATTATCATTTCGCTCACTGAACTTAATCTTTCAATCTCACTTGTTCCGTAGTTTGGTGAGACTGCGATAGTATTCAACTGAACAGGGGACAATGAATCAATTTTTTGGGCAAAAAGATTCATGAAACTAAAAAAGCAAACAATTGAAATGAGATGGCGCATTTTTATAATCCGGGCAAAATTCATTAAACAGGTGTTTTTATGAAATACCTCGATTATGGTATTTTGATTCTTTAATTTCTCGCGCTTAAAATTCAAATCATGTATATTTGTAAATCAAAAAAGAAATACAATGAGCGAAGACGTTCAGCTGATAATGGATATGGCAAAAGATGCCATGGACAAAGCGATACAGCATCTCGAGGCAGAATTAATAAAAATCAGAGCCGGTAAAGCGAATCCTTCTATGCTGGAAGGAGTGATGGTGGATTATTACGGGACGCGGGCGCCAATTAATCAGGTGGCGAATATCAACACGCAGGATGCACGTTCTTTGGTGGTGCAGCCCTGGGAAAAAAGCATGCTGACGCCAATCGAAAAAGCAATACAGGCTGCGAACCTTGGATTAAATCCGCAAAACGACGGCGTTATTATTCGAATTCTTGTTCCGCCGTTAACAGAGGAGCGCAGAAAAGAATTAGTGAAGAAGGCAAAGTCAGAGGCTGAAGATGCGAAAATAGGATTACGCTCTGCGCGTAAGGAAGCCATTGATGAAATAAAAAAATTACAGAAGGACGGATTGCCTGAGGACGAGGCAAAAGACGCAGAAACAAAAATACAGCAACTGACAGATTCTTATTCAGAAAAATGCGACAAGCATTTGGCGTTGAAAGAAAAGGAGATATTGACGGTTTAGTTAAATTCCCCGCAACAATTTTTCCCGGTTTTACTTCCCCTTTTTTTGAACTTGAATTTCACTGATTTTTTTCAATTTTTGTTCGTTTAGCTCATTTACTTTCTTCATTTTTACAGTATGATTAAAAAAAGAAGTGAAGAGTTATTTTCAAAAGCGAAATCCTTTTTCCCGGGTGGAGTGAATAGTCCGGTGCGTGCATTTCGTAGTGTAGGTGGAACGCCATTATTTATTCGGCGTGGCAAGGGCGCGCATATTTGGGACGCTGATGACAATGAGTACATCGATTACTGTTGTTCCTGGGGGCCCTTGATTTTAGGTCATGCCAATGATAAAGTTGTGGAAGCAATTAAGTCCACCGCTGAAAACGGGAGTACGTTTGGAGCTCCTACTGAATTGGAAAATCAATTGGCGGAACTTGTCATTTCAAATCACCCGTACATAGAGAAAATGCGCTTTGTAAGCAGCGGAACCGAGGCGGTGATGAGTGCGATTCGTTTAGCGAGGGGCTATACGGGCAGGAATAAAATTTTGAAATTTGAAGGGTGCTATCACGGGCATACCGATTCACTTTTGGTTAAAGCGGGAAGTGGATTGGTAACTTTCGGCAATACATCTTCTGCTGGAGTTCCTGAAAGTTTCGTCGCTGAAACTATCGTTGTTCCGCTAAATAATCCGGATGCAGTAGAGCAGGCATTTCTTCAATTCAAAAATCAAATCGCTTGTGTCATTATCGAGCCCGTTCCCGCTAATAACGGTTTGTTGATGCAGACAAATGAATTTTTAGGTTTCTTACGTGAAATTTGTTCTCAAAATAAATGTTTGTTGATTTTTGATGAAGTCATCAGCGGATTTCGTTTGGGCTTTTCCGGTGCAGCAGGTTACTTCGATATACAGCCTGACCTAATTACTTTCGGAAAAATTATTGGTGGTGGTTTACCCGTGGGCGCTTATGCAGGCTCCTCTGAGATTATGTCTTTTATTTCTCCGGAGGGAAATGTTTATCAGGCAGGTACCTTAAGCGGAAATCCTGTCGCGATGGCTGCGGGTATTGCGCAATTATCACAATGTCTCCGGCCGAATTTTTATCATGAATTAGAGAGTAAAACCTACACATTCGTAAATCGGTTGAATTCGATTTCCAATAAAAATAGATTGTTTCGTGTATTTAGTTTCGGAAGTATTTTCTGGATAGCCTTCACAGATCGGGAAATTATTCGCACAGCTGAAGAAATAAATCCCGCAAGTATGAGTTTTTTTCGTGATATGTATCATAAACTACTGGAGCAAGGAATTTATTTTGGCCCATCTGGTTACGAAGTTGGTTTTGTTTCTGCTGCGCATTCCTTGAGCGATTTTGATTGTACATTAAGTGCGTTTGATAAAAGTTTTTAATTTTTTCTCACTGTAAATCAGCAATTTAACCGTTTTTTTTATTTTTTTGCTTTTGTGTTGATTTACCTGTCGTTTTAGTAGTATCTTTGCCGTCCCGTTTTTGAGGGAGAATGTTCTTCGAAATTTTTAAAATGAAAGTGTTGAGTAATTCAAATCTTTCATTACCTTTGCGCCCCCTTAAGTAATAGATGAGGGGTGTGATAGAGGGGAGAAGGGGGAAAAATTCGGTGAGTTAAGTAACGAAGCCGAGGATTATTGGATAGAAAGAAAAGAGTTCTTTGAAGATATTGGATAACCAAAATAAGTAGCAGCAAAAGAGCGATACTTTACTTGGATTAAACAAAGCTAGCAGCCGC
>OMJH01000080.1 GCA_900299295.1 Bacteroidota bacterium
CTTGATATTGGATCCGTGGGTACAACTTCCAACTTTTGGAACTACTACTTGGAATTGTGTTTGGGAATGTGAAAAAGATGGTTCCGGAAATGTTTATGCACTTGGCGGCGGGGCTTCTCAATCGGCAAACAGCCAGATGCAAATAAAAAAATACAACTCCACCGGAACCCTACAATGGACTTATAACACACCTTACGATACATCAAATTGCTGGTTGGGAACCTTTGCAACAGATAATGCAGGTAATTCGTACGTTACGCGAGGGTCTGTTTCCGGGATGCAAAAGGTTAATACATCCGGATCATTAGTTTGGAATAATAATGGAGGAGGAGGCAGTCTTGGAAATTCGGATGAATACTGGAACATTGCATTTAACTGCGATCAAACAAAATTAATAGTAGGAGGAACTGCAGGCGCTTTCGCATTGCCTCCATTACTGGAAGCAGCAATTTTTGACATTGACGTAAATAATGGAAATATTTTGGCAACAAAAAAAGTAGCAGTTGGTCCCTCCTCAACCATTCCTCCGAATGTACAAGAAGTTCGTTCGATCACATCTGCACCTAATGGTAAGTATTACTACATTACCCAAGACACCATTGGTTACATCAACCAGAACTTTACACTGTGTCCATCCGGCTCCTCGAGTTCGTATAAAATTAATAATGGAATTGACTTTGGTTATAAGTGTGAAGATTACCGATTTGATAATTCAGGAATAATGGCCATTCGTGCTGATTCAGCTTTTGTTTACGTAAACCGAGGTAATCAGATTCAGAAACGGTCCTTGCAAACATTGGGAGTTCTTGCAACTGCCTCAATTGCTGGGGGAGGATTCAATAACGTTTTTTTGGGAGGTAATACAGTTTCCAACAGTGGGATTGATATTGACAAATGCGGAAATATTTATGTGGGTTCAAAAAATCAAGTGATAAAATTTAATTCAAGCCTTACTGCCGTTGCCACCTATACAACATCCTATAATGTTTACGATGTTCATGTATTGTCCACCGGTGATATCGTTGTTTGTGGTTCAACAGGAAATTCCTCAACCACTGGAGCACGTACCGGATATATTCAGGTTATCTCAGCGTCCTCGTGTCAACCTATTGCCTTCAGCTGTTGCAACACCGGCGTTTGTGTTCCATCTGCATTTTGTCAGAATGATCCTGCAACCAATTTAATCGCCGCTAGTTCAGGTGGTACCTGGACAGGCCCTGGAATTACAAATGCTTCGGCCGGTACATTTAATCCGTCTGTTGCCGGTGTCGGAACCCATACCATAACCTACACAATGCCTTGCGGAAGTGAATCGATTAACGTAACAGTTTTAAGTTGTATGGCATTGAACGTTTGCGCTGAATCAAACGGAAACATTACAGTTAGTGGTACTGGTCCTTTTACATGGTATCAGCAAACAACTACACAAAATTGTTCTGCCTGCTTGTTTGGTTGTAATTTTCCTGCAGGATGTGCGGTAAATGTTACTTCCTGGACAAGCTTTGCAACCGGTACTACAATTAATCCGGCTTCAGGATCTTATCCAATGTATGTTATTAATTCCAACGGAGATAGTGCTTACATCCCCAATTTTGCTTCCTTACCTTCTTGCACTTCGTGTGCCTTGAACGCCTCAACTTCTAATCAAACAAATGTTAGTTGCAACGGAGGGAATAATGGCAGCGTAACAGCGAATCTTACCGGTGGCAGCGGAACCATAACCTATTCCTGGAGTCCAAGTGGAGGCAACGCAGCTACAGCAAACAACCTTTCCGCCGGAACCTATACTTGTACCATAACCGCAAATTCCTGCACAACTACCACAACCGTAACAATTACCGAGCCTTCTTCAATAAGTACGTCAACAACAAGCACGTCTTCAAGTTGTGGCTCAAATAACGGTAGTGCCTCGGTTACTGCATCAGGTGGAACAGGGGGGTATTCCTACTCCTGGTTACCGGGCGGTGCAACAACTTCAACCGTTGCTAACTTAACCGCCGGAAGCTATACTTGTACTGTAACTGATGGTAATTTATGTACTCAAACGGTTAGCGTTCTTGTGAATAATACCGGTGGCCCAACAGTATCACTGAATAATCAGAACGATGTTTCTTGTAATGGAGGAAACAATGGAAGCGCAACAGTAAATGCAAGCGGAGGAACAGGTTCATTATTATATGCTTGGTCACCCTCCGGAGGGAGTTCTGCTACTGCCACAAATTTAAGTGCAGGGACTTACACTTGTACTGTAACAGATGGTTCTGGATGTACACAAACTCAAACAGTTACTATAGGACAGCCAGCTGCTATCAGCACGACCACCACCTCCACAAATTCAAATTGCGGAAGTTCTAGTGGATCTGCATCAGTAAGTGCAAGTGGTGGCACCGGCAGCTATTCATATAGCTGGAATCCGGGAGGTCAAACAACGTCTACTGCTTCAAATATTACCGGCGGAACTTATACCTGTACCATAACGGATGCAAACTTATGTACTCACACAGTTAGTGTTGTGGTTAATACCAATGGCGGACCTACCATAGCACTCGCTTCACAAAGCAACAATTCATGTTTCGGCGACAGTAATGGAAGCGCAACTGTAATTGCGAGTGGAAGCGGTTCATTAACTTATTCATGGACACCATCAGGAGGAACAGCATCAACTGCAAATAATCTTTCTAACGGAACCTATACTTGTGTTGTAACCGATGGTTCAGGTTGTACACAATCTCAAACAGTTACAATATCTTCTCCAACACAAATTACTTCTACCTTAACAAGCACTCCGGCCGGATGTGGACTTAGTAATGGAAGCGCAACTGTTGTAGCTGGTGGTGGAAACGGAACATATACTTATCTATGGACACCCGGTAATCAAAGTTCAAGCACGGCTACTAACCTTTCAGCAGGATTATATACAGTTAGCATTACCGACCAAAATAATTGTGTTGTAACAAATACCGTTCAAATTAGCAATCCTAATCCACCTAATGTCGTTGCAACAGCGAACGGACCATTTTGCGAAGGAAATGCTATAAATCTTTCTGCCTCAGGAGGACTTACCTATTCGTGGACAGGACCAAACGGATTTACTTCCACGAGCCAAAACCCGTCAATATCTCCAGCTACAACATCCCAAACAGGAACCTATTCTGTTACGGGAACAGACGCAAATGGTTGCGTAAATACGGCCACAGTTTCTGTTTCCGTATCGGCTTCTCCAACGGTTACAGTTTCTTCATCCACCTATACCGTTTATACCGGAAGTTCCATCACATTCACCTCTTCAGGTGCGAATTCGTATGTTTGGTTACCGGGTGGAAACACAACCGCGCAACTTACACTAAATCCTTCAACTGAGGGGACCTATACTTATTGTGTTGTAGGTACAAATACGCAGGGTTGCCAGGATTCATCCTGTGTGATTTTTACAGTAGTAAAGCTAGATTGTGGCGAATTATATATCCCTACAGCATTTTCTCCAAACGGCGATAATGCCAACGATGAATTGTGTGTATACGGTGCAAAATGTATTGAAGTAATGCAACTACGTATTTATGATCGTTGGGGTGAAATTGTTTTTGAAACAACAGATCCTGAGTTTTGTTGGGACGGAAAATATAAAGGAGAACCACTTAATACTGCGGTTTTCGCTTATTTCCTCACTGCAACTTTCAAAAGCGGGGAATCGATTGAAGTCAAAGGAAATATTTCGTTGATCAAATAATATAGAAAATGAAAAAAAAGATCTTCTTTATTGCATTATTGTCCTCACGATTGATATTCGGCCAGGACATTCACTTTTCTCAACTTCCTATGGCACCGCTGGCACTAAATCCGGCCCTGGCAGGAGCCAATTTTACCCACCAAGGTGGGTTGGTGTATCGCGACCAATGGAAAAATTCCCAAGCGCAATTCACTACAATTTATGCCGGTTATGACCAACGATTTTATGGAAAAACCAATAAAGGTTTCACAGGCGCCGGAATTCATTTTTATTCTGATAAAGTTGGAGATTCAAAAATGACAACCAATTATGCCGGAATTACCTTAGGATATCACGTAACCATCAATCCTCAGCAGCATTTAGGTTTATGCTTACAACCCTCCTATGGTCAGCGAAGTGTTGATTACTCAGCACTGCGTTGGGGAATGCAGTACGACGGAAGCGGGTATAATTCTTCCCTAACTACAGGTGAATTATCTGGAGCCAACAACAGATATGGTTATTTTGATATGAATGCAGGAATTGTTTACACGTTTAAAAGCAGTGAACATTACATGACAGCCAATGACCATAAATTACTTAACATAGGCTATTCACTCAGCCATATTAACCGACCAAAATATACCTTTTATGGTTTAGCCGATGAACGATTGTACATGCGTCATACAGCATTCGTAAACGCATCAATTGGTTTGAAAAACACAAAGCTTTCACTCATGCCCGGATTTTATGCAATGATTCAGGGTTCACAAAAAGAAATTCTGGCTGGAACATACCTTCGTTACACCTTGCAGGATAATTCAGTTTATACAGGAATTAAAAAGGGATCAGCTTTCTCATTGGGCGGTTTTTACCGCGCCGGGGATGCAATGGTTTTAAAAGCCTTGATTGAATGGAGTCAAATGGCAATGGGATTTGCTTATGATTTAAACATGTCATCATATACCAAGGCTTCGAACGGCCGAGGTGGTTTTGAATTAACGTTGCGACTTGTAAGTCCTAATCCTTTTTCAAGCTCCTCCAAATCACGAATCTAAAATTGATTCAGACAATTTCTACTGAATAAACATCCGTTTTATTTCTCACAATTGCAGGAATGTAAAACCCTCCTGCTGCAGGAATGTCTTCAAACAGATCAAACGATACACAATCTTCCGGAAGTCCGGAAAATAGTAGCGTGAATTTAAACCGCGATCCCGCTTTTACCAATGTCCATTCGGGATACAAACTTATATTATCAAAAAACAGCAATTTACTTTTATGTGAAGAATGATTATCAATCAAAAATGTAGTTTTCCAGATACGTATTAAAAGTTCACGACTAGGAGGGCATTTAAACAGGCAATGCACAATTACCTGCCTTTCTTCCAACTGCCGCAGTTGTAACTGCAGAAGAGTTGCAGCGTCTATTTTGGTTGGCTGGGTTTCTATTAAAGTTGTCATTTTTCAATTCTTCGGAAGCAGGCTGATAATTTGTTCTTTTGTTTGAAAACCGCTTGCAGCATTTGTTTCCACACCACTAACAAAAACTTTTAAAACCGGAGGTGCTTCAACCGACATTTGCTTGCAAAACTCATTTGCCTCATCCACTTCCACCTTACAAAAAGTTACCTTACCCGAATATTCTTTCGAAAGTTCTTCCAATATTGGATTCATTTTTCGGCACGATAAACACCATTTGGCATAAAAATCAATTACTACAACAGATGATTTTTTGATAACAGAATCGAAATCAGATTTGGAATAAAGATGACCTGATTTTTTTTCTGTTTTTAGATTAGGGTCAGAAAGCCTTTTTACAACAGGTTTACCGGCATTTTCCCAGCCAGTCATTCCACCGGATAATTCAAATACAGTATTAATTCCTGCATTTCTCATTTTTTTTGCAGCTTCAGCACTTCTTCCTCCTGCTTTACAATATACAAATACAGGTTTGGTTTTATCCAACAAATTTATTTTTTGATTAAAATCTGAATCATAAAAATTAATCAGCATGGCACCTTCAATGTACCCTGAATTATATTCTTCGGGAGTTCGAACATCAACAATTTGTCTATCAGAATTTTTTTTCATCTGATTTTCAAATTCATTGGCATTCACAGATCCTCCGATAGAACTCTGGCCTGATTGACAACTGGCAAAACCAGAAAATAAAGCAAATACAATTAAAAAATTAAACACTTTTTGTTTCATAAAAAAATTTTTACAAATTTAATGAATAGAACAAAAAAATTAATGCGCAATTAAAAAACATTTCAAAATCTATTTGATATTGCTCATTATTAAAACCTCATAACTCTTATTTAAAAGTTAAATTTCCGTTGAATAATCCTACATTTGACTACTTTTAATTCACATGAATAAGAAAATTTTTTTAAAAGGAACCGGAGTAGCGCTCGTCACACCTTTTCATGCTGACGGAGAAATTGATTTTGCCGGTTTAGATAAACTAGTCGATCACGTGATTCGCGGAAAATGTGAATACCTTGTTGTTCTGGGCACAACTGGGGAATCCGTTACATTAAATAAAGAAGAAAAAAGTCAAATCATACATCGAGTTGTTACGCGCTCAAAAAACAGAATTCCTCTAGTGCTGGGGCTTGGAGGCAATGATACTGCAGATGTAATAAATCAGTTTTCCATATTTGATTTTTCAGTTTTTACAGCAATACTTTCTGTTTCACCATATTATAATAAACCCTCTCAGGAAGGAATTTACCAGCACTATAAATTAATCGCACGAAAATCACCTTTACCGGTTATCCTTTACAACGTCCCGGGCAGAACATCATCAAACCTTTCAGCCGAAACTACACTTCGCCTGTCAAACGAACATGATTCAATTATAGGTATAAAGGAAGCCTCCGGAAATATGGAACAATGCATGAATATAATTCGCGGAAGAAGAAAAAATTTTTTAGTTATTTCGGGTGATGACAACCTGACCTTACCGTTAATTGCTTCCGGCGCCGATGGCGTAATTAGTGTTGTGGCAAATGCATTTCCTAAAGATTTTTCAAGCATGGTTCGTTATTCACTTGAAGGAAAAATGAGCGCTGCGCGAAAACTGCATTACAAATTAATGCCAATTACCGATCAGTTGTTCGCCGACGGAAACCCGGGTGGAATAAAATTCGCGCTAAGTCAAATGAATATTTGTTCGCCTCACCTGCGGCTACCGCTTGTACCACCCAACTCCTCCGTTCAATCACAACTAAAAAAATTGCTGGAATCCTATTAATTTTTTTCATGCTAAGTCAGCGCCAGCTATTTTTACAACACATCGCGCAAACAAGTCCTGAACCTTTGGCCCTGCAAATCGAAAAGGGAGAAGGAATATATTTAACCGATCATGATGGAAAAAAATATATTGATCTAATTTCAGGGATTGCTGTGAGTAATTTAGGACACTCGCATCCTAAAATTATACAAGCCGTCAATCAACAAATGCAAAAGCATTCGCACCTGATGGTTTATGGTGAATACATTCAATATCCCCAGGTTAAATTAGCAGAAAAACTAATTTCATTATTACCTCAAACTTTAAACACAGTATATTTCACAAATTCAGGAGCCGAGGCAACCGAAGGTGTCATGAAGCTTGCCAAGCGAACAACAGGTAGAACACAACTCGTTTCATTTAAAAACTCATATCACGGTAGTACGCAAGGTGCGTTGAGTTTAATGGGCAGTGAAGAATTCAAAACGAATTTCAGACCGCTGCTGCCAGATGTTTTGCTTCTCGAATTTAATAATTCAGAACAATTAAAAGAAATATCAAATAAAACGGCTGCCGTTTTTGTTGAGGTTATACAGGCAGAATCAGGTATTATTCCTGCAAAAAAAGAATGGCTGAATGAGCTACGCAAAAAATGTAACGAAACAGGCACACTATTGGTTGTTGATGAAATACAAACTGGATTTGGAAGGACGGGAACCCTCTTTGCTTTCGAAGATTATGATATAATTCCAGACATTTTATTAATAGGAAAGGCATTCGGCGGAGGCTTACCTCTGGCAGCCTTTGTAAGTTCGCGTGAGCTTATGAAAGAACTTTCACATCATCCCGTTCTTGGGCACATCAGTACTTTTGCTGGCAATCCGGTATGTTGCGCCGCGGCTTTAGCCGCACTTGAAGTTTTTCAGGAAACTCATTTATTGGATAAAATCAACGAAAAAGAAAATTTACTAAAGAATTTTAAGCATTCTTCGTTAGTTGAAGTTCGCTGCAAAGGTTTATTTTGCTGCTTTGATTTCAAAGACAATAACTTAACTATGCGAATAATTGCAGAAGCAATTAAAAATGGTGTTATTACAGACTGGTTTTTATTTAATGCTGGAGCAATGCGTATCGCTCCTCCATTAATCATCACTAAAGATGAATTAAAACTTGGCCTTGAAAAAATTTATGAATCAATTGAAAAAGTAATTTAATTCTATGAAATTATATTCAATTCCTACCGGAAATTTTAAACTCGACGGAGGCGCAATGTTCGGTGTTGTTCCCAAAAGCATGTGGAGTAAAGTTTATCCCTGTGACGAAAACAATATGTGTACCTGGTCAATGAGATGTCTGTTAATTGAACAAGGAAACCGATTAATGTTGATTGATAACGGAATAGGGGATAAGCAGGATGAGAAATTCTTCCGACACTATTATCTCCACGGAAACGATTCAATGCAAAAATCACTAAACAATTATGGTTTTTCTTTTGATGATATCACGGATGTTTTCCTAACTCATTTGCATTTTGATCATTGCGGCGGAAGCATAAAATGGGCGGATTCCAACAAAACAAAAGCGATACCTGCATTTAAAAACGCCATCTACTGGTGCAATGAATCGCACTGGAATTGGGCAACCAACCCGAATCCTCGCGAAAAAGCCAGTTTTTTACGAGAAAATATTTTACCTATTAAGGAAAGTGGTCAATTAAAAATGCTGAATCAGGATGCAGAAATAGTAGAGAATGTGGACATACTCTACATGAATGGTCATACTGAAGCAATGATGATTCCTGTGATAAATTATAACAATACAAAAATTGCATTTACAGCTGATTTATTGCCTTGTTCACATCATATCGGAATGCCATGGGTTATGGCCTACGACGTTCGTCCACTGGAAAGTATGAACGAAAAGGCCCGATTTTTAAAAAGAGCGGCTGACGAAAAATGGATTTTGTTTTTTGAACATGATGCCGTTAACGAATGTGCGACTGTAGTTGAAACGGATAAAGGTGTTCGAGTTGATCAGCTATTTCATTCGAAAGAAATATTTTAAGTTTTAATTTGAACTGATTCTGTAATGCCTATGATTTCCAATTCCGCTGATTTCAATTTTTAGGGTGTTATCAGGGTAAAAATCATTCCCAACTTCAGGCCATTCTATTAAGCAATATTTGCCGGATTGAATGTATTCATCCATTCCTATTTCAAACACTTCTGATTTATTTTTTAATCGATATAAATCAAAATGATAAACAGTATTTCCATCCTGGCATTTATACTGATTTACAATTGAAAAAGTTGGACTACCGGTAACATCCGTGACGAATAATTGTCTGCAAATTTCCTTGATCAATGTGGTTTTTCCACTTCCCATTTCACCTTCAAAAAGCAGAATTTTATTTTCATTTGTCAGCAGAAGTAATTCAGCTACAAATTCAGAAAGCCCCTTTAATTCAATGTTATAATCACGAAGCATATCAGCGTGGGGTCAACGTAATAAAGGGAATCAACATTTCCTCCAGCGATACACCCCCGTGTTGGAAAGTATTTCGGTAATAGTTCACATAATGATTAAAATTATTGGGATAAGCAAAGAACTTATCCTCTTTCGCAAAAATGTAAGCACTGCTAACATGTTGCTTTGGCAAAAAAGCATCCGAAGGATTTTTCACTTCAAAAACTTCTTTTTTATTGTAATCAAGTGTCTTTCCTGTTTTATAACGCAGATTCGTGTTTACATTTTTATCGCCCACCACTTTCGTTGGCTCATGAACATGAACAGTGCCGTGATCTGTAGTAATTATCAATCTTGCCTTTTTTTCTGAGATTTGGCGAATTATTTCGAATAGGGGAGAATGTTCAAACCAGGAAAGGGTTAAAGACCTATAGGCAGGTTCATCATCCGCCAATTCGCGAATTACTTCCATATCTGTCCGTGCATGACTTAACATATCAACAAAATTGTAAACTATTACGTTAAGTTTATTTTGCATCAGATTCGCAAGGCCCTCAGATAGCTTTTTTCCTGCATTGAAATTTGTAATCTTGTTGTAGCTGAACTTAATATCTTTCCCCAGACGTTTTAACTGTTCTCTAAGAAATTCTTCTTCATTCATATTTTTACCGCCCTCGTCTTCATCATTCAACCACAAATTCGGAAATCTTTTTTCCATTTCACTTGGCATTAATCCGCTGAAAAATGCATTTCTTGCGTATTGGGTTGCTGATGGTAAAATTGAACAATAAATTTCTTCAGTGTCAATTTTAAAAAAATCGTGAATACGCGTCTGAATCACTTTCCATTGATCGAATCGTAAATTATCAATTACAACTAAAAAAGTATTTTCATCCTTTGTTATTTCCGGAATTATTTTGTTTTTAAAAACGGTGTGACTCATTGTAGGAGGCTGAATTTTTCCATTAACCCAACCCAAATAATTTTTTTCGACAAAACGAAACCATTGTGTATTCGCTTCTGATTTCTGCATCTTTAAAATTTCATTCATGCTTTTGTCGGTGCTTTTTTCAATTTCTAGTTCCCAATAAATTATTTTTTTATATAATTCGCACCACTCAGAAAATGTAAGTTGATCAGAAATGCTCAAACCGATTTGTGAAAATTCTTTTCGATAATCATTTGTTGTCTTTTCACTGATTAACCTTTTGTTTTCAAGAATTTTCTTAAGTGATAATAAAATTTGGTTGGGATTAACCGGTTTTATTAAATAGTCAGCTATTTTCGAACCGATGGCGTCTTCCATTATGGACTCCTCTTCACTTTTTGTAATCATAATTACCGGAAGTGAAACATTGAGCCCCTTGATTTGAGAAAGTGTATCTAATCCGCTTAAACCCGGCATATTTTCATCCAAAATTACAACCTCCGGTTGTTTTTCTCGAATGAGTTCAATTGCTTCATCTCCGCTTTTTGCTTTATGAACCTGATAACCTTTTTCGTTTAAGAAAAGGATATGTGGCTGTAGCAACTCGATTTCATCATCTGCCCATACCAATTGAATTTTATCCATAAAATTTAATTATGTTCGTTTGAATTCAAAACGAAAATAGGGAAGATTTATGATGCGTATGGATTAAAAATTCATAATTTTACTCCGATGAAGCGGATTATTCTCATTCTCTTTCTTAACTTTTTTTGCACCTTATCATTTTTTTCGCAGGTATATTTCAAAAATCAGGTGTTTAATCCGCATTCCGCTTACCTTGAAATTATGGGTAATGCTCGTTTTTACTCTGTAAATTACGAATTTCTGTTTCATGATTACGGGGTAAAACAAGGCATTCGGGCAGGCGCAGGGGTTTTTCCCAATTTTTTCATTGCCAACAAACCGTTATGCATTCACGTAACCTCTGAATATGTTGGCTTTTGGCTTGGTCGAAACCACCATATCGAGTGGGGGGGAGGTGTCACCTACCGCTATGAAACTTATACGCGCAATTCCACCGAAAAAACATATCAATTTGTACCACCTACAGATACGATTCCCGTTTATATTAATCACACCTACAAAAGCACAACATCCGGTCCGATAATTACCGTTAGATTAGGATACCGCTATCAGGACCCGGAAGGGGGACTTCTGATCCGTGCGGGTTGGATTCCCATGTTTTATTTAATGAATCGCGAAAAAATAGTTTACGACGATCAACAAATTTCCAATAATAAATTACCGTTAATTAAACGAATGATGAATTTTGGTGTAAGCATCGGTTGGAATTGGTGGTAGATAACTTGAAACATTTTGAAAAAGAAAATCAACAAACGTAAAATCATTAACGATCCAATTTACGGATTCATTACCTTACCTGATGCCTTATCTTACGATTTAATCAACCATCCCTACTTTCAACGCCTCCGTAGAATTAAACAGTTGGGAATGACAAATCTGGTGTATCCCGGTGCACTGCATACTCGATTCCATCATGCAATAGGTGCAATGTATCTTATGACAGAGGCGATTGCCGTTTTACGCAGTAAAGGAATTGAAATTACATCTGAAGAGGCAACCGGTGTAACGATTGCCATATTATTGCACGATATTGGTCATGGACCTTTTTCGCACGCACTAGAACATAGCATTGTAAAAGGTATTCATCACGAAGATATTTCTACCATGCTCATGAAACGGCTTAATATCCATTTCAAAGGAAAGCTCTCATTGGCCATTGAAATATTTAATGGTACCTATAAGAAAAAATTTCTCCACCAACTTGTTTCTTCACAACTTGATATGGATCGATTGGATTATTTAAAACGCGATAGTTTTTTTACAGGAGTAGTTGAAGGAGTTGTGAGCAGTGATCGTATCATAAAAATGCTTTATGTTAAAAATGATGAGTTAGTTGTTGAATCAAAAGGAATCTATTCCATTGAGAAATTTATTATTGCAAGAAGATTGATGTACTGGCAGGTGTATCTGCATAAAACGGTAGTGAGTGCAGAAAAAATGCTTGTTAACATTTTAAAACGTGCTAAAGAATTAGCGCTGAATGGAGAGGTTTTATTTGCGTCACCGGCTTTGGCTTTATTTTTAGAAAATGATTATTCAAAAAGTGATTTTTTAACTAAACCTGAACTATTAGATTCTTTTGTTTTATTGGATGATTACGATGTTTTTTCTGCAATTAAGGTATGGACATATCACAATGACAAAGTACTTTCCGGACTTTGCTCAAATTTGGTTGATCGAAATTTACTGAAGATTGAAATGGGAACAAATCGATTTCAAAAATCGAAAATTGATGAATTACGTAAAACCCTTTGCAAAAGAAAAAAAATATCAGAAAAAGAAGCCACTTACTTTGTATTCAGCGGTACAATAGAAAACCGTATTTACAACGCCTCCAAAGTAAATATCAATATTTTATATAATAACGGAAGGATTACTGATATTTCTAAAGCAAGTGATCAATTGAATGTAAAGGTTTTAAGTAAAACAATTCGCAAACAATTTTTATGTTTCCCGAAAGGGCTGAATGAATAATTCGAGTGTCAGTGTTCCAGCATCATTTTAATGTGAGGAATATTGTCCTCCAGATAAGGTTCTGAAACAGTTTTAAAACCCAAATCGAAATAAAATTTTTCCAAATAGGATTGGGCTGAAATGGTGATTGGCATACCGGAAAATAAAAATTTACATTTCTCGATACTTTTTTCCATAATCAATTTTCCGATTTTTTTGCCTCGTTGAGAGTTGCATACGGCAACACGACCAATGGACGGCGTTGAATATGATAAACCGGGAGGGACAATACGAGAACACGCAATGATTTCATCTTTTAATTTACTAAATGCGTGAAAGGATTTAAGGTCTTTATTATCAAGATCCGAATAAACACATTGTTGCTCAACAACAAAAACATCGGACCTCAGTTTGAGTATTCCGTACAATTCAATAGGCGACAAATCATTAAAAGAAACTATTCTGAAATTCATTCTTCAATTGCTGTATTTTGAAAACCATTTTTCGATTTCATCCTGTTCCAATGATTGATAATTCAATCGAGCCTCCACAACACCATTGTTTATGAGATAAATGGCGGGCATATTCGTGCCTCTTGCAAGCAAAACGAAATTTTTACCCAATAACATACACCAAGGAATGGAAGATGCTTTTGTATCGTCAAAAAAAGGTTTGAGTTTATCGTCATCTCCATTCAGCACGAAATAAAAATCAAGTTTTGGATTTCTTTCTTTCATCAATTTCATTTTTTTTGCGGCGATTCTACAATGCGGACACGTTAAACTCATTAGAGCAAGGACATGTTTTCCTTTCGAGAGCGTTGGAGGCGGGGTTTGTTTTTGTGCGTTTCGGAATAATGAATCCAGTTCAAGCGCAAAATGATTTTCGGGAGGAGTAAGATAAGCTGAAGAATAATCCAAATCAACATAATTTAGAATATGTGGGATAAAAAGTGAGAATACAAATAGTAAGGAAAACAAAATTTTTTGTAAGTATTGCTTTAAAAAATTATTTTTTATTTTTTCTTGTAGCAAATCATAAACGTTGAATTTATAAAAATACCAGAGTAATCCGCTTAGCGCAAGCATAGCAACATTCTTCACGATTGCCTGTAACGGTGACATTTGAATCGAATTACCAAAACAGCCGCAGTTTCCTTGATTACCTTCAGTAAGAAGTAAAAAAAATAAATAGAGCGTAAAAACAATTAACAGAAAAAATGAAAATAAGGCGGAAAATCGAATTCGTAGCTGAAATAGGAACAGTATGCCAAGAAAAAATTCAATTCCAATCATGAACCTGGCAATAAATGGAGCACTTTTCCAGTTTGCAAGGCCCAAATCAACAAAAGTCATCTCAAACGGCTCAATCGGATATATTTTGCTATAGGCTGAATACAAGTAAATCAACCCTAAAAAAATTGAAAATAAAACTAAAAATATGTTCTTCATGAAACGAGTGAAAATAAAAAAAGCGTTTGAGTATTCAAACGCTTTTATAAATGGTTAAATAAATTTTACTTCAGCGTACATTCTGATTTATCTGTGTACGCTGTTCCGGCTACAGTATAAGTTTGTGAAACAGACAAGCAATTTACTTTGGCATCTTTCTTTTTAGCGTCAAGTA
>OMJH01000081.1 GCA_900299295.1 Bacteroidota bacterium
ATTGCCACAGTTAAGTTTAATTTCATAGGTTTAAATTTATAGTTTATTATTCAAAGTAAGATCAAAAATCTTAAGCAATTCTAAAGTTAATAAATTTAGAATTTATAATTATATCCGATTCGGACTACCTGAGTTTCATAATAATCGGTGCTTAAGTAATAAAAGCCAGCGCCTTGTATTTCTTTGTGTATTTGCATTGTATTAAATAGATCTGTTGCATTTAAAAACAATTCGCCTTTCCCTTTTTGTATTTGTTTTTTTACGCCGATATCTAAAGAAAAGCGTGTTCCGATTTTTCCTTGTGGTATAAGATCAGGGGCAAGATAAATGACTGTCAGTTGAATGTCTGTTTTGTTCTTTAAGTGAAATACTCCGTTAAATTTTGAGTTCCACGAGATTAGTTCTTGTCTTGAAGAACTATATGTATTTATTACGGGATATTTATTCTCTACAGTAAATGCCTCAATGATGCTTTGATAACCATTAAAGTTTACGTTGAACGAAAACCAATTTTTTATATCCTGTGTGAGTAACAACTCAACACCGGTATTGTAGCTCTTCCCTGCATTTTGCATGATAGAATAAATTAAAGCGCTGCCGGGTACTGTGCTCGCTATTCTTGTGATTGTTCCGTTTGCTGATTTGTGATAGACCGACCCAAACAAATACCCCTTTTTCCATGATGATTTATAGCCCAATTCAAATAAATTAGTAAACTGCGGACTAAGCGCAGGATTACCTACTTTAATGATTTCAGCATCATCATATTTTGGAAAGATCCGTATATCCACTTCATTCGGTCTGTCCACTCTTCTATTGTAGAATACTGAGATTTTATTTTTATCATTGAACTTGTAAGCCATGCGAACGTTGGGGAACGGCTGCGTGTAATTGTATCCGTTGCTTTTGTAAGTTGGATGATTAGGATTTACCAAATAGTTAACACCAACGTATTCTGCTCTTATACCAGCTTCAATTTCATATTTTGCTTTCTCTAAAACATAATTAGCATATAATGCAGGGACTGTTTCTTTGTAAGTTGCCCAACCGCCCGCACTTGAATCTATAGGAGAATTGATACCGGGAAAGAATTGCATATTGGTTGGAATATTTCTATATCTGAATTTTATTCCAGTTTCTAATCTTCCGTACTTCAATGGCTTGATGTAATCAAAATTAAAATCCGCCACATGCTCATCCGAGAGCAACTTAAAAGCATCATTACCTGTAAATGTTGGCATTACATTGGTGAAATAGTATTTTTCATCCTCTCTATGAAACGTATAGTTAAGACCAATATTTAAAGAGTGACCTGCTTGTTTAAATTTATGTTGATAGTTAGAACTAGCCGTAACTGTTGTTTTCAATTCATCTTCTAAAAATTGCCATAGTCTTTTTCTATCTGTTAAATCAGAATTAAAAAATGGCTCGTCACCATGATCTAAGATTTGTTCAGAACTGAAAAGAGCAGATAGGCTGAATTGATTGTTATCCTTCGGATTGAAATCAAAACCTGCTTTTGCTGTACCGATAGTTGTGTTTCTGTTACGCTTTGTTTGCTGTCTTATTATTTCTCCTGTATTGTAATACCTGTCTACAAATTCGTTTTTATTTAAAGTATTCGTTAACAAATAATCCCCTTGAAAAAACAGATTTACTTTCTTTTTTCGATAGTTAAGTGAAAGAGATGGATTTATTTTAGGTGTATATTGGAACTGTGGTCTTATAGTTGGCAAGTTATCTTTCTTAATCCACAGCGCACCCAATCCTCCTGAAAGACCTACTTTTCCATTGAATCCTTCTTGTTTATTCTTTTTGTAAATGATGTTGATGATTCCGGCATTGCCATTGGCATCGTATTTTGCTGAAGGATTGTTAATGATCTCAATTTTTTCAATTGCTGATGCCGGAATATTATCTAAACTCGACTGATTTCCAAAACCTGTTAATGCTGTTTGTTTTCCATCAATCAATACAACCACTTTGTCGCTTCCCCTGATATGAACCTTGCCATCTTGAACAGTGACACCCGGTAAATTTTGCATCGCTTGTAAAACCGTTCCTCCGCTTTGAGTAGTATTATTTTCTAATGTAAAACTCTTCTTATCCATTTTACCCGATACTTCCTCTTGCATTGCGGTGACTTCAACCTCATTTAAAACCTTAGCATCTTCTTCAAGTTCTATTGTACCTAAATCTAAATACTGACTTAATGTGCCAACATAAACATTTTGTTTAAATGGCTTGTAACCAATAAATGTTACTTCGGTATAGTAGTTTCCCGATTTGATATTGCTGAGTGTAAATCGTCCTTCTTCATTAGTTATTGTTCCCTGAACCAATGTACTATCCTTTGAATTTTTAAGTGTAACAGTAACAAATGGCAATACTGCTTTTGTTTTACGATCTTTTACTGAGCCTGAAATTGAAACTACGGTTTGTGCAAAAGAAGAAGTAATTCCACTTAATATAAATAAAAGGATCAGTATGCTGATTTTTATAGGAAATATTCTATTGACATTATTCATACACCGAAATTAAAATCAGAGTTTTAAGAAAATCTTTAGTTGAATTTCAGTTCAAAATGGTGCATGGAATTATTAAAACTATAACGAATGTTAAACTTGTAGAGGTCTGCTATGCCTTTTACAATAGCAAGGCCAAGCCCTATGGATTCTTTTGATGAATCATTCTTTGTAAAACAAACAAACAAATCTTCCGGCTTAATGCTTAATGGCTCTCCTGAATTGGAAACAATTAATCCGACAGTAGATAGTTTTATTTGAATTTCACCTCCTTCTATATTGTGGCGCATTGCATTCTGAAGTAAGTTAGAAACTATAACCTCACATAAAGTCGTGTTCATTTTAAGATTCACATTCGGTTCGATCACTGATGTAATCTTTAAGCCTTTCGCCTGTGCAACTTCCTCAACATTATCGATTGTCTTTGTTATGACTTCTGAAAAATTGATTTGCTCAACCTCCTTGAACTGATTATTTTCAATTTTAGCCAAAAGCAAAAGAGCTTTATTTAAAGAGCTTATTTTCTTTAATGTATTATCCATAGATTGCAGCTGTCCCATCTCTTGCTCTTTTAAGTGAGGCGACTGCATTAATAAATTCACATTAGCCTTTAATACAGCAATTGGAGTTTGAAGTTCATGTGATGCGTTTTCTGTGAACTCTTTTTGGAGAATATAATCTTGATGTATTTTTACAATGAGTTTGTTTAAGGTTTCGTTCAGCTGATTAAACTCAAGAGTTTCTGATTTAGGGAAATTATGCTCTTCGTGATTCTTGATCTCGTATCGATTTAATGCATTTAGTGTTTCATAAAAAGGCTTCCACATGGATTTTGACAACAACCAGTTTGAGACAAAAAACGCAACTGCAAGAAACCCAACAACAATGAAGAAGGTTGACAAAATACCTTCCAATAATTCGTCTTCCTCAATGGTAGTTTTTAATACAGTGATATAGTAAGGCTTTCCATTGAATGAATATTGATTAACAAATTTTCTGAATGAAATATATTCCTTTTCAATCTTATCGTAAATTAATGTATCTGTATATCCCGGAACAAATCTTTGATTTGTTAGAGGTTCAATGTAAGAAAAGCTATCAGGGCTGAGATAGTAGGTTTGACCAATAGTATTGCTTTGAACCAATCCCTTTGCCTTAGTATACTCACGTTCTAACGATTCATCTGTTCCATCTCTTAATTCATCTTTAATCAGCATATAAGAAATTAATCCTGCCAATATCAATAGCGGAAGACTTATTAAAGCATAGTACCTAATGGTTTTATTTAAAAGTTTCATTAATTGGTTTTAAAATTATATCCAATGCCATAGATGGTTTGCACATAGTCTGTGCAGCCTTTGTTCATTAATTTTTTTCTTAAATTTCTTAAATGCACATAAATAAAGTCGTGACTATCCATTTGATCTGAATCATCGCCCCATAAGTGTTCAGCAATTGCATTTTTAGACACAACACGATTTTTATTTATAATAAAAAATAGTAAAAGGTCGTATTCTTTAGCAGTAAGATTAACCGTATCCCCATTTACCTTTACATGTCTCTCATCCAGTATAATCGTGATCTCATTCACAACAATTGACTTACTGCCATCAAAACTTCTCCTGCGGATAAGAGCTTTTATTCGTGAGTTTAACTCCGCTAAATCAAATGGTTTAGCTAAGTAATCATCCGCACCTAAGTCCAAACCTTTTATTTTGTCGCTTGATGAATTCTTAGCAGAAATAATTATTACTCCGGCTTTAGAATTATTCTCCTTTAGTTGTTTGATGATGTCGAGTCCACTACCCTTTGGTAAGGTAATATCAACCAATATACAATCATAGTCATAAACCCCCGCCTTTTCTGATGCTTTAACAAAGTCCGCAGCAGATTCTACCAAATATCCCTCTTGATGAAGATATTGTTTGATGGATTTTCGAAGTTCAGCTTCGTCTTCTATAAGAAGAATTTTCATACAGTAAATTTACAATGATAATTCTTAAGAGATTATTAAGACAACTTCGATTACAGAAAGATTTAAAATAAATAATTGAACGCGAAACCGCTGAAATCAGCGGCATTAGCTTCAGTATCGCTCAGGAATAGTTTTTTTTTGAAAGGCCAGTATCAACTTTTCAATAAGAAAAAAAGAAATCCATATATCGTTATGATATAGGGATTTCTTTTTAAATGTACCCAGAACGAGACTCGAACTCGTAAGCCTTACGGCATACGCCCCTCAAACGTACGTGTATACCAATTCCACCACCTGGGCATTCAAAAGAACGGCCGACAAAAATAAATAAAATCGGTGAAAGAAAATTCTATTTCAGAAACAACATTTCCCTGTATTTAGGCAATGGCCATACTTCGTCATCTATCATTGCCTCCAGTTTATCACTGTGGTAACGGATTTCATCAAAATAAGGCTTCACCTTTTCACAATATGCAATTGCCTGCTTTTTCGGAGAATCAAGGTTGTTTGCCTTTTTTCGCTCTTCCGTCATTTTATCGGCGGAAGTTTTGATAACAGCAATATGTTCCGAAATTTCTTTGATCATCTGCAACTGCAGATTGGCGGCCGCTTTATAATCTGTTCCTAAAATATTTTTCATCCCGTTCACGTTTTCTACAAGCGTGTGCTGATAACGAATTGCTGCCGGAATGATCTGGTTCGCTACAACATCTGCCATTATCCGACCTTCAATTTGAATTTTCTTTGTATACGTTTCCAACGCAATATCATACCTCGCCTCTTGTTCACGGTGATTTAAAATATTCAGGTTCTCAAATAACTGAAATGTTTTTTTGCTCACGTATGCCTCCAGCGCCTGTGGTGTTGTAGGAATATTATTCAAACCCCTTCGCTTTGCCTCTTTCTTCCACTCCTCACCATAACCATTACCTTCAAAACGAATCCACTTAGATTCAACAATATATTTTTTAAGCACCTGAAGTATTGCGACATCCTTTTCCACCTTTTTATCAAGCAAGGCATTTACTTCTGCCTGAAATTTATTTAATTGTTCGGCAACGATTGCATTCATTACCGTCATTGGCCCGGCACAATTTGCAGATGACCCAACAGCACGGAATTCAAACTTATTTCCGGTAAATGCAAAAGGAGAAGTTCTGTTTCTATCGGTGTTATCTTTAAGTATATCCGGAATTTTTCCGATGTCGAGTTTAATGTTAGTTTTTTCTTCGGGAGATAATTTTCCTCCATGAACATTTTTCTCAATTTCATCCAGAACCTTCGTTAACTGTTCGCCTAAAAACACGCTCATGATGGCAGGAGGTGCTTCGTTGGCTCCAAGACGATGGTCGTTATTTGCACTTGCTATTGAGGCACGCATCAAATCAGCATGTTCATATACCGCACGAATTGTATTCACAAAAAAAGTAAGGAACATCAAATTTGTCTTTGGCGTTTTACCGGGACTCAATAAATTCTTTCCGGTATTTGTGGCCATGCTCCAATTGTTATGTTTACCGCTACCGTTAACACCGGCGTACGGCTTTTCATGCAACAACACTCGTAAATTATGACGCAATGCAACCTTTTCCATTACATCCATTAACAACTGATTATGATCAACAGCTACACTCACCTCTTCAAAAACGGGTGCGCATTCAAATTGCGCAGGCGCCACTTCGTTATGGCGTGTTTTCACCGGAATACCCAATAAATGGCATTCATGCTCAAAGTCATGCATAAAGGCCGCCGCACGGTCTGGTATCGATCCCCAATAATGATCCTCCAGCTGCTGGCCTTTTGCAGGTGAGGCACCGAATAAGGTACGGCCCGTTTGCTGCAAATCAAAACGAACATTAAACAATGCCGCATCAATCAAAAAATATTCTTGTTCCCAGCCAAGCGTGGTAAAAACCTTCGTAACATTTTTATCAAAATACTGACATACGTTCGTAGCGGCTTTGTCAAGCGCGTGGATGGATTTTAATAAAGGAGTTTTAAAATCTAGCGCCTCGCCGGTGTAGGAAACAAATATGGTTGGAATACAAAGTGTTTTGCCCCAAATGAAAGCAGGAGAAGTGGGATCCCAGGCCGTGTAGCCACGTGCCTCGAATGTATTTCGGATGCCTCCACTTGGAAAACTTGAAGCATCAGGCTCTTGCTGTACCAACTGTCCACCATCAAATTTTTCTACGACTCTACCATTTTCAATCGGATCAAAAAATCCATCATGTTTCTCCGCGGTTGTACCTGTAAGCGGTTGGAACCAATGCGTATAGTGTGTTACCCCTTTTGAAATTGCCCAGGCTTTCATACCGGAAGCTACCTGGTCTGCCATTTTTCTTTCAATAGAAGTTCCTTTTTCCATTGCATCTCTTACGCTGTTAAAAGCTTCATCGGAAAGGAAAGCTTTCATGGCATCGTATCCAAAAACATTACTTCCGAAAAAGGTCGAAATTTGACCTTCAGGATAATCAATTTCGATAGGTTTACGGTTTAGTGAACGCTCAAGAGCAGCAAAACGACGAGTAGACATAAATTAATTTTTTCGCAAAATTAGGCGAAAAAAAAGGGGGGTGACTTAAAAAATATTAACTTTTTGGTAACAATCACT
Organism: Bacteroidota bacterium; assembly: GCA_900299295.1. Classification (GTDB taxonomy): domain Bacteria; phylum Bacteroidota; class Bacteroidia; order B-17B0; family Aurantibacillaceae; genus AM-1111. The sequence continues at coordinate 7,115 of OMJH01000081.1, forward strand.
AAAAAAAAGGGGGGCTTTATAAGAAATTATTGAATTTCATCCTTTGAGCCTCTACCATAGCCGATTAATTTCCGGTATTTTTCCTCCATTTCCTTCTGATGCGTAATGTCTTTAATTGTTGCAACTGCAGCTATAATATCATTTTTTTCATCGGTAATAAAGCGTCCGTTCACTTTTATAAGTTTTTTAGTACGACTAACCTTATTTATTATCACAAGCTCCAACTCATCGGTTTCCTTTCCTGACAGTGAATAAACAATAGGCAGTTGCTGCGCAGGAAAAACTGTTGTGCCATCGGAATGGTAAACAAAAAACAACTTGGTCCAGTCAGCAAAATACCCATCCTCGTTAGTTTCAAAAATATCCTGAGCCATCTGGTTAACTAAAACAATTTCTTGCCTATTATTTGTAACAATTACCCCTTCACCAATGTTATCTAATATCAAGGACAGTTGATGTTCATTGGCGCGAAGCTGCTTTTCAATTTTCGTTCGCTCCTCTTCCTTCAATTTTAATTGTGTTATATCTTCCGAAATACCTAAACAATATAATGGTGCGTCAGCCGAATTTTTGAGCGCAATTTTTTTTGTGTGTAACCAACGCTTTCCGGTCGGTGAATCAATTTGTTCTTCAGCGATATCAACTATAGCAGGGCTTTTCAAAGCCTCTCGGTCTTTCATTGCAAAAAAATCTGCCTGTTGCTGAGGAAAAAAATCATAGTCGCTTTTCCCTATCAAAGTTTTACGATCCAGTCCCAACAAAACTTCTGCCGCCTTGTTTACGCGAACAAAACGAAGGTGGACGGGATCTTTAACAAAAATCATATCAGGAATATTCTTAATTACAGAATTCAAGAAAATTGTCGACTCAGTCAACTCGCGCTCCAGCTTTCACTCTTTCCAAGTCATACGTTTCACGATTAAGCAGATCTAAAATAGAATTGTCTTTGGTTTCTTTGCCATTTACATCTTTATCATTTAAACTATCCATGTAGGCCTCATGCTGATTTTGCAGCAACTGAATTTTCAAAAGATGTTTCTCGATAGATAGAGTACGATTTTCAACATCGACCAATCGATTTAAACTATCTTCTTTAAAATAATCAAAAAGAAATAGTGCAGAAAGTACAATCAAATTTGATAACATACCCGGCATAATCCATTTTGAAAGCTGAAACTTCATCTGAAGAAATCAATGCAAGGTTGTGCTCAATAATTCTTTTGCCTTAAGAAAATCCTTTGGCCTAACCTTTAACTCAACCCCAACTGCGGGGTTCAATCCAAGAATATTTTCCTCTTCCAGGAATGATCTAATGTTATTTTTACTCAAAATATCTTGGGCAATAACCGCCTGAAATGCATCACGATATATTTCTATAACAACCAGTTCTTTTGCTAAAAGTTTTTCCATGACATTTATATTTCATCATATTGTCACAAAAAACATTCTAGGCTATTTGGGTATTTTTTTACCAAAAAAAAATCCGATCAAATGTTTGACCGGATTATCAATTCACTTTTTTTTTCTAGTGTTTCGAGAGATATTCAGCTACACCGGCATGCGATTCCTTCAAACCATCCTTTCCTTTTGTCCAGTTGGCAGGACAAACCTCTCCGTGTTCTTCATTGAATTGCAAAGCATCCAAAACACGTAAAGCTTCATCCACATTTCTTCCTAGAGGTAAATCATTGATCAACTGATGGCGAACCTTGCCATTTTTGTCAATCAGATACAATGCGCGAAAAGCAATCATTGGACCATCTGCAACCAAATTACCTGCATCATCTACATCATATTCACCGAACAAACAACCGTAATTAATTGAAATTGTTTTGGTAGTATCTGCCACTACAGGATAAGTTATTCCCTTTATTCCGCCTTGAGCCTTTTCCATTTGCAGCCAGCCCCAGTGCGATTGCTCGGTATCGGTGGAGCATGCCACCACCTGACAATTGCGTTTTTCAAATTCAGCTAATTTTTCCTGAAAGGCATGAAGTTCTGTAGGGCACACAAACGTAAAATCTTTTGGGTAAAAGAAAAAGATTACATATTTATTTCCCACAAATTGATCCAAAGAGAACTCAGACACAATTTCTGCCCCATTAATCACAGCCTTCGCATTGAATGAGGGTGCTTTTTTTCCGACTAAAGATGTTGCCATATTAATTTTTTTTGAGCTGCAAAATTAAAAAAGTAAAACTAATAAACGTGCTGACCGCCATTAATCGAATAATTTGCTCCGGTTATAAAGGATGTTTCTTCGGAAGCAAGAAAACAAACCAAATGGGCCACCTCCCAAGTTCCACCTAAGCGACCCATAGGCACCTGTGCCACGATTTGGTCAAGTACCTTTGCAGGGACTGCCATAACCATATCGGTAGCGATGTATCCCGGTGAAATTGTGTTAACGGTAATGCCTGATTTCGCTACCTCCATAGCAAGTGATTTGGTGAATCCATGCATTCCGGCCTTCGCAGCAGAATAATTTGTCTGCCCGAATTGCCCACGCTGTCCATTCACGGAAGAAATATTGATTATCCGACCAAATTTTCGCTCAATCATTCCGGGCAAAACATGTTTGGTGCAATTAAAAACACTGTTAAGATTCGTATTGATTACTTCGTACCAGTCTTCCCTTTTCATATTTATCAGCCTTGAGTCACGAGTGATTCCTGCATTGTTAACCAATGTATCAACAGGCCCCACTGTCGATTCAATTTCTTTGATCATTTGTCCGGCCGAATCAAAATCAGAAACATCACCCTTAAATAGTTCAATTTCATATCCGCCATTTTTCATTTCATTTTTCCATTCTTCCGCTTTTGAAGAACTGCGGAAATTCCCCACCACAAGAAATCCATCATCGTACAACTTTTTACACATAGCAGTACCTAGGCCACCGGTTGCACCCGTAACTAGCACAATTCGCTTTTTGTTATTATCCATTGAAATTATTTTTTATTTTATCAACATTCATTACTACAGCTTCCCCGCTGGTACACACTAAACCACTAAGCTTATCTTTAATCAGCGTCTCAACAATTGCTCGGTTTTTATCGGCAATAACTTCTTTCACTGTAAAAACGGCTTCATAATCAGTATCAACATACATCGGTTTCATAAATGAAAGCGATTGCTTCAGATAAATAGTCCCTTCGCCGGGAAACAATGTGCCAAATACTTTTGAAAATAAAGAGGCACCCAGCATCCCATGCATAATCGGACGCTTAAACATTGTTTTCGCGGCATAAGCAGGATCGGAATGAACCGGATTTTTATCTCCGGTTACCTCAGCGAAACGATTCACATCGTCTTGTGTAAAGCTGAATTGATGAATAAAAATTGCACCTGTTTCAATCATAAAACTTTTTAAGTGACAAATTTCCGCAATAAAACAACAAATTGCTAATTTTAACACTTTCATATTGTTTTTTTAACGTTTTTATTTTTATTTTCCTTAAAAAAAAACGATCTTTGCGGCCGATTTAATATTTAACTATTTCTATAATAATGAGCACTCAAAATCCTTTCATCGATACTATAATCGATGCACAAAAAAAAGTTGTTACCAATTGGGTTGACACAACAAAAAAATTTCAGGAAGCTTTTTCCGGAGGAAACATTCAATCTGAAAGTCAAAGCATTTACAACGAATGGCTGGAAAAACAAATGAGTATTTTCAGCGGTACACATGCTGAATTTGGAAAGAATCTTAACGGATCCGAAAATCATTCGAAACCTGAAGAATTTTTCCAGAAGTGGTATAACCAGCAAGCAGCCAATCTGAAACAAATGACAGATTTCAATCAAAGCATATATAACAGTTTTGTTAACTACGGAAAAAATCCGCAGGAATATGCATCAAACTTTGCAACCATGAACAGTGCATGGACGAGTGTTTACAATACCTGGATGAACGCGTTGAACTCTTCTTTTGAAACCATGAAGAAAAACATTCCCGATGCAATGAATCAGGAAATGTTCAAAAAGCTATTCGAAGGGAATAAAGCATATGTACAGTTGCAGGAATTGTGGTCTCCGGTTTTCAAAGCCATGCAAAATAATGAATTCAGCATGGAGAAATTAAAAGGATTAATGAACATGGAGTCCTATAAAAAAATCTCCGAGCAGATGTTTGCACCGTTCATGTCTAACGCCGGAATGACTGAGGTTTTTGATATGGCGACAAAAAATATGCAGTCTTTTTTTCAAAATAACAATCAGCTTTGGAAGGAATACACCAATGCCATTCAATTGCTTTCACAAAAATATCCTCAATTAATTTCGGGTGATTTTGCAAAGTTAAGTGACCTTTTTAACCAAATGAATGATGTTTTTGGAAAAACATTTTCGCCGGTTATTAACCTCATGACTTCAGCCAAAGAAAAAGAACAAGTTGAAGCGATGGTTAACCTGATGGATAAGGTAGCCGAATTCTCGGTACGTCAGACACAATTGCAGCATCATTTTTATACCACTTCTCAAAAAGCAATGGAACAAGCGGCAAAAACCGTTGCTTCAAAGTGGAACAACACACTTTCAGAAAATCAGAGTTTTAATGAATTCTATAATGAATGGATAAAAGTAAATGAAGCGGCGTTTACCGAGCTTTATAAATCTGAAGAATTTTCAAAATTAAAATCAGATGTTTTGTCGGCTGGAGCTGATGTAAAACTTTCGTTTGAAAAACAATTTGAATACTATTTCAATGTTTATCCTGTTGTTTTCAGAAGCGAACTGGAAGAACTTCATAAAACAATCTACGATTTAAAAAAACAAATTAAATCGCTTGAATCTCGCCTTAATGATGGTGCTGAGAACAAAGAAGAAAAAACTTCCAAACGTAAATAATACGAGAAATAATTCTTATTGTTCAATCATTTAAAAAGGCTTACAAAAACTTGGTAAGCCTTTTTCATTAAAAATTCATATGGAAAAAATGCTTAAAGAAATATCCGAAATGAACCAGAAAATGGTGAATGGATATGAAACTCTTCGTGAAATTGAAAATGTTGAAATTGCCCAGACACCAAAATCCGAAGTTTATCGTGAAGATAAACTCACACTTTATCATTTTGAACGTTCTTCAAAATCAGAAGTTAAAACTCCGGTGCTGATTGTATATGCGTTGGTGAACACGTGGAAAATGATGGATCTCCAACCCGACCGCAGCTATATTAAAAATTTAATAGACGGAGGTTGTGACGTTTTTCTTATTGACTGGGGATTTCCGACCAAGGCAGATCGTTACATCAACATTGATGATTATGTTAACACATACATCAACAATTGCGTAGATTACATTCGACGCTCGCAAAAAGTTGATAAAATAAATATCATGAGCATTTGTCAGGGCGGTACACTTAGTCTGATATACACAGCCCTGCATCAGGAAAAAATAAAAAATCTGATTACATTGGTTACTCCGGTTGATTTCAGTACCAATGACGGTCTTTTATTTCGTTGGAGCAAAGACATGGATTTTGACAAGTTAGTGGATAGCAATAACGGATTAATTCCCGGTGAATTTTTAAATCAGGGGTTTGAGATGCTCAAACCGATGATGAAATTACAAAAACAGCAAAGTATGATGAGCATAATTGATGATAAGGACAAGCTTATGAATTTTATGCGCATGGAAAAATGGATAAATGAAAGTCCGGCTCAAACCGGAGAATGTTTTCGTCAATTCATGAAAGAATGTTACCAACAAAACAAATTGGTAAAGGGTGAAATGGAAGTTGGCGGGAAAAATGTAAATCTTAAAAATATTACCTGCCCATTACTTAATATTTACGCCACAGAGGATCATTTAGTTCCCCCTGCAGCAACTATTCCGCTGAATGAACATGTAGGTTCAATGGATAAAGAGCTTTACAGTTTTAAAGGTGGACATATAGGTGTGTTTGTGGGTGGAAAAAGTCAGAAAGAACTTGCGCCTGCAGTTGTGAAGTGGCTAAAGAAACATGACTGAAATAAAATAAAAAAGGGTAAGCTACTTTCATCGCACCGCTCAACCACTTGCCCTTGCTTTGTTCCCAACCTGGGGGATTCAGCAGGAGCTGGTCGTGAAAGACTTACCCAATGCAAAAGTAAAAACAAATTTTCATGTTTCAGTTTATTTACGGAAATTTATATCCTAAACAAAGGGTAAACATTTCCCCTGTTTCAGCATAAAGAATGCACAGTTTACAAGTATCTATTGTAATACCACTTCTTAACGAAGAAGAATCACTTCCGGAGTTACATGACTGGATTGTACGCGTAATGAACGAAAATAATTACACTTATGAAATTATTTTCATTGATGACGGTTCAAAAGATAAATCTTGGAATATCATTCAACAGCTTTCTGAAAAAAATTCCTGCGTTAAAGGAATAAAATTCAGGAGGAATTACGGTAAAAGTGCGGCTCTTCACCTTGGATTTGAGGCTATTTGTGGTGAGGTAGTGATTACCATGGACGCCGATTTGCAGGATAGTCCGGATGAAATTCCACAACTCGTACAAATGATTACAATTGAAGGTTATGACCTGGTGAGCGGATGGAAAAAGAAACGATATGATCCAATAAGTAAAACCATTCCAACTAAATTATTTAATTGGGCAACCCGAAAAATGAGTGGAATTGAGTTACATGATTTTAATTGCGGGTTAAAAGCTTATAAAATTGAATTGGTAAAAAGCATTGAAGTTTACGGTGAAATGCACAGATATATTCCGGTAATTGCGAAATGGGCAGGGTTTGGAAATATTGGCGAGAAAGAAGTTATACACCGCGAACGTAAATACGGATATTCAAAATTTGGTTTGGAACGTTTTGTAAACGGATTTCTGGATTTACTTACTATAACCTTTGTTTCTAAATTCGGAAAACGACCCATGCATTTTTTTGGATTTTGGGGAACAATTATGTTTTTTATTGGTTTATGCTCAGTTGCAGGAATCGGAGTATCAAAATTAATTGCTATCAGCAACAACCAGCGAGCTCCATTAATAACAAGTAACCCATGGTTTTACATTGCCCTAACTACTATGGTTTTGGGAACACTGCTGTTTCTTTCCGGATTTATTGCTGAACTCATTTTAAGAAACTCGATGGTAAGAAATCAATACCTCCTCGAAAAGAAAATTAATCTTCATTGAATAGGTTTCTCAACTCAATAATCAGAAGCTTTTTCGTTTTCATTTTCACCATTGGTGTTTTAAGATGCAGTTTTGCCCAGATTTACAATCACTTTCCAATTGAAAATTATACCCCGAAACAATATGGTCCTACCCAAAGTGCACAAAACTGGTGCGTAACACAATCGAAGGAAGGATTGATGTATTTTGGTAATTCCAATGGAATAGTGGAATATGATGGACGAAATTGGAATTTCATTCAGGTATTAAATGGCCGTTATGTTTTTTCTTTGGCCACAGACAACACAAATATCCTGTATGCCGGAACACAGGGTAATTTTGGATATTTCGCAAAAAGCCGAACTGGAAAATTAAAGTATATATCCTTATCCGATTCACTTTTACCACCAGAAAAAAGGTTGTTCACCGCCGTGTGGAGAATTTTTGTGAAAGAAGATGAGATTTATTTTCAAACGGAAGAAGCTATTTTTATTTACAACAAAAAAACTATTTCTGTTATAAAACCTGAAAAAAGTTTTCATCTTGCAATGCAGGTTAACGGAGACATCTATGCAAGAGAAAGAGGAGTCGGTTTGATTAAAATTGAAAGGAATCAAAAAAAAATAATCAACGCATCACCAATCGCTTCCTCATATGGATTATTCGGTTTATTGAATGATAATCAAGACAAGGAAAGGCAGATATTGATAACCCAGGAACTTGGTTTATTTTGGTTATACAAAAACGGTACAATTGAAGAAATTCCTGGGCAAGACAAAAAAATTCTAATTGATTCAAAAATATTGGGAGGCGTTAAGCTACCCGGAAATCGTTTTGCGTTAAACACGGAGTTGAATGGAACAATTATAATAGATCACCATGGTAAAATAATTCACTTTCTTAACTCTGAGATAAATATCCAAAACAATACCGTCATAGCGCAATACCTTGACAAAATAGGAAATCTATGGCTTTGTCTTAATAAAGGAATTACCAAAGTAGCATTACATTCACCACTACAGTTTTTTGGCCCTTCAGATGGGTTAAGCGGTAATATATACGGTTCAACAATTTATGGAAATTCCATCTATGTAGCTTCATCCGATGGACTTTTCAGTAAAAAAAATGCAAAAGCGAAGTTTTCCGCAGTTAAGGAAATTCCTTTTTCTAGAAGGCAAGTAATGAATTACGAAAACCAGCTACTGATTGCAAGCGAAGGTGGATTGTTTCTTTTGGACGGACAAAAAGTAAAAAAAATAATTGATGGAAGTTTTAATGCCCTCCGATATTCGGAATCTGACCGAAAAATTATTGCAGCAACGAAACATGATATTTTCATATTAAATCAAAACACGAAAGAGGACTACCATTTAAAAGTAACAAGCGATGAAATTTTTCAAATTGCAGAGGGAAAAACAAAAACGGATAGTAAAAATTATATTTGGTTAACCACTCTGAGTGGCGGAGTTTATGTAATTGACCTAAATACTATTCCTGTCCGCTTAAACGACTTAAGTTTTTCAGGAGGTCTTCCGGCAGAATGGTTATATCCTTTCTCATTCAATCAAACTATTTTTCTCGGATGCAATTACGGAATTCTTTCCCCTAAGGGAAAAAGTTTTGACTCTACCTTAATCTTTGAAGACGCAGGTATTTTAAATACCGAAATCAATGAAAGTTTTTCTTTCTATACACAAACTATAAATGATAAAAAATATTTTATCAAAGAAAACCATATTCATTATCTTCCTGCAATTACCAAGGCAAACTCAATCCCTGTTCCGTTTAATCCAATTGAACTAGGTAAAATACATCACCTGTATTCCAGTTCAAACCAACTGCTGATTTCTGGTGATGACGGGCTCGTTGCTTACAATGAAAACGATTCGTTTAACTACAAGGCAGGATTCAATTTAATTTTAAGAAATATCAGCATTAAAAATGATTCAACGGAATACATTTCAGATAATTCGAATGAGTTAAAAATCAACTCGCCATTTAAATACAGCCAGAACAGTATACAGGTTGTTTTTGCTGCTGATTACTATTATAAAGAGGATAAACTGGAATTTTTTGCCCGGCTTGCAGGACCATTAACCGATTCCGTTAACTGGAATTCAATACCTGAATTTGAATTCAACAATTTAGCGGAAGGAACCTATACACTGACCGCAACCGCAAAAAACATTTTTGAAAAAACATGTGCTGATTGTACTGGTCACGGTGTGCCCGGAGGTTTTATGAGTATGGTATGTTCCGATAAACTCAATGAGGCGGTGATGCATCACCAACATCCCGGCGAAATATTGAAATTTACCAACCGTGCGTTAAAAAAATCGCTCCGTCAAGAAGGCAGTACCGACGCAACAAAAGACGGAAAGGAAATTGCCCTGGTCAAAATCAATACTCAAACAAAAAAATTATACTACTCCGGTGCCAACCGTTTTTTATGGATCATCAGAAAAAATACAAATGAGGTTACCGACATAAAACCCACAAAAACAGGAATCGGCGGAACAACCGAAGATAGTCAAGAATTCTTTTGTCATGAATTCAGCATGGAATCCGGAGACTGGATCTTTCTTTCTAGTGACGGATTCGGAGATCAGTTTGGGGGAGAAAAATTAAAAAAACTTACCACCAAACGTTTCAAAGAAATTTTAATCAAATCATCGCATTTATCTATAGAAGAACAACGTAGTTTTCTAAAAGATTTTTTTGAAAAATGGAAAGGAGCTCAGGAACAAGTTGATGATATTTTAGTAATCGGAACAAAATTTTAGAATTATGAAATTAGCTGAAATTATAAATACAATTGAAGAATTTGCTAGTTTGCAATGGCAGGAGCCGTACGATAACGCCGGATTACTTACAGGACATTCCGAAATGGAAATCAATTCCGCGCTCATTTGCCTTGACTGTACTGAGGCTGTCGTTGAAGAAGCCATTAAATTTAATTGCAACCTGATTATTGCTCATCATCCAATTATTTTCAGTGGGCTTAAAAAAATAAATGGAAAAAATTATGTGGAACGTACCCTAATTAAGGCAATTAAAAATGACATTGCCATTTACGCGGCTCATACCAACCTTGATAATATAAAACATGGCGTCAACAAAAAAATTGCTGAAAAAATCGGATTAATGAATCTTGAAGTTTTATTGCCTAAAAAAAATATTCTACGAAAACTAATTACCTTTTGCCCGCATTCACATGCAGAAAATGTTCGCACTGCCTTATTCGCTGCCGGAGCAGGAAATATCAGTAACTACGATTCTTGTAGCTTCAGCGTTGACGGAGTCGGAACCTTCCGTGGTAATCAGCATACCTCTCCTTTTGCCGGAAAAAAAGGGGAATTGCATCGGGAACCGGAAACCCGAATTGAGGTAATTTTTTCTCAGGAAATTCAAAGTAAAGTAATAAACGCATTATTTTTATCCCATCCATATGAAGAGGTTGCTTACGACATTCTTCAACTGGAAAATGTGGCCAATTCAATCGGTTCTGGCATTACCGGAACCTTGCCACAATCGGTGACAGAAACTGACTTTCTAAACCAAATAAAAAAAATTTTTGGATGTAAAACTATTCGGCATACTGAATTGTTAGGGAAAAAAATTGAACGTGTTTCTGTCTGTGGCGGAGCCGGAAGTTTTTTACTAAAAAATGCAATAATCTCAAAATCAGATATTTATATTAGCTCAGATTTTAAATATCATGAATTTTTTGACGCAGAAAAGAAAATTGTGATTGCAGATATTGGGCACTATGAAAGTGAACAATTTACAGGCGAAATTTTTTATGAATTAATAAAGAAAAAATTTACTACATTTGCAATCCGTTTTTCGGAAATCAATACGAATCCCGTAAATTACTTTTAACATGGCCAAAGCAACCATTAAAGAAAAGATTGAAGCGTCGATCGAGGAAAAATTAAAAGCATTGTATGTAGTTCAGTTAATCGACTCAAAGGTTGACCGAATCCGAACAGTGCGTGGTGAACTGCCTTTAGAGGTTCAGGATTTGGAAGACTTGGTTGCAGGCCTTCAAACCCGTTTGGTTAATTACACAGAGGAAGTTGATGAACTTGAAAAACAGATTAGCGATAAGAAAAATGCCATAAAAGATCATCAGAATAACATTAAAAAATACGAGGCCCAACAAAATAAGGTTCGGAATAATCGTGAATACGATGCTATAACAAAAGAAATTGAGTTCCAAAATTTAGAAATTCAACTTTGCGAAAAACGTATCAAAGAATTTAAAGCAATTATCGCCGGTAAAAAAGATTTTTTGGACAATGCGGAAAATGAACTAAATGACAAGAAAAAAGATTTAAAGATAAAGAAAGACGAGTTAGATGAAATTATTTCTGAAACACAGAAAGAAGAAGAAGAATTATTATCAAAAAGTCAGAAACAATTCAAATTAATTGAGACACGCCTTCAAAAAGCTTATTCTCGTATTCGTAGCAATAGCCACAATGGCCTGGCTGTTGTTCCTGTTGAGCGTAATGCCTGCGGCGGTTGCTTCAATAAAATTCCTCCTCAGCGTCAACTTGATATCAACATGCATAAAAAAATCATCGTTTGCGAGCATTGCGGACGTATATTGGTAGCAGGAAATATTATCAGTGACGAGAATAGAAATAAAATCCTAAACGATTAATTTCATTTCAAAAAAAACGTTCTTTAATCTTTCTTTCCCCAATTTTGAATGTTTGGAAAATATTTCCTAATTGTTTGTTTATTGCAAATTTTTATGGATATTCGTAAAGTTTCTTAACGAAGCATTCAAAATCCTCTCCCTAAATTCCCTGATTCATTTTCGATTTAAATAAAAACAATATTCATTTAATATCAATTTAAAAATGTACGAAGCGAAAGATTTGTCGGGCCGATTATTGCCTGAACTTAAAGAAATTGCTAAAAGCCTTGGCGTTTCAAAAACCGAAGGAGTAAAAAAACAAGATTTAATTCAGTCTATTCTGGAACGTCAGGATAAAAAAGAAAATAACGCTGTTAGCAGTGAAAAAAAATCCACAAAAAAAGTAAAACAGGATGCAACGGAAAACAGTACCGAAGGTTCTACTTCCATCGCCAAGGAATCATCGGTAAACATTTCCGCCTCCAAACCGGAAACACTTCAAAAAGCTTTTGATAATATTCTCGATATCCCGCCAGATAATTTTCCGATATCATCTAAACCGGAACAAACCACTGTTTCTACAATAAGCCCATCTCCTTCCAACCAGACTCCGATTAATTCTGGTTCGACAACCCATGTTTCAAATCAGGAACATAAACGACCCGATCAAACCGTTCAATCCACGCATCCGCAAAGCCATACTCATCAACATCAACACCAACAACACCAACAACCACGCAAGCCGCAAGAACCTGCTTACAACTGGGATAATATTGTATCGGCAGAAGGTGTTCTTGAAATCATGCCAGACGGCTACGGTTTTTTACGATCTGCAGACTATAATTATCTGAATTCTCCGGATGATATTTATGTTTCTCAGGCTCAAATAAAATTGTTTGGTTTGAAAACAGGTGATACAGTAAATTGTTCTGTTCGACCGCCCCGCGAAGGAGAAAAATATTTTCCTCTAATTAAAGTAAACTCAATTAACGGGCGTGAACCTGCCTGGGTTCGTGACCGCGTCCCTTTTGATTACCTAACGCCTCTTTTTCCTGAAGAAAAATTTAAACTTACAGGACACAAAGACCAAACGCTTTCCACACGTGTGATGGATATGTTTTGCCCTATTGGTAAGGGACAACGCGGACTTATTGTTGCTCAACCTAAAACCGGTAAAACAGTTTTACTAAAAGAGGTTGCCAATGCTATTGCTGCCAATCATCCTGAAGTTTATCTGATCATTCTCCTGATTGATGAGCGTCCGGAAGAGGTAACTGACATGGCCCGCAGTGTAAAAGCTGAGGTTGTTTCTTCCACTTTTGACGAACCTGCTGAAAAACATGTAAAGATTGCCAATATTGTATTGGAAAAAGCTAAACGTCTGGTTGAATGCGGCCATGATGTGGTTATCCTATTAGATTCCATTACTCGTTTGGCGCGTGCCTACAATACCGTTGCTCCGGCATCAGGTAAAGTGCTCACCGGAGGCGTTGACGCCAACGCCTTACATAAACCAAAACGTTTTTTCGGAAGTGCTCGAAAAATTGAAGACGGAGGCTCACTTACCATTCTTGCCACCGCGCTAATTGACACCGGGTCAAAAATGGATGAAGTAATATTCGAAGAATTTAAAGGTACCGGAAACATGGAAATGCAACTGGACCGCAAACTTTCAAATAAACGTATTTATCCGGCGATTGACCTCGTAGCTTCTTCAACCAGAAGAGATGACCTATTGGTTGACGCTGCAATGTTGCAACGTGTTTGGATTCTGCGGAATCATTTAGCTGATATGACCACCGTGGAGGCCATGGAATTCATACGTGACAGAATTCGAAACACGAAAACCAATGAGGAATTTTTAATCAGCATGAACGGTTAACCTGAATTGCTATGAAAAAATATCCACTGATCTTGTCGATTATTTTTTCCGGTCTCTACATTTCGTTCACTTTATTTTTCTATTTCACCGAACGTTACGGTGCATTTAATTTTATTTATCTGATGGCGATTGGCGCATTGATTCCGCTTGTTGTTCTCACCATAAAATTGCAGCGCGACACAGTTTACGGCGGAATTATATCAGGGAGAAATGCCGCACGAGAAGGAATGCGTTTCGTTGTATACTCAATCTTTTTTCTGTTGTTGTTTCAAACTGTGTTTTATTTCAATGGATGGAGAGAATTTAAATCAGAGGCGCTTCCGCAAGATATTCGTGAACAGGCAATGCGCCTTGATCAAATGAACAAACGTAAATTCAATGAAACAGAGCTACAAAAAAAGATTCAGGAAGAGTTAAAAAACATTACCCTTTTCAAAGAATTATCTTTCGTTTTTTACCGCTACATTTTCGTTGGAATATTTGCATCGTTCATTTCCGCAACATTCATGAAAACCACAAAATACGTAAGTTGAATTATCTCGCGCATTTTTGTCTTTCAGGACAGGACGAAGAAATTATTATCGGAAATTATATCGGAGATTCATTGAAAGGGATTTCCATGCATTCTTTCCCGAAAAAAATTCAAAACGGAATTCAGCTTCATCGATTTATTGACGACTTCACGGATCATCACCAGGAATTCATTTCATCAAAAAAAATTTTCAGTAAAACATTTGATAAATATAGTGGCGCCTTAACCGATATTTTTTTCGATCATTTCCTGGCAAAACACTTCAATAATTTTTACGCAGGAGACCTACAGAATTTTGCAAACGCCTGCTACAAAATAGTTAAAAATCATTTCGAAATACTTCCGCAACGAGCAAAAGATTTTTTTGGGTATATGCAGGAAAACAATATTTTGTTCAATTACTCAAATACAAAAACGATTGAAAAAGTATTAGTGGGTATGACATACCGAATTCAGCATGTCGTAAATTTGCAAGACGCATTCCCATCCTTTATGTCAAATTATAATTGTATTGAAAACCATTTCCTTGCTTTTTACCCAAACATTCAAAATGCTTGTAATGATTTTTTAACGAATAAAAAATAAACAGTACAAAGGATTGTGTAATTTTATTTTTGGTTTTAACTAAATGCGAAAAGAATTTTTATTCATATTTCTGTTTTTCACGCTCCAATTCCCGAAAGTATTCCTGGCAGATGGTAACAGGGATATGAGAAGTTTTCGTATTGTGTGTGAAAAAAGAAAAGTAAAACCGGGAGAATCCCTTCAGGTAGAATTTGAAGTAAAACGAAAAAACGGTAGAAGTTATACAGCCGGACACGCTGATACTGAAAGCAAATATTTATGGCAAAAACAACAATGGGCCGATTTTGACATTGAAATAAAAGGTGGCAAAATGGAAAAAGGAATAGTATTGGTGAGTAAAGACATACGTGATCTATCATCAAAAAAAACTGTTGAGATTACCGTTACCCATAAGCAAATTAAAAAACAACAACATAATTTAAGCCTGACAGTAGATTTTAATGGAGAAAATTTTTATCACTTTGATGGTGCAAAAGGAAAAGACGGTAAAAAAGGATTGGCAGGTGTACGAATGTTAATGGCCGATGCTGTTAACGGACAGAATGGACAACCAGGCGAAAACGGAACATCAGCGCAGGATGTTATCATCCATATAAAAAGAGATACCTCCTTTAAAAATGACACTATGCTGCGGGTTTATATCAAGTACCCTAAAAATGATACTTCGCTTGTTTTTGTACATAATATTCAACGATATAAGCTAACATTTACTTCAAACGGTGGAGATGGAGGAAACGGCGGCAACGGCGGAAGAGGTTCAGGAGGTAAAATGGCAAAAGCTCCCACTTCCTATTTCTCAGGGCAGGCCGCCGGTAATGGTGGGAATGGCGGTGCTGGCGGCGCTGCAGGAAATGGCGGTGATGCAGGAAGTATTACAATTTATATTGAAAATGAGGTTTTACACTATAAATCAAAACTGATTTTGGAAAATAATCCCGGCACCGCAGGAAAATCCGGCAAAGGCGGTGAAGGTGGGTTGGGTGGAATGGGGAATGTTTTTTTCCCTTCCGGACAAAAAGGAAATAACGGGGCAGAAGGAATTCAGGGCACAGATGGAAAAAAGGCTGAAGGCCCAAAAATCCTATCTCTTGATCAATTTCCATTTCAATTTTAATTAAACCTTTTCCGGTTTTAGTTTTTAGTTTTCTTTTGTAAATTTGGTAAAGGATTTTTTTACAAATGAAAAAAATACTTTACTTCCCTTTAATGATTTTATTGCTGGAAATTTCTATCAATTTTTCAGCTATGGGTCAAGATAATCTTAAAAGGTTCACCGGCCTCAACGCATCTGTTTCTTCTCCTAAGGAAGAAACAGTTAAGGAGAAGAAAAAAATCTGGCAAGAAGTTATTGAAAAAAGAAGTATTTACTCTTCAGAATGGCAAAGCCCAAACGGAAATGTTATTTCTGAATTTAGTGAACTACCCGTTAATTACTATCATGGAGGAACTTTAATTCCTGTTGTGACAGAACCCTCCCTCAATAACAATCGCCTTGAGGCATTTCAGCAACCCATACAAGTTGCGGTTGAAAACAACGGAAACATTTGTATCAACCACGGAAATGAGAATGAATTTCAGATTGGTAAAAACACTTGTATTAATGGAAAACCTGTACGAACAAGCCATTTTCAACTGAATGGTGAAAACGCAGAACTTCCAAACATTATTTCCGGTTTTAACAAAACATTTCATTTTAGTTACGCAGGTGTAAAATACAATTACGAGATAATTAATAGTTCATCCCTTTCAAACGGAAATCTGGTAATTGAAGAGGAAATTTCATTACCCGCAGGAGCAAAATTGATTCATGATGAATTACATGGTGAAAATTCGGTTTCCGGCTGGAAGGGGGCATTGCTGATTGTGAACAAAAACGGGCTAGAAATAGGAAAAATTCGTGCAGCCATATGTTTCGACCAACAAAAAAAGTTTATTGTTGGAACCTATGCCTACGCTACAAAAAACGGAAAAATCAAACTTTCAATAACTGTACCTTCAACATGGATTAAAGATCCTTCCCGCAGTTTTCCGGTGGTTGTTGACCCACTTGTAACTGGACCAACCACAACCTACACCGGAGCAAATATCCAGTCTTGTCTGGCACCTGCCAATAAATCTGACAGCATCTTGGTCACCATTCCGGCGCAGGTAACTGTTACTGATTTATTTGTAAGTGGAAGTTATTATGCTGATCCTTTTACTACTTGTGTGATGGCAGATGGCAGGATGTGGTTTTCTACCAATTGTGATTCGTCACAAGTTTTTACCATCACCGGTTCATTAGGAAATTCACCGGGCACTGCTTACCTTACTAATTACGATCTTCGCTATCCCTTGTTATGCTGTTATCCTCAGTCTTGTAACAGCCAAACTTTTTACCTCAGTATGCATCTTCAACGCATGCAACCCGGCACCGGATGCAATGCAATTTATCTTTATCATGATCCACTCGGAGGATATCCTTTCAAAGCATATGCCGAAGGCCATACGGTTGAATATACCGGAGTTGCATGGACCATTAATCCAAATACACTTTGCTCCAATGTTTGCAATTTCAACGGAACCGTTTCGATAAAGTACGGTGTACCTCCTTACACAGTTACCCATCCATGGATGAACGGATCTTTGACATGGCAAACGCCTGCAGGATGCAGTTACGGAACCTCATCTAAAGTTCTAAATCTTATCTTACCCAATTGTCCGTGGTATTGTGACACCATAACTCAAGTTGCGGTTCCATCGCCCACAGTTACCGACGCCTGCGGTAACACTGTTACTGTTTTTCCTGCTAAAACCTTATCAATTAAAAAAGCTCCTGAAGCAACAGGAAGCCCAACAACACTGTCCATATGTTCAGGCGACACATTTAACATTGCATTAAGTTCTTGTGTCGGCGGATCGAATTTGAGCTGGAGTGGCAATGGCCAAAACGGAAGCGGAAGTTCTGTTGTTCAATCAATCATAAATAACGGTACGGCACCTACACAAACAAATTTCATTATCAGTGCCACAGCAAACGGCTGTACAGGTTTAAATGATACTGTTAATGTCATCACCTATGCGTATCCGAATGCTGATTATAATTATTCTCCACAGATTATTATTGTAAACGAACCGGTAATTTTCTCGAACAACACTACTACCTATGGAGATACCATTAGTAATTGGTTCTGGTCATTTGGTGATAATACTTTTTCTGGTTCGCCAAATCCAACGCACACGTATACTACTCCGGGTACATACACCGTTTGTATGCTGGTAGCAAGTTCTTTAGGTTGCCCCGATACCCTTTGTAAATTAATTGAAGTCATTCCTGCAGAAATAATTCCTCCAAATATTATTACCCCCAACAACGATTCGCTGAATGATTTTCTCGTATTCAAGTATCTGGAATTTTTCCCTACCAATAACTTGAAAATTTTTAACCGCTGGGGTAATTTAATTTACGAAAAAAACGGATATCAGAATGACTGGAATGGTAGCGGACAAATTGATGGTACATACTATTACATTCTTACCATTAATGAAGACAAGCGCTTCACCAGTTCCCTGCAGTTGATTAGGGGAAAATAAAAATCCCCAGTAAAACTTCCGGGGATTATAATTACAATAAAAAAAATTACTCAGCCAGAATAATTACTTTATTCTTCAGCACTTCTACAACTCCTCCGTTAATGTCAAACAATTGGACTTTACCGTTGGTTTCAGTTACTTTAATAGTTCCTTTTTTTAGAGCAGCGATTAAAGGGGCATGTCGATTTAAAATACCCAGTTGGCCCATCGCATCAGGAACAACAACTGATTTCGCTTCACCTTCAAAAAGTTTTTTTTCCGGTTTGATTATTTCTAATTTCATGGATATGCGTGAGATTATTTTGCCTCAGCCAATAATTTCTTACCTTTTTCAATCGCATCTTCGATTGTACCAACAAGGTTAAATGCTGCTTCTGGATATTCATCTACTTTACCATCCATAATCATATTAAATCCTTTTATTGTATCATCGATAGAAACAAACACGCCTTTCAATCCTGTAAATTGTTCAGCAACGTGAAAAGGTTGTGATAGGAAACGCTGAACACGACGAGCACGATGTACAACTAATTTATCTTCTTCACTTAATTCATCCATACCAAGAATGGCGATAATATCTTGTAATTCCTTGTAACGTTGAAGGATCTGTTTTACACGCTGAGCGGTATTATAATGTGAATCACCTAATACTGTTGGACTTAATATTCGAGAAGTTGAATCGAGTGGATCTACTGCAGGGTAAATACCTAATTCAGCAATTTTACGACTTAATACAGTGGTGGCATCAAGGTGAGCAAATGTAGTTGCAGGAGCAGGGTCAGTTAAGTCATCTGCAGGCACATAAACGGCCTGAACTGATGTAATTGAACCTTTTTTAGTTGAAGTAATTCGCTCTTGCATTAACCCCATTTCAGTTGCTAGTGTAGGCTGGTATCCTACCGCCGAAGGCATTCGACCCAATAAGGCGGACACTTCTGACCCGGCCTGCGTAAATCGAAAAATGTTATCAATGAAAAACAGAATATCACGTCCCTGACCTGAGCCATCTCCGTCACGGAAATATTCAGCCATTGTTAAGCCTGATAATGCCACGCGTGCACGTGCTCCGGGAGGCTCATTCATTTGACCGAAAACAAGTGTGGCCTGGGATTTTGCCAATTCATCCTTATCCACTTTCGATAAGTCCCATCCGCCACTTTCCATGCTGTGTTTAAATGCTTCGCCGTATTTAATTACTCCGGACTCAATCATTTCACGCAATAAATCATTTCCTTCACGAGTTCGCTCACCCACACCGGCAAACACAGAAAGTCCTGCATAACCTTTTGCAATGTTATTGATCAATTCCATGATTAACACGGTCTTACCTACTCCGGCACCACCGAACAAACCGATTTTTCCACCTTTCGCATAAGGTTCAAGCAAATCAATAACCTTTATTCCGGTAAATAAAACTTCTGTAGCCGTTGAAAGATCTTCGAATTTCGGCGGCATTCGGTGAATGCTGTATCCTCCTTCATTAGAAACGCTATTTATTCCGTCAATTGCCTCGCCAACAACATTAAATAATCGGCCTTTTACTTTTTCACCAATTGGCATTTTAATACCACTGCCGGTTGCCTTCACTTCCATGCCACGGGTTAATCCGTCGGTTGAATCCATCGCAATCGCGCGAATAGTATCTTCTCCAATGTGCTGCTGACATTCAAGAATAACTTTTTGACCGCTTCCCTTAATAATTTCAAGAGCATCAAGAATATTAGGCAATTTACCTCCGTGAAGCTCAAATGAAACGTCCACTACGGGACCAATAACCTGTGCAACTTTTCCTACCTGTTGTGACATGCGATTTAGTTTAAAATTTACGGCTGCAAAGGTAAGGATTTACTGCACCTGCCCAAGCAAAATTTAAAATTGTGAAAAGTTTGTTTGAAAATTATTTTCAACACCATTTTTATACGCCTACTTCACACTTACCCTGATGCAGGAAGAACCCTTTGTGGTGGTTACCCGAACCTGGTATGTACCGGAGGCCAGACCTCGGAGGTCAATGGTATGCAGTGATTTTCCTTCATGAAAATGAATTTCAGAAATAGCTCCTGTTGACCGACCCATTACATCAAATATTGAAATCTGAGCGCTTGAAGCGTTGTCTGAACGGATCTCGATGTTTAATTCGTTTTCTGCAGGAATCGGGAAAGCAGAAATGCCTACTCCGGCTGAATTTTCAGCAATACCTACTGTGTTTGTTCCGGTTAACAAAATATCATCAATAGCGAGTAAATTATCATCAACTGAGTGATGTTTAAAAGCGATGTAAACACTTTTACCGGTATAGGCACTCAGCGAAACTGTAAACGGATGAAGTAACCCTAACAAACGAGAGGAATCGCCAGTGTCGAAGGTATATTGCCCGTCTGCCCCATGTACAAAACCTGGAGTAAACGTATAACTTGCAAAGTCATTAGGTGCAGAGGGGTCGTTTAGCGAAACATATTCAGCGGCGCGAAACAAGGTATCTGTAAAAGAAGTAATGTCATTATCAGTTGTAGATAATAATACGTAATACCCATCTAAATAACGAGGGGTCTGGTAAGGTGCACTTTTCCAGGATAAAGACGCATTAGTATCTGAAATATAAATGCTTCGCATAACAAACCAGTTCTCTGTTGGAACAGAAGTGTTCGTCCAGGAGGAACTAACATACGCACTGTTGATAGTATCTTCAAAATCATAATCCCAGAACCATTCCAACGGACGACCATTTCCGCTGCCGTCGTTTAGTCCATCAGCATCAAAATTATACCACATTGTATCATTAACATATCCCGGAGGAGGTGTAGAATTTTGAACAAAAGTAGAAGGATCTGTTTCAAAATCAATCCATATTAATGTGTCGGTTTGTGAATTAGCGCTTGATATAGCAACCAAAGCAAAAATTGAAAGTAGAAATTTATTCATAATTTTTTTTAAAGTTAGCAAAATATTCAAATCGTTATTTTCCGATTTCAGAGACAAACAATATGAATTATAAATTAATCACATTTTTCATATTTGTATCTTTGACAATCCAAATGAAATTTTTCCGCAGAAGCAATGAGGCTCAAATTTCCGGTGGTTCAATAATTACCATCGGAACCTTTGATGGTGTTCATATAGGGCATAGAACATTGGTAAAAAAATTGATAGAAGATGGAAATCGTCTTGAACTTGAAACACTTGTTATTACGTTTCACCCGCATCCACGCCTGGTTTTATTTCCCGAACAACACGATTTACGTTTGCTGAATACATCGCAAGAACGAGCGGAGCTTTTAAATTTGATTGGCATTTCTCAACTTGTTGAATTTCCTTTTACAAAAGAATTTGCTGAAATAGATCCTACTCAATTTGTGACAGAAATTTTACTGCAACAAATGCGAATGAAAAAAATTGTGCTGGGATACGACCATAGGTTTGGTAAAAACAGAGAAGGGTCATTGGAACTCATGAAACAACTTTCAAACCGGTTTAATTTTGAGGTAGAGGAAATACCGGCCATGGAAATTAATTCGATGAATGTAAGCTCAACACGAATCCGAAAAGCATTGCAATCAGGTGAAATTGAATTAGCGAATCAATTACTGGGATACACTTACTTTTTTTCCGGGACAATCATAAAAGGAAAAAAATTGGGACGAACACTGGGTTATCCAACCGCAAATATCGCAGGAATAAACCCCTACAAACTCATTCCCGCTTCAGGAGTTTATGCCGTTGAAGTGAAAGTAAACAATTTTATCAAAAAAGGAATGATGAATATTGGAACAAATCCAACAACTGACATGGATGCTTCAATTAAAATAGAAGTAAATATTTTTGATTTTGAGGAAGACATTTACAATAAAGAAATCACCGTTTATTTAAAAAGTTTTATTCGAAAAGAAGAAAAGTTTGCGGGGTTAACCGAACTAAAACTGGCACTTGATTTGGATAAACAAAAAACCCTGAAAATTTTCGGAAATGTATAGCAGTTTCATAAAAATAGTTGGATTAATTTGTTTCTTAATGTTGTTGCCGCTATTTCACCACGCTCAACTTCTGGATTCGACAGAACTCGCAAAAACATTTTCCTTCACTTCAATTGAAGAGGCCTTAAAACAACCGGATAAGGTTATTCGCCTCGAATTAAGAAAAATGAAGCTTAAGGAATTTCCATTAGAAATTTTTCAATTCAAAAACCTGCAATACCTTGACATCAGCAAAAATTCAATCCGGTACATTCCCGACAGCCTCTACTTACTTCCTGATTTGCAGTTTTTCATTGGTGCTAAAAACAAAATCGAACAATTGCCCCTTACAATTGGAAAACTAACACGTTTAAAAACACTTAATTTCAACAATAACGAACTCATTTCGCTACCCTACCAGATTGGTAACCTTTCCGAATTGCAATACCTCGATTTATGGAGCAACAACTTAACTTACTTCCCTGAATCACTTAGCAAATTGACTCAATTACGTGTAATGGATTTAAGAAGTATTATGATTAACGCAAATCAACAAGAACGATTGCACCATCTTTTACCGAATGCGGAAATTGAAATGGACAGACCTTGCAATTGCAATTAAAATAAATTAACGAAGACGGTCTGCAGAACGAACCAGGTTTTCATCCTTGCGAATAAAATATGAAGCAAGAAAAGAAAAAATGATAGAAAATATTGGAAAAAAAGCTCCCAAAAGATATTTTTTCTGAAGTAATTCAGTTGTTACCGGTAATTCAACAAAATCAAATAACAATAAAACACCCAAAAGAATCGTATTGAGCGCCATCAATAAGTTGGCGAGCTTCATCTGAAATACCCTTTTTTTGTAATTTAAAATAACATAAACGGTGAACAGAATAGAAACAATATTAAGAAAAACCGGAAGTAGATAAATACCGCTTAATGGATGCAAAGTTGCACCGGGCATTAAATCAACGTTAATCGGACCACCCGGTAAATCATACCGTACAAAGGGTACAAAAAGAGAGGCAATTCCCAAGGTGAGTACCATTGCCAAGAAAAAAGACTGAATGCGCTGTATCATATTTTTGAATTAAGTTGCTTTAAATTTGAATTTTCAAAATCATACCGTAATAATTGCGCAACTTTTTTATCGATGGAAAATGTAAAATCATCCTCATTAATTTCACTGAGTTGCCTCCAACGGAAACTTTGTGCGCCTTCCTTTTTAAACGAAAAATCAAATTTTCTGTGGGTTGTTACTATTCTTGCACAACTATCGGATTTAACTTCGTAATAA
Source organism: Bacteroidota bacterium (assembly GCA_900299295.1). GTDB lineage: Bacteria > Bacteroidota > Bacteroidia > B-17B0 > Aurantibacillaceae > AM-1111. The sequence goes on from OMJH01000081.1 coordinate 30,710, forward strand.
ATGCTGATCACCTGGGCATTTGAATTGAATGAACTCACAACATAAAAATCGGTTGTGTAAAAATGATCGCAAACCTCAACATTCATTTTTAATTCTTCACGGAATTCACGCATTAGACATTCGCGTGTACCCTCACCGAATTCAAGTCCACCACCCGGAAATTTTGTTATCTCACGGCCATTTATAAATTCGTCACTTAATAAAACAGCACCTTCATGCATTAATAAACCGTATACACGAACATTGAAATATTTTCTTCCTGAAATTTTCATCTAACATTATTAACTTAGTTCTGCCAACGCCTCCTCATCGGTTTTTACATTCGGGAAAAATGAAATTATTTTACGCATTACATTTTCAACGACCGAATCCGGGCAGCTGGCCCCACTTGTGAGAACAATCTTCAACTTTTTATTCGTTTCCGGTAAAAACTGTTCTTTAGTTTTAACTTGATGTTCATTTAAATCAAAAAAACGTATTTTATTTTTCGAACTAATTTCATCTGAACCGGAAACAAAAAAAGTGGGGAAATTAGGTTCAAGCAGCTCGGCGAGATGGGAGGTGTTTGAGCTATTATAACCGCCTACAACAATTGCCAAATCGGCATCTGTTTTTCCTAAAGCGATGGTCGCATCCTGATTCTCGTTGGTAGCATAACACAAAGTATCGCGCGTGTCCGCAAAATGTTCTGATAATTTTTCCTCACCGAATTTTTGCTTTATCACTCCACGAAAAAATTCGGCAATTTCGGCCGTCTCGGTTGCCAGCATTGTAGTCTGATTAATTACACCCAAACGCACAAAATCCTTTTCAATGGTAAATCCTTTTGAGTATTTACCTTCAAATTCTGACTCAAATTCTTGCTGCGATTTTTCCTTTAAAATAAATTCAGATAATTTTTTTGCTTCCGCTAAGTCTTTAACCACTACCGACGGTCCGTGTACATAACTTCGTGAAAAAGTGGCACGTGTTTCTTCATGTCTGACTTTTCCGTGAATGATTATGGTATAATTGCCGGACCCCAGTTGTTCTGACTTTTTCCATACACGTTCAACAAAGGGACACGTTGTGTTGTATTTTTTTATTTCTGCTCCCTGTTTATTCAATTGTTCTTCCATTGCAAGCGTTGCGCCAAATGCAGGTATTATTACAATATCCCCACACTGCACCTCGCTTAAGGGTAGCAAAGAATTTCCCTCAGTATCCTGTAAAAAACGTACTCCCCGCAAAAGTAAATCCTTATTCACCTCCGGGTTATGAATCATTTGAGACAAAAGAAAAATCTTTTTATCCGGATTTTCCTCAAGCGCACGAAATGAAATTTCTATTGCATTTTCAACCCCGTAACAAAACCCAAAATGGCGAGCGATATAAAATCCAACCGGACCGAAATCAAGAAATATAGGAGTTAAATCTTTTTTTCGTGGGTCCTGAACTTTCCTGAATTGCTTTATTCTTGAAATTATCGGACTGCGATAAAAACCAGGTATTTGAAAGTTTTTCATTCCGCCGCAAAGTTAAGTAATTGCAGTGGCCTAAATTAATTTGCGAATAAAAACTGATTGGGTTCAAGCAATTTGTTACGAATTGCGTACATCACCAATCCTGCTGTATTACTCACACGCAACTTTGCCATAATATTTTTGCGGTGCGTATTAACTGTATGCGTACTAAGGAATAATTTATCGGCTATTTGCTTATTGGAATAACCTGCCGCAATAAACTGAATGATTTCTGCTTCACGGTCAGTAATGCCAAATCCCTCGCAGGAAACTGTTTCTGAAGCGGATCTTTCATTTTCAATGAAATCGTTCGCCAGTATGCCGGCAATTTTTCCGCACAAAAAACGCTCACCGCGGGATGAACTTAAAATTGCATCTGTAACCTCCTGATAATCGCACTCGTTAAGTAAACAAGCCGTTACACCGGCTTCAAGCAACAAGGAAAATGCTTCCTTGGAAGATCTATCCGAAATTGAAAGCAATTTTGTATGCGATGAAATTTTTTTTATGTCTGAAATTAATATTCGATTAAGCGTTTGCTGGATTCCGTCAACTATTAAAATATGAGGTTTATTCCTTTCCAAATGTTTTTTGAGTTCAGCAGGTGCTGAAACTTCTCCACACCAAAAAAAAGTCGGATTTTCTTTGACAAAGGACTCTAATCCTTTTTGAATAATAAAACTGGGATGATATGATAATATACTGATTTTCATTACACTATATTTATATTTAGGTTAATTAAATACAAAAATAGCTTTTTAAAATGTTATTTGGAAACTGTAATTTGAAAAAGTTTACCATCATTTGCTAACATACAGTTGCTGAACAAAGTTGCAGCCTCATCCAGAAAAAGATCCGGATTTTCATACCGCGAAGAAAAGTGACCCAAAATTAATTGCCCTGCATTAGCTTGCGCAGCAATTTTTGCAGCATCTTTTGCTGTACTGTGCATCGTTTTATTGGCTCGTTCGCGCATATCCTCTAAGAATGTACTTTCATGATAAAGTACAGAAACATTGTTAAGCAGAGGAATTAATTCCTCATGATACATTGTATCGGAACAATAGGCATATGAGCGCGGTTTAGGTCCGGGGCGCGTAAGTACATCCGCATGTATTAGTTCACCGTTTTCGGAAATTACATCAAGGCCCTGCTTTAGACGATGTATTTCTGAGTGGCAAACCCCAAATTCTTTTAATTTTTCGGGGAGTATGTTGCGTGGAAAAGGCTTTTCGCGAAATAAAAAACCGGTACAATCCAGTTTATGTTTTAAAGGAAATGTGTAAACTTCGACTTTGTCATCTTCAAAAATAAGTTCTACGGTTTTTGCCTGAGTTGAATGAAATTCCAATGGATATTGTAACCGAGTATCACTGACTTTGTTCAGTACATCGATCACTTCTTTAAGCGGTGGTGGGCCATAAAGTCGCAATGGATTTTTTCGTCCTAGCAAGTGAAATGATTGCAGCAAACCAATCAAGCCAAAAAAATGATCTCCATGAAGGTGGGAGATAAATATTGCATTGATTCGACCAAAGCTTGTTTTAAATTTTCTTAACTGTAATTGAGTTCCTTCACCGCAATCAATTAAAAAAAAACGCTCAGCTACACAAAGTAACTGAGCGCTTGGATTTCTTGAATTTGTGGGAAGAGCTGATCCGCTTCCTAAAATCAATAATTCAAATCGCTGCATTAATTGTTGGTCACCATCATGCGGCGGGTAAAGGCTTTACCTTTGTATTCCAAGGAATAAAAGTACATGCCTCCGGAGAAATTCTTACCATCAATTTCTAATTCATTCTCACCTTTAACACCATCAATTTTCTTTTCCATAACCATTTTACCTAACATGTTATAAACTGTCAATTTCACTTTATCTTCTGTAGGCAGGGTAAAACGGATATTGGTTTTGTTAGAAAACGGGTTCGGTGCATTTTGCTTTACATCAAAGTTTGCATTTGAATTTTCGCTGATACCAACTGCAGGATTAATAGTAATCTTGTAATAGGTTACAGTGAATGAATTCGCTACGCTTGAACCACCCACAAAAGCATCAACAGAAATTACCAATGAATAGGTACCTGCAGTAGTTGGTGTTCCATAAATTGAAGCGCAACCTGTAGTATTTCCCAACCAGGTACACAAACTTGAAGGATTTGATGTACCCGCACACATGTAAGTTAAGCCCGGAGGAAGGTTGGAAATTCCGGTCATGCGAATTGAATCAAATGGAATAGCAGGCAATGGCGGAGGTAAAACCTGAGTATCTTGAGGCACAACAACCGTAATATTTTGGTTGTATGGCTGTCCTACTGTTCCGCTAACGAAATTAGTAGCGCTGTCAGGATGAATTCCCGGGATGTTCGCTACAGCCGGATCAGGTGTACAAGTCTGCGCATTTATCTGAACACTGAATAACGCAGCTGTAATTGTTAAAAATAGGTAGGTTTTTTTCATGTTACTTTTTTATGTTTATTTTAAATTTTCAATTAACCATCGTTTTTGCATCTTCTACTCCATTTGCAATAAAAAGAACGTTTTCCAACCGAGAAGGTGCAATCAGCTTTTGAACATTATCCTGCAAATTACACAACACTAGTTTACCTGATTCGCTTTTGCACAACCTGTTTCCAATTAAAATGGAACTAAGTCCGGACGAATCACAAAAACGAATGCGGTATAAATTTACGATAATATTTTTGAACCCTTCTGTATTTAACAATAAAAATTCAGCTTTTAGTGATGGTGCAAGATTAGAATCTAGCCGTTCTGCCTGAACCTCAATAAATGCGAAAGTAGAGTTACGCTCAATTGAATACGCCATTTTACTTTATCAAACAAAGCTAATGAATTTTTTGAAACTTTCAGTTTCTACCTGCAAGTAAAAACATTACCGCCATTCGAACGGCAACTCCGTTTTCAACCTGTTCTAGAATTATGCTTTGTTTATGATCAGCTACATCCGAACTGATTTCTACTCCCCTGTTTATTGGTCCGGGATGCATAATTACTATTTTATTTCGCAAAGATTCCAGTAATTCTAAGTTTAAACCGTACAACATGGTATATTCTCTTAGCGAAGGGAAAAATTTAATGTCTTGCCTTTCCAATTGTATACGCAATAGATTTGCCACTTCACACCATTCTAATGCTTTACGCAAATCAGTTTCGACACCAACGCCGAGAGAATTTATATATCGAGGAATAAGTGTTGTTGGGCCACAAACTTTCACCTCTGCACCCATTTTTTGCAGCAAAAATATATTTGATAAAGCAACCCGGCTGTGAAGGATGTCGCCAACAATCGTAATTTTTTTTCCTTTTAAAGACCCGAGGCTTTCCAAAATTGAAAAAGCATCCAACAAGGCCTGTGTTGGGTGCTCATGTGCACCATCACCAGCATTAATAATTTTAGATTTTATACGCTTAGATAAAAATACGGAAGCGCCGGGGCTGCTATGCCGCATTACCACCATGTCAACTTTCATCGCCAGAATATTATTTACCGTGTCAACAAGGGTTTCTCCTTTTTTTACCGAGGATGATGAAGCTGAGAAATTCACAACATCTGCTGATAAACGCTTTTGCGCGAGCTCAAATGACAATTTAGTTCGTGTAGAATTTTCAAAAAACAAATTTGCAATCGTAATATCCCTGAGTGAAGGAACTTTTTTGATAGGTCTATTAATGACTTCTTTAAAACTTTTGGCAGTGTGTAAAATTAAATCGATGTCTGCCTTAGTGAGATACTTGATTCCGAGTAGATGTGAAGTGCTTAAATGGCTCATCCCGGGTAACAAAGATACATTTTTTTACGTTCAAGATTTCATAACTGAAAAGTTGTTGAAAGAAACTCTATTCGAAATCCGGATATAGCAGGTATTTGGAACGGACCAATTTAAACTGTTGAATGGAGGGCTTCCAGCTTTTAGCAATTTCAGATTCCTTTACCCCTTTCTTGATTTGTTCCTGCAAAATATAATTTCCGGAATGGTAGTTAAAATTAGCATCAAAGAATGTAGTTTCATCCTTTAACTCACGAAACATACCTGAAAGCCATAATAAATTAATTTCTTTTAAATTTTTCATATAATCTTCCCCAAATCTGCGTAAATCATAACCAAAACATTTTTCGTTTAAATATTTTGGGTTTTTTGCTCCGGTAAATGCTTGAGGTGTAAATGAAAATTCACTCCCCTTTAATTTTGGATGACCAAGTACCTGAAATGGGAATTCTGTACCTCTTCCCATACTTACTATTGTACCTTCAAATAAGCCAAGTGAAGGATAAAGATAAACCGAAATCATATTTGGTAAATTTGGTGAAGGCTTAACAGGTAGCTGGTACAAATCACTGTGGGTATAATTTTTTACCGGAACAACTGTTAAATCACAAACAACCTTTTTTGTTAACCAGCCTTCTCCGTTGACCATTTTGGCATATTCACCGCAGGTCATACCGTAAACAATCGGAACGGGATGTAATCCTAAAAAAGATTTCAATGATAAATCTAAAATAGGCCCATCTACATAAAATCCGTTTGGATTTGGCCTGTCTAGTATAATGCACTTTTTTTTATTCTCTGCGCAGGCTTCCATTACATAAGTCATCGTGGAGATATAGGTATAAAACCGAACACCCACGTCCTGAATATCGTAAATCAACACATCAAGATCTTTGACATCGTCACGAGTTGGTTTGTTGTGCTTTCCAAATAACGAGATCACCGTAATACCGGTTGATGGATCCTTACCGTTAACTACTTTTTCTCCGGCATCAGCTTCACCGCGAAAACCATGTTCCGGACTAAAAATCTTGTTAACCTTCACCTTCAAGGCAATTAATGTATCAACTAAATGTCGGTTTCCAACGCGACTGGTAAGGTTGGCTACGACACCCACACGCTTGCCTTTCAAAAGAGTCAAATAATCATCAAAACGAGCCGCACCTATTATAACGTCTTTATCCGTAAGAACACGAGCTTCTCGGATAGATTGAGCATTGAAAAATGAAAAAGAAAAAAAGAAAAAAAACAAAACTGAAATGACCTTCATTCGGAATGATTATTTTTGAGAAACAAATGTATCAAAGATTAGTGAACACTTTACAATTTCCGCTTAATCGAAATTAACAAGAATCATTCCTTTCATGAACATCAGCTGGTTTATTGCAAATCGAATTTCCGGAGGCGAACAAAAAAACTCGAATTTAAGTCGGCCGGTAATACGGATTGCGACCGGAGGAATTATTCTTGGAGTAATGGTAATGATACTTACGGTTTTTATTGTTAAGGGATTTCAAAAAGAAGTTAAAGAAAGAGCAATCGCTTTCAGCGCCCACGTTCAGATAATAAACAAAAATGAAGAGAATTCCGGGGAATCCCTGCCTATATTACTGCATCAAAAAATTACAGACGAATTATTGAAGAACAATGAGATCCGAACAATTCAGCATTTTATTCTAAAAAACGGTATAATTAAAACCAAGACTGAAAACGAAGGTGTGGTCGTAAAGGGAATCGGTGAAAATTATTCATGGGGTTATATCGGTGAAAATATAATTAGCGGTTCAACTTTTCAGGAAAAAAAACATGAAACAAATGAACATCCTGTATTGATTTCATCCATTATTGCAAACCGTTTACAGGTTAAAGTTGATGATAAACTCATTATTTATTTTATTGTACCCGACACGATGTTACATATTAAGTATTCGGCTATTGATACTTTAATTCAGCAAAAAGATCCTTTCATACTTCGTTTAAAAAATTCTTTTGACAACGAAACACCTGAAACTGAATTAAAAGTAATGCACCACCCTCGCTCAAGCGTATTCCGTATCAGCGGTATTTATGAAACGGGATTGGAAGAATATGATAAAAAAATGGTTTTCACCACATCGGAAGCACTGAAAAAAATATATCGATGGCCCGAATACGTAACAGGTGGATTTGAAATTTACCTGAATGATTTCAATAATGTGGAACAGTTCACCAATGACCTTTATTTTAACTTAACCAAAGAAGAACTCACCGTTGTAAACGTTGAAGAAAAAAATCAGGGAATTTTTGAATGGCTTAAAATGCACGACACAACTGGAATAATAGTGCTAGTATTAATGACTTCTGTTGCAATTATTAATATGACATCTGCCTTGATTATCCTGATAATTGAAAAAGTCAACATGATTGGTATTTTAAAATCACTTGGAATGAATAACCGAAATGTTAGTCGCGTATTTTTAATTCAGGCAGTCAAAATAATTTCAACCGGAATGTTTTGGGGAAACATTTTTGGCCTTTCTCTTGCATTCATTCAATACAAATTTCATGTTTTTAAACTTGATCAGGTAGTTTATTACATGTCCTACGTTCCTATCCGTTTTGAATGGGACTTATGGGTACTGCTAAATATATTTACCTTTATTGCATGCTTTTTATTTATGCTACTTCCTACCATCATCGTAACCAAAACATCACCATTAAAATCAATTAAATTTTCGTAAGTAATTTAATAGTTGTTTGGGATTTAGCTTCCGGAATTCTTAACTTCACCATGAGCAATGGAAAAAATTGATTTAAACACTGAAAAAAAAGAAATTCTGAATCGCTACAAGGCCTTACTGAAAGCCATCCGAAGGAGAATGGAAAAAGGTGATAAGGAAATGATTCGTAAGGCTTTTGATGTAGCGCTTGAGTCTCACAAAAATATGAGGCGCAAGTCGGGCGAACCTTATATTTTTCATCCAATTGCAGTGGCGTTAATATGCGCCGATGAAATAGGACTTGGAACAACCTCAATCGTTTGCGCCCTTTTGCACGACACGGTAGAAGACACAGATATCACCATTGATGATATCACCGGAATGTTTGGTCAAAAGGTTGCAAAAATCATAGATGGATTAACAAAAATTTCTGGAGTTTTTGACCATAAATCTTCCTTGCAGGCAGAAAACTTCAAGAAAATGATGTTAACTCTTAGCGATGATATTAGAGTGATTCTTATTAAGATTGCCGACCGGCTACACAACATGCGTACACTAGACAGTATGGCTCGCGAAAAGCAAATTAAAATCGCGAGTGAAACTCAATACCTATACGCACCGCTTGCACACCGGCTTGGACTTAACTCAATAAAAACAGAGCTGGAAGATCTTGCATTAAAATACACGGATCCTGACGGATACAATGAACTCTTACAACGTTTAATTGATACTGAACCTGAAAGAAAAAAATTCATTCAGAAATTTATTGAACCCATTAAGGAAATACTTTCAGAATTGGGATTCAAATTCAAAATTTACGGACGTCCGAAATCAATTTTTTCCATCTACAATAAGATTAAACACAAGGGGGTGGTTTTTGAAGATATTTATGATTTATTTGCAATTCGGATTATCATTGAAAGTTTACCTGAAAATGAAAAATCCGATTGCTGGAAAATATATTCTGTCATAACCGATTTCTATCATCCTAATCCCGACCGCTTACGTGACTGGATTTCTACACCTAAAGCGAATGGATACGAATCGCTCCACACTACCGTAATGGGTCCGGAAGGAAAATGGGTTGAAGTTCAGATTCGAACAACACGAATGGACGAGATTGCAGAAATGGGATTTGCTGCCCACTGGAAATATAAAGATGACGCTGTCGAGCGTGAAAATCAACTAGAAGAATGGATTCGAAAAATCCGGGAAATGCTCGAAAGTCCGGAAGAAAATGCGCTGGATTTCATCGATGATTTTAAATTGAATTTATTTGCTGATGAGATATTTGTGTTTACCCCAAAAGGGGACATGAAAACGCTGCCCTCAAATGCCACGACGCTTGATTTTGCCTTCGAAATACATAGTAAAATAGGAGCAAAATGTATTGGAGCAAAAGTAAATCATAAACTTGTTCCTTTAAGTTATAAACTTAAAAGTGGGGATCAGGTAGAAATTCTGACAAGCAACAAACAAAGTCCAAAGGAAGACTGGATTAACTTTGTAGTCACTGCAAAAGCAAAATCAAAAATAAAACATGCTCTAAAGGATCAACGCCGAATTTTAATTGAAGAAGGAAAAGCTGTATTGAAAAAGAAGTTTTTTAAACTCAAACTGGAATTCAATCAGCGAACAATTTCCGATTTCACCACCTGGTTGAAGCTATCCTCATCGCAGGAATTATTTTTCAGAGTAGCAAAAAATGCAATTGACGTCAGTGAAATTAAAAATTTTATTGAGTATAAAAATAATCCTGAAAAATCTCCGCGCAAAGAAACCACACCTACCTTAGAGCAAATTGTAAGTCAGGCAAGAGGGAAAACCGATATGCTTGTAATTGGAGACGATATGCAGAAACTTGACTACAAATTATCCAGTTGCTGCAAGCCAATTCCGGGTGATGATGTATTTGGTTTCATTACAGTGGGAGAAGGCATAAAAATTCACCGCGTAAATTGCCCAAATGCCATACAATTACTTTCTAATTATGCATACCGGGTAGTAAAAGCAAAATGGAACTCTCAGCAATTAATATCATTCCTGGCCGGATTAAAAATTACCGGTTCCGATGAATTGGGGTTAGTAAATAACATCACAAAAATTATTTCCACTCAATACAACGTAAACATGCGGAGTATTAACTTTGATACAGACGATGGAATTTTTGAAGGAACAATTATGGTTTATGTTCACGACACCGACCACCTCACGCAGTTGATTACCAAATTAAAAAAAGTGAAGGGTGTGATGACCGTGGAACGCATCGACGAAGAAAATGTGCAATAAATTTAACCACATGGCATGCTAAACGAAGAAACCAAAAAAGCAGTTAATCAGGTGTTCACCAATTTTCTGATCGATAAAGGACACCGCAGAACAGAAGAGCGTTATGCGATATTGAATGAAATTTATGCTCAGGATGGACATTTTGACATTGAGTCACTGTATTTGATGATGAAGAACAAAAAATACCGCGTTAGCCGCGCAACACTGTATAACACCATTGAATTACTTCTGGATTGCCACCTCGTTATTAAACACCAATTCGGAAAAAACCTTGCACAATTCGAAAAGGCATACAAATACCGACAACACGACCATTTAATTTGCCAGGATTGTGAACATGTGTTTGAATTTTGCGACCCGCGTATTCAGCAGATTCAAAAAATGGCTGAAGAAATAATGAATTTCAAAATCGTTTCACATTCATTAAATTTTTACGGAAAATGCAATACACTGCTCCAAAACGGGAAATGTATCCATAAAACTGCTGCCTCAAAAAAATAATTCGTTTTCCCTCTATTCTTCCTTTTTTCAACAAGTTATTAAATTAAATCTACCCCCTTTATTTTGTTCTTACTTTTGGATTTCTCAATTTAATACCAGTAATACATTTCATGAAAACAGACGTTTTGTTAGGCCTTCAATGGGGTGATGAAGGAAAAGGAAAAATTGTGGATGTGCTGACTCCAAACTATGATATTATTGCAAGATTTCAAGGCGGGCCCAACGCAGGTCATACGCTGGAGTTCAACGGAAAAAAACATGTACTCCACACAATTCCCAGCGGTATATTTCGTGACAACAACATAAACATCATCGGAAATGGTGTTGTTATCGATCCGATAATTTTTAAAAAAGAAACAGACGCCCTGCGCGAAAAATTCGGCTTATCAAATGAGCTGCTTCGAAAAAAACTGCTTATTTCAACCCGTGCTCATCTTATCCTCCCAACTCATATTTTTTTGGATAAGGCTTCTGAAGCCTCCAAAGGAGAAAGTAAAATCGGAAGTACTCAAAAAGGAATCGGCCCAACCTACATGGATAAAACAGGAAGGAACGGATTGCGCATTGGCGATATTTTGGCTCCAGATTTTAAAGCACGTTATGATTTTCTTGTCAACAAACATAAACAAATGCTGGCCTGGCATCAGTTTGATTACGACTTAAGCGAAATTGAAAAAATGTGGTTCGAAGGAATTGAAAACCTTAAGCAACTCGAATTTATTGAAAGTGAGCATTACCTGAATGAGGCAATGGCCGGCGGAAAAAAAATTCTTGCTGAAGGTGCTCAAGGTTCATTATTGGATATTGATTTTGGAACCTACCCGTTCGTAACCTCATCAAATACAGTTACTGCAGGCGCATGCACAGGTTTAGGCGTGGCTCCCGGAAAAATCGGTAAAGTAATTGGGATTTTCAAGGCATATTGTACGCGTGTTGGAAGCGGTCCTTTTCCTAGCGAACTCAATAACGAAACCGGCGAGCAAATGCGTAAAATTGGAAACGAATTTGGTTCTACAACCGGTCGCGCAAGACGCTGCGGATGGCTTGATCTTCCTGCGTTGAAATATGCAATCATGATCAACGGCGTTACCGAATTAATGATGATGAAAGCCGATGTTTTGAATTCGTTTTCTGAAATTCAGGTTTGCACTTCATACACTTACAAAGGAAAAAAAATCGATCATCTTCCCTACTCCATCGACCCAAAAGAACTCAGTGCGAATTATGAAACATTGAAGGGATGGAACACAGAATTATATAATACTAAACAATTACCCTCCGATTTACTAAACTATATTTCATATATTGAAAAAAATACCGGAGTTCCTATAAGTATTGTTTCTGTTGGTCCTGACAGAGAACAAACTATTCTTCGGAATTGATTGACAGCCAACTTTGATATTCCTCTTGCAAAGAAACAGTAATTATTTATTATCTTATTTCTACCGCTTCATCGCCGCCTCAACAAATCCTAAAAATAATGGATGAGGTTTAGTAACCGTACTTTTATATTCCGGATGAAACTGAACGCCCACAAACCACGGATGATTGGGTAATTCAATAATCTCTACCAAGTCAGCGACAGGATTCATACCCGACAATATCATTCCTGCATTGGTGAACTTTGACTTGTATTCGTTGTTGAACTCATAACGATGCCGATGCCTTTCCATAATTTCAGACTTACCATAAACAGTTCTTGCAATAGTTCCCTCTTCCAGTCTGCAAGCATAGGCACCCAGACGCATAGTTCCTCCCATGTTCACAATGCTCTTTTGGGTTTCAAGTATATCAATTACAGGGTTTGAAGTAGCCGGATTCATTTCCCGACTATGTGCGTCTGATAAGCCAATTACATTACGCGCAAATTCAATAACGGCACATTGCATACCGAGACAAATTCCTAAAAACGGAATCTGATTTTCACGGGCATATTTTATTGCCAGTATTTTGCCTTCAATTCCACGGTTACCAAAACCGGGAGCAACTAAAATTCCTTTCAGTCCTTTAAATTTTTCTCCAATTACCTCCTCGGTTAAACTTTCTGAATGAATCCACTCCAGTTTAACCTTACACTCTTTCTGAGCACCGGCATGAATAAACGCCTCTGAAATTGATTTGTAAGAATCCTTCAATTCGACATATTTTCCCACCAGACCAATTTTGATTTCATTTTTAGGATGATTGAGCCGGTTAATAAATTCACGCCATGCATCCAAATTATGCGAGGTAGTTTCATTTACACCCAGCTTCTTTAAAACAACTTCATCCAGTTTTTCCTTGTCCATCAACAAAGGGACTTCATATATTGAACTCGCATCACGTGCTTCAATTACGGCTTCCGGTGCGACATTACAAAACAATGCAATCTTTCGCTTCAATTCCTTCGCTATTTTATGTTCAGCCCTACAAACCAGAATATCGGGCTGTACACCACTTTCCAATAACATTTTAACTGAATGCTGTGTAGGCTTCGTTTTCAATTCACCGGTAGTAGACAAATAAGGTAAGAGCGTTAAATGAACCACAACACAATCATGTCCCAACTCCCATTTTAACTGCCGCACTGCCTCAATATAAGGTAGGGATTCAATATCACCGACAGTTCCTCCTATTTCTGTAATAACGAACTGGTATTTACCTGTTTTTCCGAGAACTTTGATGCGATTTTTTATTTCATCAGTAATATGTGGAATTACCTGCACTGTCTTACCCAGAAATTCACCCTTGCGTTCCTTCTCAATTACGCTTTGGTAAATTCTTCCTGTAGTAACGTTATTCGCCTGTGAAGTTGGAACTCCTAAAAACCTTTCGTAATGACCCAAATCAAGATCTGTTTCCGCACCATCATCCGTCACATAACATTCCCCGTGCTCATAAGGATTAAGTGTTCCCGGATCCACGTTTATGTATGGATCAAGTTTCTGTATGGTAACAGAGTATCCACGACTTTGTAAAAGTTTAGCCAAACTGGCTGAAATGATCCCTTTTCCCAACGAAGATGTGACTCCGCCGGTAACAAAGATGTATTTGGTTTTGGAAGGCATACAGCTTGAAAAAACTGTTTGCTAAGATAATTATTTCGCCAATCTTTCTCGAAGAATGTTATTGACAAAATAAAAAAACTGAAATTAATCTTCAGCTTTCAGAATACGAAAATTGCGGGGGTAATAGTTATTTATCCGGTTTCCAACCCCTTTTATCCAGCCAAGGTTAAAATTTTTGTAACTAACCAAATTCCATCCACTCACGTTAAAATCAATTTTCATATCCATTTTCCGAAGAAACCGAATCGCTTGTTCATGACTAACATGAACCGATTTATAGGAACTGCAAAGCGATGGAATCATTGCCAACGCATGATCCGGGATAAACTCATCATGAATCAGTTTTCCGGCTTTACAACCGGCATGCAAAACAAATAATCTTTCACTCAATGAAGCAATGGCATTTTTAAATGCTCGCGGCAGTATCAGAATTTCGTCTCTGAAAACAGTAGCCTCTTGCCAATCGCCCAAACTGACTTTTGAATAAAAATCGCTGTTTTTTTTAACTGGCTGAAATAAACTTTTCTTTTCAGGTCTGTCACGATGCCTTATTTCGCCGTTAGGCTTTCGTAAAACGCAAAGAAAAAAACCTTCCCCTCTTGCTTTTCCCGGGTAAAAGCGATAGCCTTCAGCACCATACTTTTCACCGACAGAAACAACTATTCCCCAATCGGGTTGAACCGGCACTTTTACTGTTTCTAATCCGAATTCAGCAATCATCCAATCCACATTCGTTTCATTTTCTTCTTCACTATAGGAGCAAGTTGAATAAATGAAATAACCTCCGGGATTTAATGCATCCATACAATCTGCCACAATACGACGCTGGCGAAGTGCACAATGCGCAACCTGTTCCTGGCTCCATTCATTCATCGCCTGCGGATCTTTACGAAAAAGGCCGGACCCTGAGCAAGGAACATCAGCAAGAATAAGATCAAAAAAATTTGGCAGTTGTGAAAAGCGTGAAGGATCAGCATTCGTTACCAACGTATTTTGCGGATTCCATTTAATTATGTTCTCTGATAATATGGCTGCACGCTGTTTCACCACTTCGTTAGAAACCAGAATCCCATTTTCACCTATAAACGAGGAAAGGATTGTGGATTTACCTCCCGGGGCACCGCATAGATCAAGGGCAAATACGTTTTCAGGTAATTCATTCAGAAAATTCAAAGCATGTTCAAGAAACATAGAAGAGGGTTCCTGAACGTAATAAGCACCGGCATGCCAAAAAGGATCGAATACAAAGTCAGGACGGGAAGCAAGATAAAAAGCATGGGAGGCCCATGGAATTTTTTGTTCGTTATTAAATTTCTCGATCGGCTTAAACGGATTAATTCGCAGCGCGGACTCAGGGCTAAATTCATGCGCTTGCTTAAAAGATGCCTTATCAAATCCGTTGGCTTTTGAAATACAAGAAAGAAATCCTTTTGGAAACACGCCTAGGATAAAACAAACGAAAATTCCTTTACGGAATGCAAAGACATCGGAACACCTGATATTTCCTGAAAAAGCTCACCTTGATTTTGCAAATCAGGATCATCCTCCTCATAAAACCAATTTACATGAATAGAATTTCCCGATTCGTGTATTTCATGAAATTTTTTAAAAATATCCAAAATCAACTTTGACGAACTCGTGTTAAAATACTCCAGACTTACATTAACAATCGTGTTTTTAGCCGGAGATGATTTGTATTCATCAATCCATTCCAAAACCGGTGAATAAAAATCGATCGTATTCTCCGGTAATGAGCGTCCAAAAATTTCAAATACTCCTGAATCAGGATTAAAATCAATTGTTGGGAATTTTAAATTTCCCTTTACAAGCATTTTTTCCATAAATGAAAATTGAATTACTAAAATACAATATAATTTAATAATACAATTAAATTACCGGGATTTTAACCCATACCCCAGTTATATCTTTGATACTCTGAAGCTGCTCATCTATATCCGTATTTGGGTCTGTTACTATTTCAGTCAAAATTCGCGCAGCGGTTTCATTGCCATTAGTAGAAATTCCGATACGGGAAGTTGCCGATAAAATAGATGAACTTATTGATTGAGTTATTTGACTTCCTTTTTTACCGTCGAAAATAAATAACGGATTGCCATGAAACGAAAATTCGATAGTGCGATTTTCGCGATTCAATTTTAATATTGAAAAATTAACCTCCGGAAAATTAGCCATTTTAATTTGAAGCAAAAAACCATCTCGTATTCTTTCTATCGACCGATTTTTCTTATCTGACATCACAGTTATAGCTATTTGTTGCAGCCAAAGATTATCAAGCGCCGATTCTAAGTAATTATTTGTTACAGCCCCAAACAAAATGAAAATTTCCGAAGACTCACCCACTCCGCTTAATTCAGCGTCCCCTTTCGCAGCAAACATTTTTCCTGGTTTGAGCAAACGTAATTCCGAACATGCAAAAAAATGATAATATAACCCATTAAGGGCTAAAGCCTGAAAAGTTGCCTCAGGATACAATCGCTTAAACATACCTTCAGAATCGTGATATACCGTCTGCAAGTCGTTCAGTCGTTTCAATAAACCTGATACATCTTGTTTTGATTGTTCGATTAATTCGTTTAATGCCTTTATTTTACTCTTTAAAACTGCACCTTCCTTTTCATTTTGCAGATTATACTTAATTAATTCATCCGAACTTGTAACAAACTCCGTAATTTGTTCTTGCAGTTCCTCAATTTCCAACATTAATTTTTTCTCCGAATCAGCTTTCACGCCTAACCTTTTACGAAAACGCATGGAACGGAAAAAATAAAACGCAAAAAAGAAAATGAAAATAAAAACTAGTAGCAATAAAAATAACCTTCGCGTAAATCCCGCCTGCTCAATTTTGCTTATCTCTGATTTATTTTGATTTAATAATTCATTCAAACTTTTCTGTTGGGCCAAATCAGCAGATTTCCGTATAATTTCAATAGCTTTTAAACGTGCACTCTTCAATTCATTTTCTGATTTTAATTCTAAGGAATCCAAATCCGCTTTTAACCAAGAAACCATTCGTGCGTCATGAACCGATTCACATAGAGCCATAAAAATACCCCTCGATTTCACCTGAATTTCTAAATCACCAATTGAATCCGCAAGATGAACGGCATCTCTCAAATAACCATAACTGATTGAATTAAAGCCTAAGCGATGTGCTGTTTCAGCAAGAGCCAGGCTGGTCTCAAATTGAAGTTGAACAAAGCCGTTTTGTTTTGCCGTTAAGAATATTTTCTCAAATTCTTTAAAAACAATTAATGATGGCTTTTCTAATTTTTTTTGCCAAAAAACAGAATAGAAATACCACAAACTTGAAGTATCTGTCAAATCAACATGAATAAATATTTCAATTGTTTTCCTGATTGAAATAGTATCCGATTTCAGATCGTTCAGTTCAAGAACCTTTTGAAACGATTGAAAAAAAAGTTCCGTGCTTTTTGTTTTATAAGTATTTAAAAAAACTGAATTGAAATTCGATAGGGCAGAATCGACTTGACCTGTTTTCATGTAGATTATACCTTTCTGAAACAGTAATGAATTCATCGTTTCCGGTGAATTCGTTTGATCTTTAATTTTAAAATTCAAAATCTGCTTAGCAGAAGCTTCATCCTCAAGAATAAGATATGCGTTAATTAATGAATCGTTTAAAATTTGGGATTTCAGGAAATTTCCTGTAAACAAATTAAAAGTGAGGATTAAAAATAAATATCGCATTCAAAATGACGTTAAGAAAATTACCCCTCGCTTCTCTTTGACTTTAGTTTTACAAGTTGTGAACGCAACGCGTCAGTACTTAAATCTA
>OMJH01000082.1 GCA_900299295.1 Bacteroidota bacterium
GTTCATCCATTTTGGAAGCTGATTCATGTAGTGCGAAGAAGTGACGAAGCCACCGGTGGAGCCATCATACCAAAAAGCTCCGTTTGCTGTATGGCCGGCTGGTAAAATTGCCGACCGTTCTTTTAACGCAATTCCATAACATTTTGATTGTTTCATCGTGTGTAGGCGCAGCTGGTCGGTCATTGTCGTCACCATCATACGCTTTGACGACATTTTGCCTTTTGCGGATGAGGTACCAACAGAATTCAGGTCGGGATCATCTACACAATAAATCATTTTATTTACTGCCTTATCAAACCAAAAATTTGATATGATTCCGTGAATAGCAGGTGTTGTTCCCGTATAAATGGAGGCGTGACCCGGTGCTGTGTAGGTAGGGACGTAATTGTAATGCGTGTTCTTGCAATTGAATCCATTGCGTACAAGTTTTTTAAAACCACCTTCTCCGAATTTATCCCAGTAGCGTGACAAATAATCGTAACGCATCTGATCAACTACGATTCCGACAACAAGTTTTGGTGAATTATTTTTTAGGGATTGCTGTTCCTGGCAGAAGTAATTTCGCGGGTGACAACTGCAGCACAAAATAAAAAACAGAAAAATTTTTTTCATCAGGAGTTCGTATCAAGTTTTTCAAAAATAGAGTTATTGCTTTTAAATTCCGGAACGATGGATTTCATCAGTGAAACAATTTCCTCGTTGTTTTGTTTGTCGAACGATTGAACCAGTTGGGTTATTTTTTCTTTCATCTCTTCAAAGTTACTTTGCTTCACTTTTCCGATAAGAATTTGAGGGTGGTGTGTTGGTAATGTATTCTCCGCTGAGGCAAGGAGCTCTTCGAATAGTTTTTCGCCGGGACGCAAACCGGTTATTTTAATTTGAATGTCGACCCCTTCTTTTAATCCTGAAAGGCGGATCATTTTTTTTGCAAGTTCTATTATTTTCACGCTCTTTCCCATGTCAAATACAAAAATCTCGCCTCCGTTTCCCATGCAGCCGGCCTCTAGCACCAGTTGACACGCTTCCGGAATGGTCATGAAATAGCGTGTAATATCCGGGTGTGTAATTGTCAACGGCCCGCCGGCTTCAATTTGTTTTTTGAAGCGAAGGATTACTGAACCGTTCGAGCCAAGTACATTTCCAAAACGAGTGGTTATAAATTTAGTCTTACTATTTTTTCCCAGCGATTGAATGAAAATTTCTGCCACCCGTTTGCTTGCACCCATCACGTTCGTAGGATTCACCGCCTTATCGGTACTAACAAAAACAAAACGTTCACAGTTGAACTCCACCGCAAGCTCTGCCACATTCATGGTGCCGAGTACATTGGTGAGAATGGACTCGGAGGGATTGTTTTCCATTAAAGGTACATGCTTATATGCGGCAGCGTGATAAACGAGTTGAGGCGAAAAAGTTTTAAATACATTTTTTATCCGCTCGCGGTTGCGAACATCTGCAATTACAATTTCGAAAGTCTCCGGAGAATAAATTTCTGCTAGTTCATTTTCAATTTCATAAAGCGGACTTTCGGCCTGATCGAGCAGAAAAACTTTTTTCGGTTTGAATTTTAAAACTTGCCTTACAAGCTCTGAACCGATACTTCCTGCCGCGCCAGTCACAAGAATTCGTTTTCCTTCAACCTGCTCACGAATTAACGAGACATCCAATTTAATAGAGGCGCGTTCAAGTAAATCTTCAATGTTTAAGTTTTTAAGCTGATTTAGACTCAGTTCACCGTTAATCCATTTTGAAACAGGAGGAACATTCAATACACGAATATTCAAATCAAAACATTTTTCTACGATCTCATTTTTTTTCTCTGATGAAAGATTCTGTATCGAAATGATAATGGTTTCAGCTTCTTGTTCACGAATCAGTTTTTCCATTTTCGAAGGAGGGTATATAAAAATCCCTTCGAGGCTTCGTCCCGATTTTTTCAAGTCATCATCAATGAATCCAACTACTTTATAGCGTACTGCGGCATCCCGGTCCAGCGTTCGTTTCGTAATTATGCCGGATTCACCCGCGCCGTAAATCAAAACATTTGTTTTTTGTCGCTCCGGATTTTTATTTTCAAAGTAAATCGCTTTTACGGCAAGGCGCGATGAAATCATAACTGCCAGTGTAACGAGCGCGTCAATGATAATCATTGCGTGGGGTATTAGGTAAATGTCCAGCAAAAAGTAGCGCGTAATGAGATTGCAAATGACCAATACCAGGCTGCCTGAAATCACCACCGCAAAAATTCGAGTGGCATCTTTTGCTCCCGTATATCGTACCACGCCTTTGTATGTTTTGGAAATAAGGAAGGAAATAAAGCGTACCGCAAGCACCAATGCAAAAATTTTGGTCAGGTTGCTTTTTTCCGGTTCGCCGATTTGCGCAAAGTTGAAACGAAGAAATAATGCAAGTGTTATTGCAAAGACGCAAATGAGTAAATCAATCAGCAGGATAGTCCAGCGCGGAATGTTTTTTTGCCAGAAAAATTTCAGAATTCTGTACATGCGGTAGTCTTGTCAAAGATAAGGAATTGCAGGTCTTGAATTTATTTAAGGTATTTCAGAAAGTGAAAGCCGCGCACAAAAAAACCTTCGTGGTAGTAGAAGCGGTGTGCGGCGTTGTTTTCTGCATACGCGTCCAGCATTATGGTTTCGCATTGGTTTTCTTTCGCAAACGAAACAGCATGATCGCACAGTTTTTTTCCGATTCCTTTATTGCGGTGTTTTGCATCCACCACCAGATTGTCAATCTCCAAATAAGATCCGGAGTATATTTTTGTATTCAGCCAGTAACCCGTAAGGCCAACAATTTTATTTTTTTCCAAAGCGAAAAACATACGGTAGCCGTTTTTTTTCATGGCTTTAAGCATTAAGGTAAGCTTTTCTTTTTTCAGGCCCTGATTTAATTGCTTCAGTAAAAGAAATCCCTTCAGCATTTCTTTAACGGTTTTGGCTTCGCGAAAATAAATCTCCATATTTTTAGCGAAGATAATGCGTTTGGTTTTTCAATCCTTTAATTTTGCTTGAATGTGTTACGTCATTTCCATGAAACGTGTCCGCCGCGAGATGGAGGAATATTACAATAGGTTGTGCGGGGAAGATGTTGATTTTGCTAAAAGAGTTGTGGCATCAGGATTTGAGTTTCCTGAATGGCCATTGATTTTGTCCGAGGCCCCTGATTGTTTTCAGGCGGGTGGCTGGGGTTTAATACCCTCGTGGACTGATTCCGAGGCGAAGGCGGCAAAACTCCGGGAAGGCTGTCTGAATGCCCGGGGCGAGACAGTTTTTACTTTATCCAGCTTTAAAAAATCAATTTTTACCAAGCGTTGTGTCGTGCCTGTAACGGGCTTTTTCGAGTGGATGAGTTTTGCCGGAAAAAAATATCCGCATTATATTTTTCCAAGAGATGAAACGTATTTTTCGTTAGGTGGAATTTATGATGAATGGCGAAACCCGAAAACCGGAGTTGCAGTACGTACGTTTTCTATTCTTACAACGGAGGCAAACGCGCGAATGGCGGAAATACACAATACAAAAAAAAGAATGCCACTGATTCTTGAAAAAAATCAGATTTCAAACTGGCTTGATAGTTCTATTTCAAAAGATGAAATTGAAAAAATGATTTTACCTTTTCCAAATGAACACATGAGTGATTTCACTGTCGCAAAATTTTCTTTTAACGGTAGTAGAGAGAATGAAAAGGCGTTAATGCCCCTGGAATATCCTGAGCTGGCTTTTTTGAAATAATTTTTGATTGAGCATTTCAACTATCTATAAAAAGGCAAAAATGAACGACTTTTCTGATTTTAAGTAGCGTTAATTACTACATTGAACTGTATTAAAAGTAATTGGTAAATTTATCCCTGATTTCCTTAATCAGCACACCGAAATGCATGCTCACCGATTAATAATTTTTCTATCTGTATTGCTTTTTATTAGTATTATTTCAGGTTTTTTTAGCAGTTGCAAAGTTTATTATAGTGTGGACGATGCAAAAAGTCAGTTGAGTAAAGCTGTTAGCGATGCTGAAAGTAATTCCGTTCGTTTAACAACTCAAATAAAAAGTTTTCTTCAGCAATATCATGAGATGCGCTGTGACCCGGGAAATCCGGTTTATGCAGAAGCAGAACAGCGGGCTAAAAAAACAGTTGAGGGCCTTGATGTGATGGAAAGTTACAGCGTCAGGATCAAGGAGACTTATACTCAATTTTTGAATTACAGCAACGGAAAAAGTAAAATAGAATCAGGAACGCCGGAGTGGAAAAGTTTTAAAACCACACGGAATGAAATAAAATCCAACGCAAAACTTTTACAAAGCAAAGGAGAAGAGAGTATAAAATCAGCGACTCAGTTTCATCAATTTATTGAAGCGAAAATTGTACCCTCGGTTTCGTACTGTGATGTTCCGAATACGCTGAATCAATTTCAATCCGCCATGGAGGATTTATCACGAAGTCAAAAAAAACACATAGAGGAATTCAAGGATTTTGAAAAGCAGGTGAATAATGTTATTCAGCCCTACCAGGCGACTTATCCCGATGTCTGCACAAAAGTTTCTTCTATGTTAAAGAGTATGAAAACCGCAGGACTGGGGATAAACAAAATCAAGGCGGGATTACTTGAAGAAACCTCAGCATTTCGAAGATCGACGCAGGGCATGGATAAAATTTATTCCTGCTCTGGAGGCTGGAGCGCCGCCGTGCATGCCCAACAACAATTGGAAAAACTGAAAAATGAATTGGCAGGAATTGAAAAATCAATGCAGGATTTCAATGCTCAAATTTTAAATGAAATAAATCAACTAAAATAAAAAAATGACACGAGGGTTTTGTCCGGGTTTATTACTTAATAAAAGTGGTTTTACGCTGGTTTTTGTTTTGCTTTTAAACAGTCTCCTTACGGCGCAGGAAGTAGATTCATCGGCAGTCATGCGAAAGGATGCACCAAATCTTTATTTTGATTGTGACGTCTGCACTATTGATTTTTATCGGCAGAATATTCCCTACGTAAATTTTGTCCGTGACCGCCGTATGGCCGATATCTATTTACTGATTACATTAAACGCTACCGGAAGTAAAGGAACGTTGTACAAATTATTTTTTACAGGGGAGAAAAATTTTTCCGGGCAATTCGACACCTTGCAGTTTGAAGCGCCGGCAAATATGGCGTCGGCAAATATCCGTGAAGGCATTCTTGGCGCATTAAAAACCGGATTATTAAAATACATCGTTCAGACGAAATTGTTGGATTATATTTCCTACACTGTTGATTTGCCGGAGGGCCATCTTTCAGCGGAGAAGGTTAAAGACAAATGGAATTTATGGACCTTCAATGTGAACGCAGGAGCATTTGCAAACGGCAATTCCTATTCAAAAAATTTGGATCAAAATTATTCCGGTAGTGCTAACCGAACCACTGAAAAAATTAAAACGGAAACCGGGGGGTGGTACAGCATGAATCAACAGGAATACAAAATCAATGACAGCACTACAATAAAAGGTTTTCAAAGCAACAGCGGAATGTATCATTTTTTGGCTTTTTCGTTGGGAAAACATTTTGCATTCGGACAATTCGCCACCTACTTTAAATCTACCCCTCAAAATTTGAATCACAGCATTAGTTATTATCCGGGAATTGAATATAATTATTTTAGTTACCAGGAGGCCAGCCGCAGACAATTGCGTTTCATTTACCGCCTGGGCGCACGATTTCAGCAATACACCGAGCGAACGGTTTATGATAAAAGTAGTGAATGGTACAGCCTGCATTCTTTGGTTTTTCAGTACCAACAAATTGAAAAATGGGGCAGTGTAAACATTTCAGCCGGCGGGTGGCATTATTTTAATTATCCCAGGAACTTCAGCGCATCTATTTATCCGAGCATCAGTTTTAATCCGTTGAAAGGCTTGCGTGTTAATTTCTGGTGTGGTTTTCAAATGGTTAACGATCAGTTTTTTCTGCGCGCAAGCGATGTTTCACCGGAAGAAATTTTGCTGAATCAAGTCAACCTTAAAACAGATTACAACTTGAATTTCGGTGGCGGAATTGGATATACATTTGGTTCCCGCTACAACAGCATTGTCAATGTCAGATTCGATTTAGGCGATAATTATTGGTAAAATCTCAGGTTTTTGTTATAATTTCGCTCTTTCGTTTAGCAGTTATGCGAAGTTTCATCTCTATTTTTTTGATGTTTCTAGTTTTCGTTTTTTCTCATCTAAACGCACAGGTTTTTTTTTCTAACGGTGCCGATATTTTTATTGCTAATGGCGCTGTTGTTCATGTAAACGGAGGGTGTACAATAGATCAGTCATCCGGCTTAACCAACGACGGTAGCCTTACGATTACCAAGAACGCAACCACAGCCTTAGCCGGAACCTTTACAATTGATAACGCTTCAACCGCTCAGGGAAATGGTTCTTACCGTGTAGAACAGGATTGGATAAATAACGCTAGTTTTTCCGGTGGAAATAGTTCAGTTGAACTCTTCGGGAATTCTCAGCAATTCATTACAAGCACCAACGGCACGATTACTACTTTTCATAATCTTAATTTAACCGGAACCGGAACGGCCAACAACAGAAAAAAAACATTGCAAAGTGTTAATGCAAATGTTGATAGCACCGGTCTTTTGAATATCAACGACAGAGAACTGGAAACACAAACTCAAACTTTTTATATCCTGAATCCCTCAGTGAACGCGGTATCCAATAACCAAACTCCCGGCTCAGAAGGATTTGTGAGTAGTATTGCCCCCGGAACATTTGCACGAAACACCAATAGCATCTCGAGCTATTTGTTTCCTACAGGTTCAAGTTTACTGATTACACGTTATCGACCCATTGATATTGTTCCGACAGCGGCAGGCGCTGATTTATTTACAGTGCGTTTTGTAAATAATGATGCAAATAATGATGGGTATTTACGCACCCAAAACGATGGTATTTTATGCTTAGCGAATGATAAATATTATCATGCCATCCTTCGTCCGGCGGGCGTCGACCCTGCTGATATTCGAATGTATTATATTCCCTCCTCTGATGGCAGCTGGGCGGGAATGTCGCATTGGCGTTTAACAAATACCCAATGGAACGACATGGCAGCCGTAACTCCCGGAGCATCCGGAGTGTTCACTACGATGACTCGCGCCGGATGGTTGTTTGCTAATCCTGGCGAACCTTATATCCTTACAGACAAGCGACCGGATCAGCCATCAATTATTTGTCCTACTGTTTGCGAGAATTCAACATCAAATTTATTTATTGCAACCGGAGGAACAGCATATCAATGGTCAGTTCCCGGTAACGGTACAATTTTAAGTGGTCAGGGAACAGACTCCTTGCTCGTTGATTGGTCAAGTGGAAGTGGTGTTATTTCTGTTGTTTCACTTTCTGCCAATGGCTGTGTTTCTTTGCCGGATAGCTGTACCCCTCAAGTTTTTCCGGCTCCTAATGTGATTGCCTCTGCGAGCGCCGATACAATTTCTATGGGAGGAACGGTTACGCTAAGCGCTGGCGGTGCGGATAGTTATGTTTGGAACCCTTCCGGAAACGGGCCCTCACTCGACTTTACTCCGACCAACTCCGGCGTATTTAATTTTTGTGTAATCGGAACAAACATGCAAGGCTGCAGCGACACTTCTTGCATAGATATTTTTGTTAATGACAGGGATTGCGGAAATATTTTTATTCCAAAGGCTTTCTCTCCAAATGATGATAACGCCAACGATAAATTGTGTATTTATGGAAATGAGTGTATCAAAGTGATGTCCTTTGCTATTTATGATCGGTGGGGTGAAGTAGTTTTTACCTCTACAAGTCCTGAAAGATGTTGGGACGGAACACTAAACGGGAAGCGTTTGAATTCCGGAGTTTTTGCATATTATTTTAATGCAACACTTTTTGACGGAACGGAAGTTAAGCTTAAAGGAAACATTTCGCTTGTAAAATGAAATTGACAAAGGCAATAAAAAATAAATTTTTTTCTAGTGTGCTTTTAGGTGCATTTTGCCTGTTGGGCACAGCACAAGATATTCATTTTTCTCAGGCTTCATTTGCTCCTTTGTTGTTGAATCCTGCAATGGCTGGAGCTAATTTTGCAAATCACGCAAGTCTTATTTATCGTGACCAATGGAAAGGTGCTCAAGCCCGATTCAAAACTATTTACACCGGCTACGATCAGCGCCTGGCAGAAAAAAACGAAAGGGGATATTTTGGTGTGGGGTTGAATGTGTATTCCGATAAGGCCGGGGACGCATTGATGACAACCACCTACACAGGCCTATCACTGGCTTATCATGTTCGGCTAAATAAATTCCAAACCCTGGGCCTTGCAGCACAACCTTCCTTTGGGCAAAGAAGTTTGGATTTCAATGCGCTTAGCTGGGGTCTTCAGTATGACGGTGACGGATATAATTCCGCACTACCGACAGGCGAACCGCTTAACGGTCCCAACCAATTCGGTTTCTTTGATATCAATGCGGGTTTAGTGTATACCTACAAGAGCAGCGAAAAATACATGACGGCTAACGATCAGCGTGCATTTAACGTTGGGTATTCACTCAATCACATCAATCAACCTAAGTATTCGTTTTATAAACAAGACAACGAACGATTGTATATGAAGCATGTGTTTTTTGCGAACGCGGTGATTGGGATGAATAATTCAAAACTCTCTTTTATGCCTGCTTTGTACGGGATGCTGCAAGGAAATCAAAAAGAATTTTTGGCGGGAATCTATTTCAGGTATTCCATGCAGGATAAATCCGTGTATACCGCCCTGAAGAAGGGCGCAGCATTCTCATTGGGAACTTTTTATCGATTTGGCGATGCGTTTGTTGCGAAAGGACTTGTAGAGTGGAGCAATTGGGCGATGGGGTTTGCCTACGATTTAAATCTTTCTTCATATACTGCAGCAACGAATGGAAGGGGAGGATTTGAACTTACCTTGCGTTTTGTGAGCCCTAATCCGTTTGGAAGTAGCGGATCAAAATCAAGAATTTAGTAAACCTTTAACAAGTAAAATATTTTTATGAAAATGAAAACCACAATGAATAAGCTCAACACCCTGGTAGTTTTATATTTTGCTGCCAGCTTTATTTTTCCGTTTGCCATTCGTGCACAGAATAATGTGGGCATCGGAACCAACACGCCCAACCAAAGTTCTGTTTTGGAAATGCAGGCGACGGATAAAGGAGTACTTGTGCCAAGATTAACAACCGCACAGCGTTTGGCAATTGTGAATCCGGCAAACGCATTATTGGTGTATGATACAAACCTGGATTGTTTTTATTATTACGTAGTTGCCACCACGACCTGGACTTCTTTGTGCAATTCCGGGGGAAGCGGAACTACCGGCCCAACAGGTCCTACGGGTCCTGTTGGAACAAATGGAGCAACCGGAGCAACTGGTGATATTGGGCCGACAGGTGCTGCCGGGGCCAACGGAAGCTCAGGAGTTAATTGTTGGGATGCAAATGGAAACGGAATAAATGACCCCGCTGAAGATGTTAATAATGATGGAGTTTGGGATGCAGCTGATTGTGTTTCCGGAATTGTCGGACCGACTGGACCGCAAGGCCTCGCGGGGATAAACGGAATAAACGGTGTAACCGGAGCTACCGGTGATATGGGCCCAACAGGATTAACAGGTGCAAACGGAACCAACGGCGCTACCGGTCCTACCGGTGATATGGGCCCAACAGGCGCAAACGGAACAAACGGAACGAATGGTACAAATGGAACCAACGGGGCAACCGGTCCAACCGGTCCAACCGGATTAACAGGGAATAACGGAACGAATGGTACAAATGGAACCAACGGGGCAACCGGAGCAACCGGCCCAACAGGCGCAAACGGAACAAACGGAACGAATGGTACAAATGGAACCAACGGAGCAACCGGAGCAACCGGCCCAACAGGCGCAAACGGAACAAACGGAACGAATGGTACAAATGGAACCAACGGAGCAACCGGAGCAACCGGTCCAACAGGATTAACAGGGAATAACGGAACGAATGGAACCAACGGGGCAACCGGAGCAACCGGTCCAACAGGATTAACAGGGAATAACGGAACGAATGGAACCAACGGGGCAACCGGAGCAACCGGCCCAACCGGAACAAACGGAACGAATGGTACAAATGGAACCAACGGGGCAACCGGAGCAACCGGTCCAACAGGATTAACAGGGAATAACGGAACGAATGGAACGAATGGAACCAACGGGGCAACCGGAGCAACCGGTCCAACAGGATTAACAGGGAATAACGGAACGAATGGAACGAATGGAACCAACGGGGCAACCGGACCAACCGGTCCAACCGGCGCAAACGGAACAAACGGAACGAATGGTACAAATGGAACCAACGGGGCAACCGGCCCAACAGGTCCCACATGGTCAATTACATCGGATAATTTTAATGCGAATGGCACACTTTCAATTGTTACAACCTCGCCGCAAACAGTTACTTCAACCAATGCCGCATGGTTGACAACCGGCAACAATCCGATTGCTGCAACTGATTTCATTGGTCCAATTAATAATGCCGATTTGAAATTCAGAACAAACAATATAGAAAGAATGACAATTGAAGCCAATGGTTACCTGGGGTTAAATGGAGTTACTGCTCCTGTTAGTCCTGTAAATTTTGTTGCCGGAAATAGTGGAGGATTATTTTTAAACCAATTTGATCACACAGGCACTACCGATGCCCTAGCAAGATACCAGCATACCGCAGCCGGAAATGCGAGTCGTGTTTTCTTAGGGGCAACCAACTATAGTGGAACCACAAATGCTTGTCAGGGATTAATTGGGCTATCATTAAACGCTGCAGGAAATGCTGCTGGCGTTGAAGGATATGCAAATAACTTAAATGGTGTTGGTATTTTGGGGGGTGGAGTTTATTCAGTATCATCAGGCTGGGCCGGTTATTTTAATGGCGACGTTGGCGCGACAGGGGCTTTTTTCCCTTCAGACAGGCGATTAAAAAAGGATATTAAGCCAATTAATGGGGCTCTTCAATTGATTAATAAGATTGACCCTGTTACCTACTATTACAACACAGATATTTATCCTTATGCTGGTTTTGATAATCGTTTGAGTTATGGTTTTATTGCACAAGACATTGAAAAGGTAATTCCGGAAATGGTGAAAGAGAAACCAATTATTTTAAATGGGACTAATGAACGAAATAATGAAATGACTGATGAGCGCCAATCTGAAATTTTTAAAGTGGTTAATTATAGTCTTATGATTCCTGTATTAACTCAAGCGATTAAAGAACAACAGGAGATAATAAAAAGCTTAGAGGAAAGAATACGTGTTTTAGAAAATAAATAAAAATATTCTTTCCAATTAGATTAACACCCTGGAATAAGTATTTCGAGTGTTTTTTACCCCTTTACTTTTTTCGGGGGTATACCTTAATAAGATGTATTTTTTAATATCAAAATTTATTCCGCCGCAATAAAGGATATTTTTCAACCAAACCGAATAAAACTTTAGTTCAAAATTTTAGCGCGACAAAATTTTCTTTTTCTCATTTTTATCAGCACTTCATGTAAAGGAATATTTTCCAGGAAACACATTGCATATTTTACATCAATCCTTTTCCGTATTTTTGAATACAGGTCTTAAATAGTTATTCATGAAAATTGTTATCACCGGCGCCGCCGGATTCATTGGTTCGCACGTC
Source organism: Bacteroidota bacterium (assembly GCA_900299295.1). Taxonomy (GTDB): domain Bacteria; phylum Bacteroidota; class Bacteroidia; order B-17B0; family Aurantibacillaceae; genus AM-1111. The sequence goes on from OMJH01000082.1 coordinate 11,695, forward strand.
GCGCGACTTTTTGTAAATAAGTATCCCAATTACCGCATTTATAATCTCGATAAGTTAACGTACGCGGGAAACTTAGAAAATCTTCGGGACATTCAACAGGCACCCAATTATGAATTTATTAAGGGCGATATTGTAGATGCAAACTTTGTGGATGCTCTTTTCCAACAACACAAATTTGACGCAGTAATTCATCTTGCGGCGGAGAGCCATGTAGATCGCTCCATTACCAATCCGAATGAATTTGTGATGACCAACGTTGTCGGAACGGTTAATCTTTTGAATGCCGCGCGTAAACTTTGGTCGGACTCCGATAAAAAACATTTATTTTATCATGTTTCCACAGATGAGGTTTACGGAACGCTCGGTGCAGAAGGATTATTTACCGAAGAAACCTCCTACGATCCTCACTCGCCGTATTCCGCCAGCAAGGCAAGCTCTGATCATTTCGTGCGCGCTTACCACGACACTTATAAATTACCCGTTGTCATTTCAAATTGCAGCAACAATTACGGACCTTTTCATTTCCCCGAAAAACTAATTCCGTTGATCATCAATAACATCAAACACAAGAAGCCGTTGCCGGTGTATGGAAAAGGTGAAAACGTGCGCGACTGGCTTTTTGTTGAAGATCATGCCCGCGCCATTGATGTCATTTTTCACCAGGCGAAACCCGGAAGCACGTTTAATATCGGCGGACACAACGAATGGAAAAACATTGACGTAGTTCAGTTGTTGTGTGATATCATGGATAAAAAATTAGGTCGCGCAAACGGAGAGTCGCGACAATTGATCTCATTTGTTACTGATCGTGCCGGACATGATTTGCGCTATGCAATTGA
>OMJH01000083.1 GCA_900299295.1 Bacteroidota bacterium
CAGGAAATACATATTTATGGTCAAACGGCGCAACCACTTCCAGCATTACTGTTACAGTGGCGGGGTCTTATGCGGTTCAGGTATTTAATGGTGGTTGCAGCGCGAACTCTAATATCATTGATGTAGCGATTTCGCCGGACGAAACACCGAGTGTAAGTGCCTCTCAGGGAAATCTTGTTTTTTGTGAGGGAGCCAATGTTTCATTGAGTTCAACAACCGCCTCATCCTATCAATGGTATCTGAATGGAAATGCAATTTCAGGCGCAACCTCTCAATCCTATGTTCCTACCCAATCGGGTAATTATGCAGTAGCAATTCAGGGAATTTGTCAAACTTGGACATCAACGGCGACTTCAGTAACTGTAAATCCTGCGCCTGGTACACCAACAGGTGCCGATGTGTACATCACAGCTCCCCAAAGCGTAACACTTACTGCAACAGGAACAAATGATGTATGGTTTGATGCTCCAACAGGAGGAAATCAGTTGGCTACCGGAAATAATTATATTACACCGGTAGTTACTGCAGACACCACTTATTACGTTGAAGACCAAATGAGTTATGGCGGAGCCAATGTTTTTGGGGGAATGAAATTCCATTCAGGAACCAATTTCAGCGGAAACACAACCAACGCTACTTTAATTTTTGATGTACTTGCTCCATGTACTTTAAATACCGTAAAAGTTTATGCGGATCAAGGGGGTAATCGACTCATTGAATTAAGAAACAGTGCAGGAACAGTAATTAATAGTTTGATGGTAAACATTCCGGTTACTACGGCAGGAGTTGTTGACTCTGCAGTGATTACACTTAATTTCCCGCTAGCTGTTGGAACTGGATACCAGTTAGGAACAAATACTGCACAGAACCAAACGCTTTTAGGAACGGCTTCTCCGCGTTTAAAAAGAAGTAATTCCAATGTAACTTATCCTTACGCAATATCAAACCTGGTAAACATTACCAACTCAAACCAGGGAGCTACAGTTTATTATTATTTCTTCGATTGGAATGTAATAGATGCACCAATGGTTTGCCCAAGTCCACGTCATCCACAATCAGTTTTATTTAATACATTGGGAATGAATGAAACGTTACAAAATGCATTTGAGGTATTCCCGAATCCTGCAAGTGAAACGATTTCTATTCGTGTGAAAAATACTACTGAAGCCGGTAAAATCACACTAACAGATATGTTAGGTAAAATCGTGATAAATACCACTGTTGGTGAATTAAAGAAAGGACAGGTAGTGTCAATTAATTTACAATCTGTTTCAAAAGGTGTTTATTTCCTTCACTACACTGTAAATGGAATGAAATCGACGCAAAAAATTGTGGTTGAGTAAATAGCCAAAAACAACTTTTATTTGATTAAAGAGCCGAATTTTTTCGGCTCTTTTTTTTAATAGCAGTTATAGTGAATTATATCTTGATCATTATGAAGGATTAAAAGCGGAGTAATTTTCATTTTGAGCAGCAAAATTCAAAACAATCGTTTATCAAAGATTAAAATTTGGCAGGGCCCTTTCGCGTATAATTTTCACAAAAGCGTAACATTGAACGGGCACATTTAATTATGTTGTCGTAGAAAATTTTCGAACGAATGATTGTAATTTGAATTATTGTGATAATTTATCGCAATACTTTCATCATCTTGTGGGGCGGCGTAATATCGTTATTGATTTAAAGAAGAAATTAAAGCTCAAAAGATTAAATTAATTTGTCATCAAAACGCTAAACATTTAATATTGATTATTGGCAGCATTTTTATTAAGTAAATAAATTGAGGCTTCACCTATCTGGGAAAATTAACGCCTTCTCTTAAAGAATTGCTGTAAACGGAAAAATAACCAGTTAAAATTGTATCCCATTCGTGATTTAATATAAACAGATAAGCTCATTAATTATTTACCGGTTTCGGTAACATGGTTATTTTTCAATTATGCTTTGGGTCTTTGTTGAAAGGATTTCTTTTTGAAATCACTAAAAATATATTTTAAAAAAGAAATTCCTTGAACTTCAATAATCGAATAAATTTTTTCATGAATTTATTCCTGTTAAGTTTTACTATAAATACTTTATTGCGCTATTTCACTTCAAAATTTATTAACGGATTTTATGGAATTTCGGAAGAGGTAAAAATTTGAATTAAACCACAGAGATGCTTCAATAGTGAAATTGTGGAGATTAGCAAGGTCTTGAGAAATCTCAATTCAAAAAAGGTTTCAATGAAAAAAATTCGGAAGTATTATCGAATCACTGTAATATGTCCGGTGTAATTCTTCTTTGTTCCGTCGAATTTTTTCAGGTAGATTCTCCAAACGTAAACATCTTGTTGCACCACTTCTGACCCGCCTTCCACCTTTCCATCCCACCCTTTCAAAAAATCATTCGTTGACCAGATTTTAGATCCCCACCGATCATAAATACTTAACTCGTAATTTTCACTATCGATTCCAGTTCCGGTTGGAAAAAAAACATCATTCAGCCCATCGTTGTTCGGAGTAAATGCGTTCGGAACATATAATGAGAAGTCGGTTGTAATTACAATTTGTGCGCTTGTGCTGTCAGCACAGCCATTGTCACTCACGACAATCAGGTTAATGGTGTACTCCCCGGCGTTTCCAAAATCAATAACAGGATTCTGAGTGGTAGAACTTTGACCATTTCCAAAGTTCCAGTTCCAGTTACCCGGGAATGCTCCGCTCGTTTCATCCGTGAAATTAACGATGGGATTTAAATCTGAGATTGTAGTCGGAGAATAGCTGAATGCTGCACTCGGTACGGGATAAACCGTAACAAGAGAATTATTGGTGAATGAATTCTGGCAACCATTCACATCAGTAACTGAAATTCCCGCACCATAACTTCCTTGAACGTTAAAACAGAAATTCGCCGGACCAACACCTGAGGCAGTTTGTCCGTTTGAACTCACCCAATTCATGGTTGCTGCTGCAGGATTTGAAGTGGCCGTCAATTGAACACACAACGGTGCGCAACCGGAAGGAACTGATGTGCTGATGGAAAGTGTAGGCAAGGGGTTGACAATTACCTGGACGGTTGCGCTGGACGGTGGCGTATTACATCCGTCATTTACAGTTACTGTGTATATTGTTGTTCCGTTAGGCGTTGCGCCAACACTTGTTCCCGAATTTGGTGTGGTGCCGCCTGCCCAGGTATAAGTATAGGTTCCGTTGCCGCCACTTGCTGAAGCGTTCAAACTTAAACTTCCGCCTGCACATAGTGATGGTACACTTGCACTAGCAACAATGCTAAGTGGCGGAGCCACTGAAATAGAAACGGAGGCTGTGCCGGACGTACAGCCATTTGCATCGCTAACGGAAACAGAATAAGTTGTAGTTACAGCGGGACTTACTGACACACTCTGAGCGCTGCTGCTTACACCACTCCATGTATATGTGTAACCACCATTTCCTCCCGAAGCATTTGCCGAGAGCGAAACGTTTTGACCGATGCAAATTGGAGCAACACCCGGAATAACCACACTGATGGCTGCCGGCTCAGTTATAGAAAGGGTAACGGGAACATTACATCCATTCGCGTCACTTACTGTACAAGTATAATTACCTGCACACAAATTTGTGGGAGAATTACCAGTTCCCAATGACGACCAGTTGTAATTGTAGGCACCGGTTCCACCACTTGCTGTAATTGTTGTTCCGCCATCACAACTTCCATTACAAGTGGCAGTAATAAAGTTTCCTGCACTTGCAGCAACGGCAGTAGGTTGGGTTACCGATACAGTATCTGAAATAGCGCAACCGGCGGCATCAGTAACAGTGACCGTGTAATTTCCGGCACATACATTTAGTACGGATGGGTTTATTGATCCGTTTGACCATAAATAATTGTATTGAGCAAATAATCCTGTTGACGGACTTGGAATTACCACAACCTGACCATTGCAGCTGCCGTTACACAAGGTAGAAAATCCACCCAAAGTTAAAGTTACCGCAGGTGGGACTGTAATCGTAACTGAATCCGTTCCGCTGCAACCATTAATATCATTAGCACTAAGTGTAAATGTTATTGTTGATGTTGAGGGAACTGACTGAACAGCACCGGATAAATTACCGGGGTTCCAGGTGTAGGTGGTGCCTAATGGACCGGATGCGTTGAGCTGAATATTATTTCCAATGCAAACGGTGTCGTCGATACCGGCATTTACGACCAAAGTATTGAAAACGGTAACTGTTGCAACAGCAGTGTTTGTACAAGTGTTGTTGTCTGTACCTGTAACAGTGTAGGAAGTTGTGGTAGTCGGATTTGCCGTAACTGAGGATCCTGTTGCGGAAGAAGTTCCGGCACTCCATAAATAGCTTGCAGCACCTGAGGCTGTAAGTGTTGCGGTGGATCCCGGACAAACCGAAGGGGAATTTACAGCTACAGGGGGAAGTGGGTTGACAATAACGGTTGCAACGCCTGTGTCAGAACAGTTATTTGCATCGGTGCCTGTAACCGTGTAAACTGTTGTAGAAAGTGGTCCTGCAGTTACTGTTGATCCCGTTGGAGAAGAGGTGCCACTGCTCCACTGGTAATTTACAGCTCCTGATGCTGTGAGCGTGGCTGTTGTTTGACCTAAACAAATGGAAGTTGAATTTACCGTTACGTTTGGAAGAGCATTGACGGTAACACTTGTTGTTGCAGTTGCAGTACAAGTTCCAATAGTTGCTGTTACGGTATAAATTCCACTCATGTTGGTAGTTGCTGAACTTATACTTGGATTTTGCTGGGTGGAGTTAAAGGCGGAAGGTCCTGACCAGGAATAGGTTGTTCCTCCACTTGCACTTAAGCTAATTGAACTTCCTTGACAAAACGGTCCTGAATTCGTTGCTAATGGAGTAGGGTTTGGTATAACCGTAACCGTTGTTGAGCCAGAGCCAACACAACCGGATGAGCTTCCGCTTACACTATAGGTAGTAGTTATGCTGGGAGTTGCAACAGGGTTAGCACAATTCACGCACGACAAACCTGTACTTGGAGTCCAGGTGTAGGTTGTTGCTCCGGCAACATTGAGTTGGGCAGATGTTCCTGCACAAATACTTGCAGGGAGCGAAGAGGCTATTAACGCAATATTTGAGTTAACTGTTACCGAAAAGCAAGACGGGGTTACAATACCACAAGGAACAATAGGGGTAACACAGATGTTTCCGGAGGCAGAACCCATGTTAACCGTAATCGAGTTTGTATTAATACCGGAGGTGATGGTACTTCCTGACGGAACGGTCCAGGTGTAACCGGTCGCCCCGGCAATAGGAGCTACAGAAAATGTTTGCGATGTGCCCGAACATACTGGTGTTGGGCCAGAAACAGGCCCTACGGGCACAACGGAAGTCCCTACATCGTAAAAAACGTTTCCATTAAAACGTCTTGGTGTAAAACTTGCCCCAAATGAATAATCTTTACCTGTTCCGTCCTTTACTTGAAGGTTAGCGTCAGATGCAAAAACTGTACCTACGGCTGTTCCATTTGTGTATTGAACTAAAGGACCTCCGGCTGTAGTTCGTGTAATATAGAACGCTGCGGTGGCACCGGCGTTGATGGTTATATTTATCGGGATTGGAATAGCTGTGGGAATGTTAACACCTGCGCCTACAACATTATTTGCTGTCCCGAGTAAGGTCCAACCGATGGAACTGTTGGCAAATCCAACATGTGTCCCTGGACGATACCAGATTTCAACACCTGTCGTTCCTGTTGCAAAATTACTTTCAAAGCAGCGAATTGTAACACAAGTAATGGCAGTGATATCAAACATGATTCCACGCTGTCCGTTATTTTGATTGTATGGACAAAGTAAACTATTTGATGAAGGACATGCATTGATCGAAGGGAGCGAAGGTCCAAAATGAGCGGCTTGATAAGATTGATTTATTGAGTCGAAATTGGAATAAATCCCTGCGTCGTTCATTACAAGCTTTTGATGTTGAGCATTGAAGGGTAAACTCAAAAAACAAAACCCCGTAAGCAAAATAAATCTAATTAAAACAGAATTCATTAAATTAATGTTTTGCTAAAAATAAGTTTCATAAAGTTAAGTTAATTAGTTAAAATTTTCAAGTAAAGCAGCTGAATTTTCTGAAGATGCTCAGCATAATAATTAATTACGAAGGTGAGTTTAAGGCAGAGGAGTTATCTTAGTGGAATGAAAATCTCATTACACCTCTATAGAATTTTATTTTTATTGACTTTATTCCTCTTTATTCTGTCATGTCAGCAATACCGTTTTATTGTTTACAATTTTGCAGACATTAAAGACTATAAAAAATTTCCTTCACGCAAACTCTTTTCTAAACGTGGCACATCTTTTTTTTCATATTCAAAAGCTTTCAATGTTCCCTTGAAAAACGACAATAATGCTACATTGGAAGAATTTTTAAAAAAACATAAAACGGTTGCGTTTCTTGTGATAAGAAATGACTCAATTCTGTATGAAAACTATTTTCGAAATAGGGATTCAACATCAATTGTTCCTTCGTTTTCTATGGCAAAGTCCTATACTTCTGCTCTTATAGGTTGTGCTATTCAGGATGGGTTAATTCATTCCGTAAAAGATCCGATTACTAATTATATACCCGAGTTAAAAAAAAACGGATTTGATTCGGTTACTATTGAGCATTTGTTACAAATGACTTCCGGGCTTAGCTTTAACGAGAATTATTTTAATCCATTCGGACATGTGGCTGGATTTTATTACGGCAGGCAGCTGCGAAAGAAAATGATAAATCTTAAGCTAAAACGGAAACCGGGATTTGCATTTGAATACCTAAGTGGCAATTCGCAATTATTAGGATTTGTGTTGGAGCGCGCATTGAAAAACAAAACCATAACCGAATATTTGCAAGAGAAAATATGGACGCCGCTTGAAATGGAAGGCGATGCCAGCTGGAGTATCGATCAAAAGAAAAATGGAATTGAAAAAACTTTTTGTTGTTTAAACGCTACTGCGCGAGATTTTTCGCGTTTTGGCAGATTGTATTTACATAATGGAAACTGGAATGGAAAGCAGCTTGTTCCTCGTGAATGGGTGTTAACCTCAACCGTAGCAGACACTTCGCAAGGCGGCGCTACATTTTACAAATACCAATGGTGGTTGCCCAATGCTTTCAAAGGTGATTTTATGGCAAATGGTTTTTTGGGTCAGTACATTTATGTTTGTCCTGAAAAAAACATCATTATTGTTCGGTTGGGAAAATCAAACGGAGGGGTTTATTGGCCGTCAGTTTTCAGATCAATAATCAAAAAACTTTAGCGAGTTATTTTTTTTCAGGTTTTTCAATGCTCAATCCAACGTCCAGAATAAGCGGAACGGGATTTATTCGCATACCCTGTTCGAAAGTAAAAATATATTTACCCTTAGTGGGGAACTGAACTTCCGATTTCAGTAAAATAGCATTATCCCATAAATCACCGGCTCCACTACCCAGCCATCGGTTTTTTTCATCGGCCAGCATGCACTCCAACGTGTCCAATTCTTTTTGTCCATTCGGATATTCTGTTGTCAGGAAAATAAACAGATTTCGGTAAGGATAATTGTCTGCGTTTCTGACATGTACATAAATATCATAAACACCGAGGGTGTCTTCAATTTCTGCCTGAAAGACTTTTTTATCGTTCTTGTCCCATCCTCTTGTTTCATCAATAGTTTTGTACTCAAAAAAAATCCTTTCTCTTCCGCAACTCGTCATTATCAATAATGAGAACGCGAACAAAATTTTGAAGGCTGTTTTCATTGTCATTTATGATTAATTCTTGTTATTATTCGGATTGTTTCTGTTTTGCTGAGGAGGAGGTTGACGATTTCCTTTTTGTGAATTATTTTTCGAATGACGATTCCGCTGATTTGAACGTTGAGACCCGGATTTTTTATCAAAACGTGTTAATGAATCTTGTCCAACAACATTTTCGAAGTCAATTTTTTTCTCTGTTGTTTTTTTGTTTTCTTTTTCGAATGTTAATTCATCCGGAAACTCCCCTTTTTTATTCATTTCCATAACCTCTTTTACCCTCTCAACAGACAATGGAATAAATACGTCACTTTCTCCCTCATAGGAATACCAGATAATGCGCTTGAATATGTCTGTTTTTTGATGAAAGGCTTGACCTTTTTTAGCTTTTAATTTAATTCCTTCAGTATTCGGAAAATCTTTCACTGCGTCAACGTATGCATCAAGCTCATAATTTAAACAGCATTTTAATTTACCGCATTGGCCCGCCAGCTTCAATGGGTTAAGTGACAGCTGCTGATAACGTGCCGCAGCGGTTGTTACACTTCTGAAATCATTTAACCATGTGGAACAACATAATTCTCGCCCACACGCCCCGATGCCACCCAATCGCGAGGCTTCTTGCCGTGATCCGATCTGACGCATTTCAATTCTCACTTTAAATTCTTCAGCCATTACTTTTATCAGCTCACGAAAATCTACGCGCCCTTCTGCAGTGTAATAAAAAATTGCCTTGGTTTTATCTCCTTGATATTCTACGTCACTTATTTTCATTTGTAATCCAAGATTAATTGCAAGAGTTCTTGCGCGATACATCGTGGGTGTTTCTAATGACTGCGCTTCACGCCATTTATCAATGTCATGTTGTTTTGCTTTTCTGTATAATTTTTTTATTTCCGGCGATGAAGAATCGCGGTTTCTTTTTTTCATTTGTAAGCGAACTAACTCGCCAACCGTACTAACCACACCGATATCATGGCCGGGACTTCCCTCAACGGCAACCACCTCGCCAACAGATAATGCAAGCTGATTTACATTTTTAAAAAACTCTTTGCGTGAATTTTTAAACCGTATTTCTATAAGGTCATATTGACTCTGCCCATCAGGCAATTTCATATTGCTTAGCCAGTCAAATACATTCATTTTGTTACACCCTCCTGTGGAGCAACCTCCGTTGCTACCACAACCTGCCGGTACGTTTTCCGGAGTAACATGCGCTCCTCTACCTGAACTGCAACCTATACATGCCATTATAACTGTTTATTTTAAATTCAACTTAATTCTGGTTTCCAATGGTATCGCATCTTTATGAACCATGATGCTGATGGTTTTTGAACGAACATACGATTCACTTGCGAAAAAATAGCCGTTGCAGCTGTTTGAATTTCCCCACGAATTTTTCACAATATAATATGTGGTGTTGTTTTGGTCTTTACAAATTCCGGTCATGTGCATTTCATGGTCGTCTTGCGTTTCGTAATTATCAAAGGCGGTTTGTCTAATTTCTTGGTCAATTTTTTTTTCTTTGACAGGCGACATAAACACTGCCTCCTTTTCTTTTTTATTCAGATCCTCAAATTTTTTCTCCGGAAGCACAGCCAACCCAGAGCGAAAATTAAATGTAGGCTCACTTACGTCTGCAGCCCAACCAATACCATAACCTTTTTGTAACGCATTATTCATTATGGCCATTAATTCATCAAGCGGAACATTATGCGCCTGCTCCCACATCCAGTTATCAGGAATTTCGATTACAAATTTACTGTACCAGGGGTGGTGGTTGAAGGAAGAAATAAAAACATAATCTTCAGGACTAATTCCAAGCTCCTGGGCAAATGTTTTCGGTGTATATTTTTTTCCCTCGTAAATAAATTCAGTTGGGATTTTTCCCAGTTCCTTGTCAAGAGTTGAATTAATTTTATTGCGCCAATTTAGATTCACTTCATTCCCGGCGACAACTGATTTCACCAGATCTAGTAATGTACTGTCGAGAAGTTGATGGTTAAATTCTTCCCCGGGTTGAAGATTTCCCTTGTATATGGCTTCGGGAACCATACCAAAATTTTTCAAAACATAAACAGCATCATGAAATTCTCCGCCTTCGCCAAATTGCGCTTTGCCGTGCATACGAATGTAATTTTCAGCCTTTAACGGATAACACATACGCGCAACAAACATTTCACTTAAGTCGAAGGCGTTTTTTTTTCCATTTCGAATTATTTCTGATTCAAAAAACGAAATTGATGAAAAACTCCAGCAGGTACCCGTCATCCCCTGATTTTTTACAGGGGAGGTTTCAATATTGTTTATTACACTGAATTTGTATTCACTTCCAGGTTTATTGGTGATGGTTTTATTTGGTAAAATAGGTAAAAACTGATTGGGCAACTCATTGTTAACTCTGTTTTGGCTCGATATGTAAACACAGCAAATACTAAAGAGGAGAAATAAAATCTTTTTCATGAATTTGATTTTTCTTTTGAAAAATTTGTTGCGCGAATTAGCGAATAGCTTTCAAAAAAAGTAAACAGGAAATAGATGCCGAGAAAAAACATAGCGAATGAAACTGCGCTTTTTCGATGAGTCAAACCATAAATGAGAATAATAATAAGATTTAAAAAAAGTTTAATACCTGTAACGCCTAAAAAACGCATTATAAATGTCTTTGTTTTAATATTTCGAGTTAACCACAGGTGGGTTATTAAAGTAAAAAGTGTGTAAAAAATTAAAATATACCAGGCGTGGGGGTTTGAATATAATTTAACGTATCTATTAAAAATAAAAATACCTAATGCACTTATTATGCAGGGTAGTAATAAAATTTTGAAGTTTCCTTTATTCATTTTTTTTTGAGCAAATCTTTAACGGCAAGGTACATTCCCGCAACAACCGAAACAAGACTCAACACAACGGTAAAAACAGGAAATTTGAGTCCTAGCCACGAATCAAGTTTAATCCCTGCAAAAACACCAATTAAAATGGTCACCACGATTTGGGTTCCCATCGAAGCGTATTTCATGAAGTTAACCGGAGGTTTTGCCATTCAGCAGCAGCGACAAAACTCTTTAGTTTGAGGCGGCTTTTACTTCTTGCGCCGTGTTACTTTTTTCGGCTGAACCTGCGGAGATATTTTTCACCACTCCTCCGGCCATGGAGCAGGTACCGCTGAATTGAGCATCGGGCTCAATTGCAATTTTTCCTGTTGTGATGTCCCCATTGATTTTTGCAGTACTTTTTAAGGTAAGCAAATCGGCGGCATTAATTTTCCCTTTAATGATGCCGCTAACATCAGCGTTTTGGCAGGTTATTTCGCCTTCAACGCTTCCCTGAGGACCTACAACCAGTTTTCCTTTTACCTCGATGTTTCCTTTTAGCGAACCATCAATACGAAAATCGCCATTACTTTTTACATCACCAACTAAATGAGTGCCGTTTCCGATAAGATTGACAGAACTTGATTCTGGTGTATTACTTTTTCCTGGTTTGTTGAACATATTCATAGTTTTATTTCAGAAAAATTAAAATTCCTGAAAGGTTAATACTAAACAATTTATGCTAAAATACAAAAAAAAGCAATTGAATTGCAGGGTTAAATTCCATTTCCGGCATTGGAGGCAGATGATGGCGATTTGCGAATATTTAATGCGTCTATTAATAATGATATTTCTGGTTTTACGGACAAAAGATTAAAGTGATCCGGGGTTAAAAATTCGGCTGTTTTCATTTGATTTAGCATCTCAATAAGTGCATTAAAGAATCCGTTGAAATTTAGAAGTCCGATAGGTTTGTTGTGTAATCCTAACTGCAGCCAGGTAAGTAACTCAAATAGTTCATCGAGCGTTCCGTACCCCCCCGGCAAAGCTATTGCCGCATCCGATAATTCATGCATTCTGATTTTTCGTTCATGCATGGTATCCGTAACGATCATTTCGCTGAGGTGAGCATGGGCAATTTCTTTTTTTTTCAAAAATCCCGGAATCACTCCGATTATTTTTCCGTTTTCGCTCAAAACACCATCCGCAAGTTTGCCCATTAATCCAATACCTCCTCCACCATAAACAAGCTGAATGTTTTGCAAGGCCAACCATCTTCCTACTGAAAAAGCTAAATCTGAGTAGCGTTTATCATTTCCTGAAGAGGCACCACAAAACACACAAAGGGATTGAATCATAACGCTAAGGTATCGGATTTTAAAAAAATTAAGAACGTTTTATGGAATTTTATGTAACCCTGCATCTTCTACTCGAAACATAATCAAATTTTAAATCAAAATATATGAAAACAACACCCAATGAATTGTTCTGCCGGGCGAAAATGCACGGAAAACAAAAAATTTTTTTTCTTTTGCTTACCCTTGTTTTCGCCATTGCATTCATGGCCTTTGTTTTTCCTTCACGTTATTTTACGGAGGTAAAAGACAACCCGTTTTTAAAAGAGCTGCGTGAAAAATTAACTGAGTATACTTCAGCTACAGCAGAAGAGCGCATTTATCTGCATTTGGATAAACCCATGTATGAACCCGGCGATGATATTTGGTTTGCTGCATATCTTACCAATGCGGCAACTATGAAACCCCGCGCGAAAAGTGATATCGTTCATCTGGAGTTCATTGATCCAAAAGGAACGGCCGTTAAAAATCTTACTCTCATTGCGCATGGTGGAAAAGCCGAAGGTGATATTGCCTTAACGGAAGATGTTGCAGGGGGTATTTATAAAATACGAGCTTACACAAACTGGATGAAAAACAAAAGCGAACAAAATTATTTTGAACGTGAGATTCAGATTCAGGATGTTGTGCTTCCACGTTTGAAAATGAAATTGGATTTTGAACGCAAAGCATTTGGTCCCGGCGATGAAGTAATTGCGAAGCTTCAGGTTTTTACCAATGATAACAAGCCTTTTTCATCCAAACCTCTTCGGTTCGTTGGTATGTTGCAAGGGGCAAAGTTGCTGGAGAAAAGTGACAAAACCGACGAGGAGGGCTTTGCTTTCATTCGTTTTTCCCTTCCTAAAAAATTAACATCAAACGACGGACTTTTAAATGTATTGATTCCTTTTGAAGGGAGTACTGAAAGTGTTTCCCGAAGTATTCCCATTGTGTTGAACAACATTCGTCTCGATTTTTTTCCGGAAGGAGGGGATTTAATCAGTGGAATTCCAACTCAACTTGCGTTTCGCGCATTGAATGAGTTTGGTAAACCTGCCGATATTGAGGGCGAAGTTGTTACTTCAAAAGGAAAAAAAGTTTCCGACTTTACATCTTTTCATCAAGGGATGGGAGCCTTTCCGTTTACTCCGGTTGCCGGAGAGAAATATATGGCAAGAATTACCAAGCCTGAAGGAATTGACGCTTCCTATTCGATTCCTGCGATAGCCGAACGAGGATATGTTTTAGGTGTCGATAATCCACGCGATGGTGAAATGGGAATTTCAATCGGTACAACTGAAAAAGAGGAACTTTCTCTTGTGGTACAAATGCGTGGTAAATCGTATTATACAAATGCTATAAATGTTGCGCCTGGTCAGACACGTGTTATCGTACCAACTTATGATATTCCATCCGGAGTAGCGCAGGTAACACTTTTTGATTCCCGCGGAATCGCACGTTGTGAGCGTCTGATATTTGTAAATAAGCATCGCCGACTCAACATCAGTATGGATACCGAAAAAGAGAAATATCAGCCGCGCGAAAAAATTCGCATGAATATCACGGTGAAGGACGAACGCGGCTTTTTTGTTCCGGCAAATTTATCGCTCGCCGTGGTCAATGATCAGTTTCTTTCTTTCGCGGATGATAAAAATGGAAATTTGTTATCACAGTTGTTACTGGAACAGGATATCCGCGATAAAGTGGAAGAACCTGCTTTCTATTTTGACGCTTCGCAACCGAAGTCGGATCGCGCACTGGACTATTTAATGATGACTGCAGGATGGCGTCATTTTACCTGGGATCAAATTTTATCTGATGACGTGGTTCAACCGAGATATACTGCCGAAAAGGCCATAATCTCTGGAGTTGTTTACAACGGATTCACTCAAAAGCCGATTCCGTTTGCGCAATTAAAAATTGCAAATGGCAAAGAATTGAAAGCAGATACAAATGGGCGCTTTAATTTGAAACATATTGATTTATATGATCCTCTGCAATTGGAGATTAAAGCTCCCGGCTACCAGGAACAGCAACAATTCATTTACGTATACAACCAAAATCTTGTGGTTTATCTATACGACAAAAAGTATCTGCAGACGCGTGCGATGCGTGAGGTAGAAATGGACCGTGAAGGTATGATACCGGCAATGGCAGGTAAGGCTTTACACATGGACGGGTTCGTGGCTGAAGACATGATGGAGGCTGCTGTATTGGAGAAAAAGAAGGAGGACAGAGCTGCAGCGAAAAACAATAAAAATCGTAACGAAAATAAAAACCTGAATAAGTTAGAGGAAGTGGTGGTTGATAAGGGGTTTGAAGCGAATGCAAATATGGATACGATTGTCATGGGGCGTTTCGGGAAAGCTGCTTTTCATAATGAACAAGGTGAACTGAAAAAATACTACCGTGCGCGAAAATTTCAGTCGCCGGTTTATAAGAATAATCAGACAACGGAAGAGCGTACGGATTTTCGTACAACACTTTATTGGAACCCAAATGTTGAAGTGAACAAGTCGGGCAAAGCCGTTGTAGAATTTTATGCGGGAGATGATATTACCTCCTATCGTGCGGTTGCTGAAGGAATCGGCAGTGACGGTAATCTGGGACATTCGGAAAAAACTATCTACACGCAATTGCCGTTTCAGCTGAGCACAAAGTTGCCGGTAGAAGTTGTAACGGAGGATCTTGTTTCCATTCCGGTCACGTTAAAAAACAACACCGAAAAACCCTTGGGAGGATCCTTGTATGTAAAAGCTGATTCCGCTTTTGTTCCCCTTTCTCTTGTTAATGAAACTCAAACGATAATGCCGGGTGCAGCTAAAACTATTTATCTTGATTATCGCGTGAGCGCAGGGTTTGATAATGCTGAAATTTCTGTTGCATTTCATTCGTGTGGATTGAAGGATGCGATGACGCAGCGCATTAAAATTGTATCGAAAGGATTTCCTCAACGATTATCTTTTTCCGGTCAAGAAAAAGAAAAAACACACGCTTTCTTTCTCTCTAAACCAGTGAATGGTTCCTTGAAAATAAATGTTACGGCTTATCCGAATGTAGTATCTGATTTGCTGAAAGGCATAGAAGGAATTTTGCGTGAGCCCTACGGCTGTTTCGAACAAACTTCAATGAGTTCATATCCTAACGCGATGGTACTGGATTACCTTCGTTCAACGGATCAGAAAGACGATAAACTTCTTGCCAGTGCTACAGGATTATTGGATAGAGGATACAAGCGATTGATCACATTTGAAGCGAATGAAAAAGGGTATGAGTGGTTTGGCAGTAATCCGGGTCACGAGGCGCTAACCGCTTACGGACTTATGCAGTTTGCGGATATGAAACGTGTGGGTGGTGAAGTTAGCGCTTCAATGATGGATCGTACAGCGGCGTGGTTGATGGCGCGTCGCGATGGAAAAGGCGGTTTTTCCCGTAACAGCAGAGCGCTCGACAATTTCGGAAGAGCCAGCGAAAGCGTTACGAATGCGTATATCGTTTACGCGTTGTCCGAAGCCGGCTACACAGACATAAAAAAAGAATTTACGCTGGCTTATGAAACTGCACTCAAAAGTAACGACTTGTATGAACTTGCACTTGTATGCAATGCCGCATATAATCTGAACGAGACACAAAAAGCAACTCACGCGTTGGATATGCTTTTAAAAAAACAATCCGAAAATGGTTCGTTTGAGGGCGCTAAACATTCCATTACGTATTCACAAGGTCATTCCTTGCTGATTGAATCAACTTCCTTGGCTGCGCTGGCAATGATGAAAGCGCCTGCGATTCCGCAGGGAAATCTAATCAGTTCCATGAAATGGTTAGTAGGTGCACGCGACGGTTATGGTTCGTTTGGAAATACACAAGGAACAGTGCTTGCATTGAAGGCGCTCACAGCATACGCAAAGCAAAGTAAAAAGGTGAGTAAAGACGGAGAATTAACTGTTTATGTGGATGGAAAGAAAGCGGCTCGTCGTAATTATAAGGCGGGCGATAAAGGCGCAATGGTTTTTGTGGGATTGGAAAAATTTATTTTTGGCGAGGGGAACCACACAATCGGCGTAAAGTATGAAAATCAGGAAAGTGTCTTGCCGTATTCAGTTTCGGTGACATGGAATACCAATTCGCCGCTAAGTCAAAATGAATGCGCGGTTGAATTAAACACCAAGTTGTTTTCTACATCTGTGAAAGTGGGAGAAACCGTACGTCTTCAGGCGTTGGTAACGAATAAAAAAGAAGAAGGCGTTCCAAGTACGATGGTGGTATTGGGTATTCCAGCAGGATTTACAGTACAACCCTGGCAACTGAAGGAATTACAGGAGAAAAAAGTAATGGATTATTATGAAATCATCGGCAATACGCTTGCTATTTATTATCGATGTTTGGAGCCCTCTGCGAAGCGTGAAATCAATCTCGATTTAAAAGCCGAAGTTCCCGGACAATTCGAAGCGTCCGCCTCATCTGCTTATTTGTATTACACGAATGAATTAAAGTCTTGGTCAAATCTGGATAAAATAACCGTAAGTAAATAAGTCTAACGTTAAAAACCTGCGCTATGAATAAATGGATATTAATCTTTTTGTTTTGCAGCGCAGGTTTTTGTTTTGCAGCTAACGTGAGTATAAAAGGCGATTCTTTGAAAAGTAAATTTCCGATTAACGATCCCAGGAATCCGGATTGTCCTTGCCATAAGCAACAGCATTTAGCGGATCTGGAATACAGAAAATCTCAAGGCTTGAAAAGTGAAAAAACAAAAGTTACTCCGCAGGTTTATTCTGTAAATTCATCAAGGAGTAAACAACGCCTTTTGTCGAGAAAAAATAAGCCTTTTATGGCGAAGATTGTATATCGAAATTACGCTAAACTAAATGCTTTACGCAGGTCAATAATCAAACATGTTCTAAATGTAGACGATTGTTTTTCTTTTTTTTGATAACCCTACAGGGTTTGTTTTCGTCGTCCCACTTGATTATTTTTGATTTTCATTGTTTGTTTTAAGATGAGGGTCTTTATTTTTTTTGTTTTTATCATAGGGGAAGCTGTTGCTCAGTGCAATGGAGACATATCCTTATGTCAGAAGCATTATAACGAAGTCGCATATCTTACTACACATAATGCTTTCAATTCCGCAGATCATAATTATATGATGCCGAATCAGAATTTTGGCGTTGCAAAGCAATTAAGTGATGGCGTAAGAGGATTAATGCTGGATGTATATGATTCTTCAGGAACAGTTGTGGTTTATCATGGAATTCCGTTTCTGGGCAGCCAGCATTTGTCAGAAATATTTTCTGAGATTAAAACTTTCCTGGATAGTAATCACAATGAAATTGTTACAATTATTTTTGAATCCTATGTTACGGCTAATGCCATCGATACGGAAATGCAGTCTTCCGGATTAATCAGTTATGCTTTTACAAAGCAGGCAGGAATGCCGTGGCCAACCTTGCAGGAGATGATTGATTCCAATAAACGACTGGTTATTTTTTCAGATGTCAATGATGCAGGTTTAAATCAAGG
>OMJH01000084.1 GCA_900299295.1 Bacteroidota bacterium
AAAAGAAAAGTAATTTACGCCGTCAATGAATCACTGTTTGATTAGCGTAAAACCTACTGTAAAAATTTTAATCTTCATTTTTTTGCTCATCTCATTTTGCAAGGGATTTGCACAGGATACAAAAAAAGAACCTTATGATCCGAAAGCAGAAATAGTATTTGATGGTAAACGTTATGCAAAATGGAACAATTACTTAACTGTTGGCGGTTTACCCGGCGGTTCTATCAATAGCGGAATTCCAACGTCTCAGTTTTGTGGAGCGGTTGATTTTAATTTTCACATAAAACAAAACTATTTTCAATCCGGCGTTTTAATGAGCGGAAATGTTTTTGGAGATGAAAACAATACCCAGGTTCACGGCTGTTGGGGAAAACGCATTGAAAAAAACAAATACCACTTTGCCGCTTTTGGAGGAATTGATTATTCTTTATTCTACCAATGGGCCGCCGACTCAACACCTCCGCGCTTTATTTCTCCGGCGAAAACAGCAATTGGCGCTTACGCTGCAATCCAGAATTTCTGGAAATTCAAATACGACGTTGGTATTGGCACAACAATTTTTGCATCTTATAATACATCCCGTTACCTATACGGAATACGCATCGAATTATTTTTCTCCTCCGCGTATCACGGCGAAAAAGGCCGCCGAAGGATTTAACGCATCAATTGTTTTGTTACACGCTACCATTTATTAATTTTAGTGAATAATTTCTTGCCATGAAAAAGTTGATTACTGTTTTACTTTTTTTTACAACCACACTAATTTTTTCTCAGTCCACGGTGTGGTCTGCATTCACTGACTCTGTCGTTTCTTATTCATCCCCTCGCGCAGTTGATTTGAATAACGACGGGATAAAAGACGTTGTTATCGGAGCAGGAAAAGAAGGACAACAAACCAATTTTGGTATTCTGGCATTTAATGGTGCAAACGGATCCTTACTTTGGTCGGTTCCTGCACGTAACGAAGTTTTTTCTTCGCCTCAGTTTCAAGACATCACCAACGATAACATTCCTGACGTTTTCATTGGTGGACGTGATGCACAATTTTATGCGATCAACGGAGCAAACGGTAATATCATCTGGCAGTTCTTCCCGCACAACAATCTGAACCCAAACGATAGCGGATGGTACAATTTCTATTCTGCGCAATTCATTCCCGACATGAACGCGGATGGAAAACCTGACTTGCTGCTTGCCAACGGTGGCGATCATGCTGCACCTATCTGGCAAACTAATCGTCCGCCCGGGCATTTACTTGTGCTTGATGCAGTGACAGGAAACCGATTGGCACGTGCAGTTTCACCTGACAGTGCCGAGATTTATTGCTCGCCGGTTGTAGCGGATATAAAAGGTAACGGCGTTTTATATGTATTATTTGGAACAGGTGGCGAAACGCTCGGCGGATCAATGTGGGCAGTTGAATTACAAAATGGATTAATGCAAAATAATCTTTCCAATGCAATTCCATTGGTTAGTCATCCAACACGTGGATTCATTGCACCCCCATCGCTTGCAAAAATGGCCAACGACGGAACACGTGATATTTTTGTGCAAGGATTCAATGGCTCTGTTTATCGCTTTTACGGCGGAAATTTTTCATTAAAATGGTCGAAGAATTTTCCGGGAACCGAATCCAGCGCCGCCCCCGTTATTGGAAATTTCACCGGCAACATTAAACCCGATTTATTTTGTGTGCTCTACAAAGGAATCGCACCTTCTTACACGGATTTTTATCAGGTAATGCTTGACGGAGCAACCGGAAATGTAATTTATACGGACAGCATCAGTCAACTGCATTTTGTTTCAGGCAATGCTTTTGACAGTAATGGCGATGGTCGTGATGAAGTATTGATTTCCGTAAATAACAACAGTGGCAGTTTCAAACATCAGTTGAAGCTGATTGATTTTCAAAATCTCACGGTGAACAATATTACGCCAAATGAAGCAGGAGTAAATATTGGTTCCACTCCATTTGTTGGAGATATTAACGGTGACAATTTAATCGATATTTTATATGCGTATCGCGCCGACAGCACCAACCCTATGGGATGGAAAGGAATGTATGTGAAAAGATTAACTACAACATATCAGCTACCTTCAAGCGGGATTGCATGGGGAAGCTATATGGGTACAAATTTCAATGGGCAATACAATTCAAATTTAGTTGACTGTGGCCAAGGGAGTGTGATTTCTTATCTAGCAGCAGTAAATCCTACCTGCAATGGTTTTAACAACGGATACATTATTCCAAATCTATCTTCCACTGCAACTCCTCCATTCACATATTTATGGTCAAACGGATCTGTTGATTCGGTGCTCGCTAATTTGGGCCCCGGCGCCTATTCCTTAACTGTGATTGATTCCTCAGGATGTTTTGAAACCACAACCTCAACTTTAAGTGATCCATATGTGATTTCGTTCGGGGGATTATTTCCGCCCACGTGCGAAGGCGGAACGAACGGACAGGTAACAGCAAGCAGCAGTGGCTGTTATTGTATGTTCAGCGGGTGCACATTTTTATGGAATACCGGACAAACCGGTTATACGGCCAGCAATCTTTCTGCAGGAACTTATACAGTAACCATTACACATGGAAGCGGGTGTGTTGTTGTTGAAACGGTTACAATTCCTGACGGAACTCCTGTTGTGTCAAATACAGTTGTCACGCCAGTTAGTTGTTTTGGAGGAAATGATGGTAGTATTTCAATAACGCCTTCCTTTCCTTCTTCAGCTCAATTTAACTGGAATACCGGTGCAACTACTGATTCTGTTGGCGGACTTACTGCCGGAAATTATTCAGTGATTGTTAGTGATGCAAGGCCTTGCTTTGACACTCTTCAATTTAACATCACTCAACCTACCGATATTGTTCTTGCTTTGAGTTCGCTTCCGGAAACTTCTACGGGAACACAAAATGGTATAGCAATGGTGAGTACAACAGGCGGCACCCTGCCTTACTCTTTTCTGTGGAATGATCCACTATCTCAAATTGATTCTATTGCAAGCGGATTGGCAAGCGGAATGTATTCTGTTGTTGTGACTGACAATAACGGGTGCAGTAAAACCGACTCTGTTCTAGTAGATATTACCACTCAAATTAATGAGATAAATTCTGTAGGTTTAACAAAATTATTTCCCAATCCCGCCATTGGAAATTCAACACTAACGATTACCGGAAATTTAATGCATGCGAAGCTTGAATTGTTAGATTGCCACGGGAAAATATTGCAGACCCATCAACTAGAAAATGATTCAACCTTCACACTTGAACGAAAAAATATAGCTGATGGATTTTATTTCTGCAAAATCAGCTTCATTGATCACATTGAAATCATTCCTGTAATTTGGAATTAAACCTATTTCTTCAAAATGAAAAAAATTGCTTTTCTGATTCTGATCATTAGCGCTAGCATAGGTGTTGGCCAAAACTTTTACAAACCTTCAGAAATAGAAATCGCTACGTTACCACTATGGGCACAAAAAATGTACTCTGAAAATGCTACAGTAGATGAAGTTCAGTCACTGTATGAATCGTGGTATAATACACATCCGTTTGAAAAAAATTATCACACGCAATATTTTAAACGCTGGTCCCGATTTCATCGCCATGTTTTAGATGAAGCAGGAAACATTTCCCGCTCAGAAACGGAAAATCTGTTTCCTCCCTTAGCAGACAAAAAAAATAACAGACAAAAAAATCCATCATCGCTTTCAAATCAGCCCTGGCAATTAGTTGGTCCTATGCAAGTATTTGATGGACTAGCGAACCTCACCGGCGAACAAACCAACGTGTATTGCATCGATCAAAATAGTACAAACCCTCAAGTTATCTATTGCGGAACCGAACCCGGCGATATTTTCAAAAGCAGCGATGGCGGTCAAAACTGGACATGCATAAGCTTCAAATTAAATCTAGGAGGAATCGGAGCCATCGCTTCAAGTCCGCAAAACGACAGCGTTGTATTTGCAGGCAGTAATAAATTTCTTGTCCGCTCAATGGATGGAGGAATTAACTGGGATACGGTTATTAATATCAGTGGATTTTATCCGAACGAGATTTTCATCAACCCAACAAATCCACAAATCGTTTGTGTTGCCTCCGACAATGGATTTTATCGCAGCACGAATGGAGGGAATAACTGGCAAAAACTTTTTAATGAAAGTTGCTACGACATTAAGTGTCGTCCAGGAAATACTTCCACGATTTATCTTTTGAAAGATAATCCAACATTGAAAATTTGCGAATTTTTTATAAGCGCAGACAGTGCTGCCACATTTGCCTTACAGAATAATGGTTGGTATTCATCTACAGACCCGGCACGTGTCAACATGGGAGGGAGGCTTGCGGTATCAGCAAATGATTCCTTACGGGTATACGCCTACCTCATTGGCGATTCAAAACCAAACGATTTTGGGTACATTGGTATTTACCGAAGCAGCGACGGTGGAAGTTCTTGGACTTTACCTTGTAGCCCTGTAGGCGGACCTTATTCCTCCTCACATCAAAACCTTGCTTATGGCAACCCCGGCTGGACCTACCACCAAGGCTTTTACAATTGCGCAATAATGGTTAATCCACAAAACGCGGACGAAATTCTGGTTGGCGGATTGAATTTGTGGCGATCAGTGGATGGTGCACAAAGTTTTACCTCAGTTGCAGGCTATGTGGGTGGTCCGTTAAATATGCATGTGGATATGCAGGATTTTCGGGCGACGGCTCAAGGTACATGGATTACCAACGACGGAGGAATTTATTTTTCTACAGATTTTTTTTCATTTGATAATCAGGTTCGAATGAAAGGTGTTCACGGGACAGAATGGTGGGGCTTTGACAGCGGCTGGAATGAAGACGTGTTCATTGGCGGAGCTTATCATAACGGTAATATATCATGGTATCAAAATTATCCATCCGGAAATTTTTTGCAACTGGGTGGTGCAGAGCCCGCTTCAGGGTATGTAAATAGAGGTCTAAACCGTAAGGTGGTTAGTTCTGAGCTCGCCGGTAAAATACTTCCACTTTCCATTGGGCAAACCATTTTTGGCTTCAGCGTTTCACTTTATCCCAATGAAAGTTATTACAGTGCAGAATCCAGTGAAATGGAGTGTCACCCAAATTGCTACAATCAAATTTACCTAGGTAATTCCAACAAATTATGGCGTTCTGACCCTTCAACCCCTTACTCGTTTAACTCCCTTTATACTTTTGGCACAAATACAAATGCGAAAGTTCAACAGATTGAAATTTCTCGGTCGAATCCTTCAGTAATTTACGTCAGTCAACGACCCGCAACCGGATCAATCGGACATATTTGGCGGAGTGCTGATGGTGGTCAGAGTTTCGCCTACCTTAACAACAAACCGCCAGGAAACAGCAGCCGTATTTTATTGGCCCTAAGCCCTGAAAATGAAAACAAAATCTGGATAGCTTATTCGTCGGGTTCAAACGGAAATAAAATTTTCAAATCAAATGACGGAGGACAAACCTGGACCAATCTTACAACTACGACACTCAATAGCGAAGAGATTGTATCACTGACAACAATTGGAGCAACGCCCGGAGGAGTGTATGCGTTTACATGGCGAAGTGTTTTTTATAGGAATGATACGATGGCAAACTGGATAGAAATAAACGATCAATTGCCAACTATATTAAAAAGCAATATCGCTCGCCCCTTTTACCGCGATGGAAAAATCCGTATAGGAACCTATGGGAAAGGAATCTGGGAAAATACATTTCAAGAAATTCCTGCTTACCCGATAGCCACCGCAATGGTTGATAAATTCAGTTCGCTTCAATTATGCGAGGCGGATACATTTCACTTCGAGGACCATTCAATGCTGAATCATGTCGGCGCTTCATGGGAATGGAATTTCCCCGGTGGAACACCTGCCAGCTCAACGTTAAGAAATCCGGATGTTTTTTTCAGTAATCCGGGATCGTATGATGTCACACTTAAAGTTACTGATGCGTTTGGACAAAGCGCGTACGACACCTTAACAATTAATATAAATCCGTTTATCACGCCCTCCATGCTGTCAGAAAGTTTCGAGTCCACATTTCCTCCAGCCTTGTGGTTCCTGGAAAATGAAACAAACGGCGGGCAATGGACCTTAGCCAGCGCGGGTGGTTTTGGGCTAAGCAGTCAATCGACACGTTTTGATAATTATTATTTTGACAGCCAGGGAGCTGAATCTTATTTGTACACTGCTCTAAATTTACAAGCTGCAAATTCAAGTCTCTTGTATTTTCAGCGCGCTTACGCCGAATATGGTTTCCCTTATTCCGATTCACTACGAATTGACGTTTCCGTAGACTGCGGTCAAACTTGGAACGCAATTTATCAATTGGGAGGATCTCAATTAGCAAGCGCTCCTACTTTTCAAAGCGATATATTTGTTCCATCTCCAACTGACTGGATGCAAGATTCTGTTGACCTTGCCGATTACGCTGACGCAACCAATTTGCTGGTGCGTTTTGCCAATATCGGACACTATGGACAGGCAATATACCTGGATAACATTAATCTCGGAACTAGTGTTTCGGTTCAAGAATCGCCAACAAAAGATGCCATTCGTGTGTTTCCAAACCCGGTTGCCAACGGACAATCACTTACTATAGCTGGCGCCAAAGGAAAAATGAAAGTAATGCTGATGAACACAGAGGGAAAAATAATGTTACAACGAGAAATTTTGAATGACAACAAATTACCGGTTAACGATCTTGCTGAAGGATTGTATTTGGTTAGAGTAGAGACCGAAGAAACTATACGGTATTTTGAAGTGATGGTAATGACGGGAAGAAAATAGAAACCTGTTTTTTTCTTCAACAGAAAAAATACTTACCCTCTATTTACTTTTAATTTCATTCCAATAAGCAATTTTGATTTATCAGTGAGTTTATTGATTCTTTTCAATTCCTCAACATTCATCTTATTCAGTTTTGCAATTTTGTAAAGGTTGTCTCCTTTTTTTACCACGTAGGTTTTGGTTTTTCCCAACGAATTTGTGCTTTTCTCCGGCTTATTATTTTCAGCAACCTGGTTCTCAGAAGTTGATTTTTGCGAATCAACAGTCTCAGGATTCACCGGCTCTGCACTTTTTTCACGAACATAAAGTACTAGTCTTTTACCCGTCTTAAGTGTAGCATTCGGTTTCAGATAATTCCAAGTTCTGATATTCGCTACAGTTACTCCATGTTTTTTTGCGATAGTCGTAATTTTTTCATTTTTTTTCACGACGTGATAAACCGTCACCTCTTTTGGAATACTTACATTTTCAACCACCTGGCGCTCCTGCTGCTTTGAGTGTATGAGCGCATAAATTTCATCTTCATTCGAAATAAATTTTCCGATTTTATTTTTTGGTAAAGTTAATTTATAGCCTCCTCCGGGAATGATATTTTTTCTGTACATCGGGTTGAAATATGCAATTTCTTCCGGTGTCGCATCAAGCACTTCCGAAAGCTGACTGAAAGTAAGTGGCTCACGTAAAACAACGGTATCAATTTCAAAATATGCCTTTTTTGGCGTAGCGGAATAAAGATTATGCTCCGCGGTGTAGCTCATAACATAATTCGCCGCAATGAAAGCCGGTACATAGGCCTGCGTTTCACGGGGTAAATAAGGTCGGATTTCCCAATATGTCTTTTTTCCTCCGCTTCGGCGGATGGCTTTATTAATTGTTCCGGGGCCTGCATTATACGCCGCAAGCACCATCTGCCAGTCTCCAAACAACTTGTATAAATCTCTAAGATACTCTACTGCGGCAACTGTTGCTTTATAAGGATCACATCGCTCATCAACGTATGAATTAACGGATAAATCATATAACTTTCCGGTTTGATACATAAATTGCCATAAACCCATTGCTCCGGCACGCGATTTCGCGTTGGGATTAAGCGCGCTTTCAATAACCGCCAAATGCTTCAATTCGAGGGGTAAATTGTACTTGTCCAGAATTTCTTCAAAAAGTGGGTAATACAATTGAGAGACCCCCATCATCCGCTGCACCAACTCACGTTTTCTGAATGTATACAACTCAATATACCCTCTTACTTCAGCATGATACTGTAAATCAAATGGCGAAGCAGCATCGAGCTTGGCGCATCTTGCCTCATAAATAAAATCATCATAAACAGGGATTGAATCAGGAGCGAAATGGTATTTGTTTGTTTTTGGATACACCGGTTTTGCCAGTGCAGTTTGGAGCACCTTTTTATTTGCCAGACTGTCGAGCATTGCTGCTACCGGATCGTCCTGAAGTGTTATTTGTGCAAATCCAAAAATCGAAACCACAAGTCCTACAAAAAGTAACGTAAGGCGAATTTGAGTCATGTCTAAAAAATAATAAATTATAGTGTCAACTTAATATTAAGTTACACATCTAACAATAATACGGATTGCAACTGTTAAAAACAACCTCGGCAGACAACATTATTCACCCAATTATGTGAAGAACCCCGACGTTTAGCAATAGAAAACGCTCAAGCGAATCGACGGGAAACAACAAAAGGAATTAAAAAAATTAGGATTTATTGGCGAATTTTTCCTCAAAATCTCGAGAAAACGCCAACAAATCGCTTTCTGCGAAGGGTTTTGCCATAAACTGCACCCCAAATGGTAAACCCCCGGAGGTTTTACCGACGGGAACTGATATTGCCGGAATGCCTGTCAGATTTGCAAGCACAGTAAAAATATCTTCTAGGTACATTTTAATCGGATCCTGAGAATTTTTTCCGAAAGGGAAAGCGGGTCCGGGCGTACTTGGTGTAAGTATGATATCGTAATTTTTGAAAATATCCATGGTCTTATCGCGCAGCAGGCGACGAACACGTTGCCCTTTGCTGTAATACGCGTCGTAGTACCCCGCGCTCAATACAAATGTCCCCAGCATTATTCTTCGCTTCACCTCCGGACCAAATCCGTTGCTCCGCGAT
>OMJH01000085.1 GCA_900299295.1 Bacteroidota bacterium
GACAAGTTTGGCTGAAGGGTGTGATTGCAAATGTAGTGCGCTATCAATTGGGTGATATTAATTACAAATTAACTCCATATACATTTTATAATCATGATGAAGACATTCAACTTACACTTCCCGGTGTTTTTAATTTGCAACGGGAAATTGTAAATTATGAAAACTTTTATATAAAAAATACCTGGAGGCAACAGGGCGCAACAGCCGATTTCGGACTTGAGTTTGCAAAATTCATCAAGGAAATTAAATTCAACGGTTTTATCAATAGGATTAATGTTTCCGATTTTAATTCTATGCCCGATCGTTTTTTTGGCGGTGGTAATATCGGAATTCAGCAGAGTAATAATTTTTTTTTCGGAATAAATTGTGTCAGTTTGTTTGATTTGATCGGAACCTCGTCCGAAAAAAAAGAATTTAGAAATAATGTGGGTAGTTTAAATGCTGAATATAAAATTTCAAAAGTGAAATGGGAGGCTGCTGCAAAAATTGAAATGGGTTCTTCTACTTATTTTGACAAATCAGATTCACTTTTTCCTAAAATCAGTGGAGATTTTCTTAACTCAGCACTGAGCTTTGCTCATAAACCTTCGGGCATTGGGTTTCAGATCGGTTACTTATATACCTCACCTGATTTTCGAAGTATGGGTGCACAATCAAAACGTATCAATTATAATTCTACTTTATCAAGTTATGACAGGTATACGAACCAACAAGTTTTACGCAGCGTTTCTTTATATGATATGGTGAGGGATGTCAAAATTTACAATCGCTCAATCAGTAACTCTATGATGAATTTTAATCCGGCATACAACAATGTTTTGCCTTTTGGCATAGCTACGTTTAATCGTCAGGGTGTATTTTTGAAAACAACAATTACCCCAAAAAATGAATTCTTTAAAATTTCCGGTGAGGTGTATTCACTAACTGAAGTAAAAGGGCAAGGGACTAAAATTTTAAAATCATTTTTATCTTCGTATGCTAATGCTGAAATTAACCTTCATCGAATTTTTAAACTTAAAAGAAATTTTAAAATTTCATCCGGAGTCGCAGTTCAAAATACCGCGAGAGTCAGTGAAATTGAATTTGAAAAAATAAAGCTTAACTCAACAATGATATCTGCCGGGTTTGAATTTGAGTTTTATGAAAATTTTGATTTAATCGGGGGTTATTTTTCAAATCAGGCGAACGGAAATGAACAAATTGCCGGACGAAATTCGTATACACAAGTTGTCGACTTCAGCGATTATAAGGTAAGACTAACTGAAAGAATGCTTGGCGGAGGATTGCGTTATCGCTTTTCAGAAAAGATTTTTTTATCCGCGCTTTATCAGCAGTTTGATAATAACAACAAATTACAATCAGATTTGTCATACGGAATTAACCAGTTTTTAATTGTATTTAATATGAAATATTAATTTATGAAAAATAAATTTTTAGGATACTTTGTACTTATCGTAACGCTATTTTACGGATGCAACAAACAAAAAGATCAGTTTGAAGGACCTGATTTAAATGACTTGTACGGTCCTTTTCAAATTATGGAATCGTTTAAATGTAGTGTGGATAGTGTTGATTTTTCAAGCGGGCAGCAAGCTTTTTTTACCGCAAAAACCAGTAAAATGGTGGATTGGGAAATTCATATAAAAGGACTTTCCACTGGTGCTGAAAAAATTTTAACCGGAAAATCAAAAATTATTGATATCAGTAACTCATTGTGGAAGGGAAGTACAACTACGCTGCCAATGTTTAATGCAGAGTGGTGTGCTATTTCATTAATTTTCCCTACTGAACATGACACCTTGCTTGATTCGGTTAAAGTTATTGCTCCAAAAATTAATAATGGATGCCTTGTTACTGATTTTGAATCTGGTGTTAATAGTGGCTGGACCACTTTTATTCAATCCGGTGCAAATATGAGTTTTCAAATTAGCAATGCTGTTTCTGTACCGCAGGGGAACAATTATTACAATATGGCAGGTACTGTAAATTGGGATTGGCTGATAGGACTCATAGAATTTCCATCAACAGCAATTGGAAATGCGCATTATCCGCTGAGCACAAATCCAAATAATGAATATTTCAACGTAATGGTTTGGGGCGAACCGGGAATAACCAACGCATTGTTATTGTTTCAGTTTCGCGAAGATGATAATAACAACGGAACATTTGAAAGTACCACCGAAGATGAATACGACTACCAACTGCCGGTCAACTGGACAGGATGGAAACTTATTTCATTAAAATATGCTGATCTTGTAACTTTAGTTAATGGTGCTCCGGGAGTTCCTAAAGGAAATAAGGTTCATAATCCTGATAAATTGCTGCGGGTTTCGGTGTTGCATCTCGCAAATCCAACAACAGGTTTTTCTAAAACGAAAATGGATTATCTAATTTTCACACAAAACAGTCCATTAGAACCCTGATGAAATATATTTTGATCGTTTTCATTTTTTTGTTTGTCATTGCCAATGATAATTTTCTGCTTTCACAAAATGTAACACAGGAAATTAAACTGGATCAGGTTAACGTGGAAGGCAATCGTAAATCCGTATTTAAAAATTCCGGTTTGTATGATGAGCAAGCTAAAACTGAAGTGAAAAATATCGATGGTTTTTATGCAGTTGATTTATATCATGAAACTATTAGTAGTGAAATATGGTTTACTGAAAATAAGAAATGCATTACCGTTGCAAATGAATCTAATGGTGCATATCGGGGCAAAAATTGTTTACATATTAAATGGGATAAAATATCAGGAGGTTGTAACTGGATTGGAATGGGTATCGGCTGGAGCGGTTGGCAAGGGAAGGACATGGGAACGATTATGAATAAAACTGCAATTGAGTTTTATGCAAAAACAAAGGGGGATTCGCTGAAAGGATTGCCATTGGCTTTAGCGCTTGAGGATTATTCAGGAATTCAATCTTATACCGGATTTTCCCCTGCCTATATCATTGGTAAGAATATAACCGGTAACTGGACAAAAATCATTATTCCATTAAGTGCTTTTCCGTATCAGCAAAACGATTTAGATATTTCTAACATTAAGCAATTTATAATTCAGTTTGAAGCTGACGGAGAATTATTCATTGATGAGGTTACACTAGTTCCATTTGAAGGTCTATTAAAACCTTCCATAACAATTTCTAATTTGCAAAATCAAATTACAATTGATGGTAGTTTAAGTGTAAATGAATGGCACGGTGACACGGTGCAATTTGAAAAAGTTGCAAATTTCTTTCTGAATTTTGATGAACGGTTTCTGTATGTGGGAGGGATAATTAACGATGATTCTCCACTGTCAAACACTAAAAATAATAGTGAAATATGGAATGGAGATGCAATTGAAATAGCTTTTGGATCAAATCCTGACGCAGACCCAAATCGGACAAGGTATTTATTCAGCGATTATCAGTTGGGAATTAAACTTGGTGCCGATGCTTACTTATGGAATTGGAAAAAAAAGTCTCGAATTGAAGGCGGTGAAATAAAAACGGTCATCGTTCCCGGCGGATATTCCTTCGAAGCAAAAATACCACTTAGTACATTTGGCGAATTCAAGTTTATTGAAGGTAAAAACTACGGTTTTGAATTTGCACTCGATTGCGGAAACCAAAGCGGGAAAAGAACATCTCAGCTCAGGTGGGCAAGCAATCACGCTGAAGGTTTTCATTTGAATCCTTCATTATGGGGAATATTAAAAGTGAAAGGCAATTCAAATCAATGAAAAAACTAATTTACTTTTTGCAGGCAATTTTTTTGTTTGTTTTTGTGATCACTGCACAAAATAAAAAAAACTATTCACCGGAAATTTCATTGAAAGTAAATGCACTTGTTTCTAAAATGAGTATTGAGGAGAAGGTGGGTCAGATGACTCAACTGAATCTTGATGTTATTTCGAAAGGGGAAATTTATAATTTGAAAGAACCACACGAATTGGATGACGCGAAATTACGCAAGGCTATACTTGAGTATAAAGTAGGTTCTGTTTTAAATTGTGGAGGGCATACCTATACAAAAGAACACTGGAACGAAATTATTCATCGCATACAAGAACTCGCTACTAAAGAAACTAAATTGAAGATTCCGGTGTTGTACGGCATTGATGCCATACACGGTGCTAACTATACTGTCGGGGCTACATTATTTCCTCAGCCGCTTGCTCAGGCAGCTACCTGGAATCCTCAACTCGCAGAAGAAGCCGCCTCTGTAACTGCTTATGAAGTACGTGCCTCCGGAATTCCATGGAATTTTTCTCCTGTTCTTGATATTGCTCGACAACCGCTTTGGTCTCGCTTTTTTGAGACCTATGGTGAAGATGTTTATCTCGCTTGTGAATTTGCCGCTGCTGTTGTAAGAGGATATCAGGGAAATAATGTAGCGGATAAAAATAAGGTGGCAGCTTGTATGAAACATTTTTTGGGATATAGTTTTCCGTTAAGTGGAAAGGATCGCACCCCGGCATGGATACCGGAGCGTGAGTTACGTGAATATTTTCTTCCAACTTTTAAAATTGCAATTGACAATGGTGCAAAAACTGCGATGATAAATTCAGGTGAAATAAACGGTATTCCCGTTCATGGTAATAAAGACATTCTTACAAAATTGCTCCGCGAGGAATTAAAATTTACCGGTGTAGCGGTAACTGACTGGGAAGATA
>OMJH01000086.1 GCA_900299295.1 Bacteroidota bacterium
CTTTTGATTCTTTCTCAAATTTTATTGAGTCTTCAATTGAGTTTTGCAGTGGTGCCGCTTATTCATTTTGTAAGTGATAAATCCAGAATGGGGAAATATGCCATCGGGTTCTGGACGAAACTGATTTCCTGGATTTCTGCTTGGATTATCATTTCTTTAAACTTACGTTTGGTTTACGTTTTTATTTTGAATGGTTTATCGGATCCTGACTGGAAAAATATACTACTATTTATTGTTCTCCCGGTTTGTGTTGCTAGCTTATTATTACTGTTGTATATTTTCTTTAAGCCATTTTTCTCGTCTGGCATTTCACAAATAAGTCAATTACATGGCGAACCGTTGCAACTGTGTTTACAGGCACCCGCCCTTCCTGAATGCATTGCAATTGCCGTTGATTTTAGTTCAAGTGATGAAAAGGCAATCAACAATGCTTTATTGATTGGAGGAAATTTAACCAACTATGTTCTCGTTCATATTGTAGAAACGCCAAATGCGTTTATTGCCGGAAAAGATTCACTCGATCATGAGACAATTACTGACCAATTGCATTTATCTAATTATGTAAAACAATTGCATAAAAAGGGTTATAAGGCCCGGGCAATGTTGGGATATGGAAATCCAAAAAAATCAATACCGGAGCTGGTAAAAAAATCCAATGCAAACCTTTTAATTTTAGGAAGCCATGGACATACTACACTTAAGGATTTATTATTCGGAACAACCGTGGAAAGTGTCCGGCACAAACTTGATATTCCGGTGATGATAGTTTAACTCTGAATTTCAGTTGCATAAGGAAGCTCTTTTTCAAACGGTCGTTTTCCGAAAATAGCTTCAAGATCATCCCTGAAAATAACTTCCTTCTCCAAAAGCTTTTCAGCCAGAACAGCCAGTTTTTCTTTGTTTACGGAGAGAATTGAAAGTGTACGTTTGTATGCTTTGTCAATCATTTTCTTCACTTCCTCATCAATGGCTTGAGCAGTATGTTCGCTATATGGCTTTCCGAACGAATATTCACTTTGTCCAGAGGAATCGTAATAGGAAATATTTCCAATGCGTTCGTTTAATCCGTAATAGACAATACTTGCGTAAGCTTGTTTCGTTACTTTTTCTAAGTCACTGAGGGCTCCGGTTGAAATTTTACCGAATATCAATTCCTCGGCAGCACGTCCACCCAATGCTGCGCAAATTTCATCTTCTAACTGATCACTGTTGGTTAGCTGACGTTCTTCCGGTAGGTACCATGCAGCGCCCAATGAACGACCACGCGGCACAATTGTCACTTTCACCAATGGCGAAGCGTATTCGCACATCCAGCTTACAGTAGCGTGGCCAGCTTCGTGATAGGCAATTATCTTTTTTTCGTGCGGTGTAATAATTTTATTTTTCTTTTCCAGACCAGCAATCACACGATCCACTGCATCCAGAAAATCCTGCTTCGTTACTGTTTTTTTATTTTGGCGAGCTGCAATCAATGCAGCTTCATTACAAATATTCGCGATGTCTGCTCCTGAAAAACCGGGAGTTTGTTTCGCGAGAAAATCAATATCAATATCAGCCTCCAGTTTCAACGGTTTCAAATGAACAGTGAAAATTTCTTTTCGTTCAATCATATCCGGCATGTCAACATAAATCTGTCTGTCAAATCGGCCCGGACGAAGTAATGCGCGATCCAGGATATCAGCACGGTTTGTTGCGGCAAGAATGATGACCCCGCTATTGGTGCCAAAGCCATCCATTTCAGTCAACAACTGATTCAATGTATTTTCACGTTCATCGTTTGCGCCGGCTGAGATACTTTTTCCGCGCGCACGGCCAATGGCGTCTACTTCATCAATAAAAACAATACAAGGTGCTTTTTCTTTCGCTTGACGGAATAAGTCTCTTACACGGCTTGCTCCAACCCCGACAAACATTTCAACAAAGTCGGAACCAGACAGCGAGAAAAATGGAACTTTAGCTTCGCCTGCAACTGCTTTTGCGAGTAAGGTTTTGCCGGTTCCGGGAGGGCCAACAAGCAAAGCACCTTTAGGTATTTTTGCTCCAAGCTCAGTGTATTTTTTGGGATTCTTCAGAAAATCGACAATTTCCATCACTTCAACTTTTGCTTCAGCAAGACCAGCTACGTCATTGAAAGTAATGTGAACGTTGGTGTCCTTATCGAACAGAACAGCCTTTGATTTTCCGATATTGAAAATCTGACCGCCGCCGCCACCGCCGGACATGCGTCGCATCAGGAAAAACCATAATCCAACCATGATGATAATCGGCAATAGCCAGCCGAGATGATCACTTAAGTCGGTTCTTTCAACAAAGGAAGGATCAACTTTCAATTCGTTAGGAACGTCTTTTTGTGATTTCTCTACAATGTCGATGAATTTTTCCTTTGGAACAATTAAGGTGAAGTGCGGGCCTTTGTATTTTTCGGGAAAAACATAAGGCGGTGTATGGTTTCTAAAGTATGGATCCCGTTTAATTGAATCAATATTGACAGTTATTTCCGCATATTTTTCATTTACTACAATTATTTGCCTAACATATCCCGGTTTGGAAAGAAGATTATTTTTCAAGGTTGTCATTTCTATCGGATACTTGGTGGGTCCAACGCCAAGCATGTCGAAATACACAAGTCCAAGCAGTACCACAACCACGATTGCATACAACCAATAGAAGTTGAAAGATCCTTTCGGGTTCATTCGACCGGAAGGTTTATTTCGGGGTGGAGGAGGGCCTTTTCTGTTCCCGGCATTTGAATTTCCGTTTGAATTATCAGATGATGGTTTATTTTGATTTTCCTGACTCATTTGTTTTTTAAAATTTATTTAATATGTTCTACTTCAGCGTCGGCCCATAAGGATTCCAAATTGTAAAATTCACGGGTTTCACGTAAAAAAACATGCGATACAACATTCACATAATCCATCAAAATCCATTGAGCATTTTCCCAACCTTCACTATGAAAAGGTCTTTCACCTGTGTTTTTTTTGACGGTTTCTTCTACAGAGCCGGCAATTGAATTAACGTGGGTTGTAGAATCCGCGTCAGAAATAACGAAAAAGTCGCTCACCCGATTACTTATTCCCCTTAAATCTAAAATAGTTATGTTTTTGGCTTTTTTCTCCTGCATGCCTTTCACAACGAATGAGGCTAATGCCGCTGCTTCATCGTTTTTCTTTTTAGCAGTTGGTGATTTTTTTTTGGCAGACCTTTTCTCCGAAGTTTTTGTCTTTGAAGTTGCAGTTTTTTTAGTCGTTGTTTTTTTTGCTGCTTTTTTAATTGTTTTTTTCGTCATAAAAATTGTTCAGGTTTGACCTGAAGAAAGGTGATTAACCTTAAGTTTTTTACGTTAATTTTGGACGAGCAAAAGTAATCTTTTCCTACGAGTTTAAGTTCTGTTTTTTTTGGATACACTTTTTACCGGCCATAACCTGATTGAGTTAAGCGATTGCCCGTCTGTCAATTCGCATGCCATTGAATTGTTGAAGTCCGTTAATTTAGCTGAAGGTACTGTAATATTTACCACTAACCAAACTGCAGGACGAGGACAACGCGGGGCCAGATGGTATTCAGATACAGGGAAGAACGTCACGATGAGCTTGATTTTATTTCCGCGGTTTCTGGACTTAAAGGACAGCTTTCAGCTGAGTAAAATTGTTTCGCTTGGTGTTTATGACTTCCTGTCAGTAAATCTGCCGAAAGCGGTTAATATTAAAATCAAATGGCCGAATGATATAGTAGCAGATGGTAAAAAAATTTGTGGTATTTTGATTGAAAATATATTACGAGATAATCGATTGAACGCATCTATAATTGGGATTGGGTTAAATGTAAATCAGGAATTTTTTCCGGAAGAAATCCCAAACGCAATTTCAATGAAACAATTAAATTTTGAAGATTATGATTGCATCACTGTAATAAGAGAAATGTGCAGATCAATTGAGAAATGGTATTTAATGCTTCGCCGTGGTGAGCGCTCAGAAATTGATTTCAATTATCATAATTTGTTGCATTTATTGGACAAGGAACATGAATTTACAATAAAAGGTAATGAGCAGTTGCATTTCGGACGTATAAAGGGCGTAGATCCGGCCGGTCGATTAATGGTGTGTGGAAGTGATGATGGTCAGCTTCAGTTTTTTAATGTACGTGAGATAAAATTTTAGTATTTTCTTTATTTAATAAAAAAATGTTATATTTGCACTCCCAAAATTCGAGTTTGGATTGTTCTTTTTTTTTATGGCCCGTTCGTCTAGGGGTTAGGACGCGTCCCTTTCACGGACGAAACACGGGTTCGATTCCCGTACGGGCTACTGTAAAAAACTTTTAAACCCCTGAAAATCAAGTGTTTTCAGGGGTTTTTTTGTTACTACAGGTGGATTTGTAGGTGGATTTTCTTGAAATTTACTTTAGAAAATAATTTATTCTACAATGAAAGCATCACTTTAATTAGCTTCCAAAAAAAACCGGAATGGACTTTATGAGATTTATGTTAGAGTTCAGGATGGAATAAAAAAAAGGCGGATAAAAGCAAATTACGCCGTTGCTAAGTATCAAGTCAAAGGTAAAAACCACAATCTACAATGGGTCAGAAATCACCCAAACGCCCAAAAAATAAACGCTGATCTTAAATACCTAATTGAACAACATAATGATGTTGTCCTTTCCGGAAAAGTGGAAAAAAAAATTAACGCCGTTTTTTCTAATTAAGCTAGTCCTAATAATTGGAGCCCTTCAGAATGGGTTATGTTTTGTACTTAAAAAGGTAATCAAAATGGTTTTTTGTAGGGTAATTCTTATCTTTGAATCAATAAATAAATTTTTCTATCGTTTAGAATTAAAAATAATAAAAATTTATCCAATGAAGTTTTTAAAAATTACATTAAATTTCTTGTTTTTGTCATTTGTTTTTTCCTGTGCTACTGGTAAAAAAACATTTCAAACAGAATGTATTCGAATTTAAAAACTACAAAAACAAAGTTTTTTTTAGTATAAAAGTAAACTTCCAAATAGCTCAAAATATTTTTTTTTAAAAAAAACATTATGAAAAAATTAAATGATATTTTTTTAGATAATAGAGTATACGAAATCTATTATCAAGTGGGGACAGTTTTAAAAGAGGCAAAACGATCTGAAATTCATGTTTCAGGTGGAGGAGGTTCTATAAATACAATAGGTGGTAATACTTTCGGTCAAATAAACGAAGTGTCTTCTTTTAATACGGTTTTTGATGACTTAATAATATCTGATAATAATGGAAAGGAATTTTCTTTTCAATTTTCCGATTTTGATTTGGTTATTAGGGGCGGAAATGAAATTGGTATAGTTTGGGCTGTATTAAAGGGTCAGGTGAAGCGAAATTACTTGTTAGTTATTAATAATTCCACCGATAGCAAATTTTTAAATAAAAACGCTATTTCTAAATTGTTTGGGCTAAGAATTTACGAATTACTTATTTGTTCAATTATTGGTTTTGTTTGTCTTGCCATTCATGTATTTGTTGGTTTTTTAATAATTTTTTTAGGATGGGTTTTAGTACTCATAAAGGCTCAAAAGAGAAAAAAATTAGTTACTCAATTTACGGTTGAATTGAATAGAATTTCTTTTAAGGACTTTAAATAAGAAATAATTTTAAAAAAAAAGTACTTATTTGTTGAATTCAGCTTTCAATATAATCAAGTTTTAGAATATGGAGATAAATAATGAGCAAGAAGAAGTTTTTTATCAAGACGAAAAAATAATCGTATCTAATTCAAGATTTGTAGTAGATAAAAAGACTTATTCAATACGTAATATATCATCTGTCAAAATTGGAAGGTCAAGTAGAATGTTGCATTTTATTTTACTATTTTTTGGTATGTGGTGCTGCATACCAGATGGTTGGATTAGAATTATGGGTGCAGTATTAGTTATTGGATCTATATATCAGCTCGTTGCTATAAAAAGAAAGTATACTGTTAGAATAATTACCAATTCAAGTGAATTTTTTGAGGACGTCTTTGTTTCAACCGATAGCATTTTAGTTGAAAAAATTGTTAATGCGGTCAATAAAGCTATTGTTACTAACACTACTCAGTATGAAATTCCCAGGCCAACGCTGTCAAGGAATATTTCTATTTCAGACGAATTGCAAAAACTTGCTGACTTAAAATCTAAAGGACTATTGACGGAAAAAGAATTTAACGCTCAAAAAGCAAAACTACTTTCATAATAAATATACCCTCACATTTAGGGAATTTATAAATGAAACTGTCTTCGCGAAAAATTACCTGAAAATATTACAAATTTCTCTTAGATGATATTAAAAATATGTTTCTGACTTGTCTTTTTTTTTCGCGACTGACCCCTCAATACCCAATCTTCCCCTTGCTTTTATTTCTAAACGCCAGCTCTGCTCTGAACAATTTTTCTGTCTCTTCAAAAGAGGGAAAACAGCCATTCAATAAATTCTCAATTTCAATTTTTTTTGAGACGTTATCAATTTCTCCTCCGCTGAGTGGATAATACTCGACCAGCTTTTCAATTTCACCGGAACTGAGAAAATGCATTTTATCTTTTATAATCATCATTCGGCTTTCTTTATTTGGCAGATCCAGTTTCAGTTTAAATAAAAATCGCCGGTCAAATGCTTCATCGATATTGCCAATCATGTTGGTCGTGGCAAAAAATATCCCGTTAAATTTCTCCAGTTCTTCAAGTAGGATATTTTGCATGGTATTGGAAATTGAATCAGCACTCGATACCAGATTGATCCTTTTTGATATTAAGCTATCTGCCTCGTTAAACATCAGAATCGGAGTAATGGATTCAGACGCGCACATGTTTGCATATTCTTTAAAAATTTTTTTTGTGTTGCTTTCAGATTCACCAATCCATTTACTTTTAATGGAAGATGTTTCTACACGAAAAATTTTTCTTCCGCTTTGCTTTGCGTATTGCATGACTAGCTCTGTCTTACCTGTACCCGGCTCGCCGTGCAACAGAATACTTACACCTTGGTTTTTACCAAGTTCGGTCATCCTGTTTCGATACCGGTCATATCCCTCTTCTAAAATAAGATTGCCAATTTTTTTGATCTCTTTATTCAGCTCATCTCCAAAATACAAAGGCAATGCTTTGATGGCTTTCGGATGGGTGATAGTGCCGGTAGTGAAACTGTTTGCAATTTTTGACAGGCTTTGTGCTGTTTGCTTTCCAAAAATTATTTCTATTCCAACGGAAGCCGGTTCAAATAGTAAACTTTCATTTGCATCTTTTTTAACATGCAAAATTTTACTATCAAACAAGTGACCTTCACCCGATAAAATATCAGACAACTCCTTATCTTTTTGAAGTGAACTGAGACTATCAATCGTCATAAAATCCAGGCTGTTGAAGGTTTCTCCGCTCAGCGCATGAAAGGCAGTCAATACGAAAAACACGAGCTCTGAATCAGTTTTTAGATTTTCATCGATGAAATCATCTATTTCACGGCTGTTACTTTTCTTTAATTCTCTGATAAGATCGGGGATATAAAATTTGAACACTTCCTTATCGCAGGCAATTTGTTTTATGATCTTTCCATAAAAACTGATTTTGCTTTTAATGTCTTTTCCCGCAGGTTGTAACCGCTCAATCTTTACCTGTAGTGCGTTGGGAACAACGGCCTCAATGTTATAGCCGCGTGAACAATTTTCAGTGAGAAAAAGATTTTTTGACTGCAGCTTTAAAAAAGAATCGTGAACTGCTGTGGTGAAAGAATTCGGTAAAGAATAATTTGAAACAATTTCTTTGCAATCCGTTCTTGAACCTTTTAATGATTCATTATACACGTATAAAAAGCACATCGACTCTAGCGTTTCAGTGCCCAGGATTTTATTTATTTCACTAAAAACGGGATTAAACGGGATTAGCGCCTCCTCCTTATTTTCGGAATCAGGAGTAATGGTCTTAATCTGTTCAGCTGCCTTTTGTAACTGAACGGCTAACAGGGTGTGATTGAGTTTTCGCATACGCTTAATACTTTGTTTGGTGAAGAAATATTACACATTAACTAAAAAAAATAAGGCTAAAATCAGTTTTTATTCGTCTTCAACTCCTCAAGACACTCAATAATAAACCGGTATTCACGATGATTAACATCGCTGTCTTTCAATAGCGCCTTTTTATAGTAAAAATGATAAATCAGAAGATGAAAAATTATTGACTCGGCTAAACTGCCATAACCTAAGTGTGATGTTAAATGTATACCCCCAAGAATGAATAAAAATGTAATTAGAAAGATAAAACTTTCATTATTAAAAAGATCACAAACTTTAATCAACAAAATTGTTCTGTTTATTTGGCGGATGGATTTATCACCGTATTCGGTTTGTATGGATGCTTTTAAGCGGATAGGATCATTCATAATTGAAGTAGTATGGTTTGGTCCTATAATGCAGAAATAAAAAAAGTTACACTTTTGCCGTATAAATTTTTAAGTTAATTTTTTTAGTTTTAAATTGAAGTTGGCTTTGAACGTAATCTTTAAACTGTCTAAATGAAAACAAATCATTACAACTCCTTGGTCCAGGCCTCAAAATTGAATCTCCCCAAAGGGATTAACCTCAAAATTAGGGTTGCCCTGGAAGAGCTGGAAAAGGATGAACAATACGCTGCCGACGAACTGGTCGATCTTGCAGAAGAAATCCTTAACCAGATTGCCGCTGTTGGGTTTATTCATTATTTAAAAAACGGAGTTCAAAAGGAAGGGAATCAACTGCTGCCACCATCGATAAATCTTTCTCTGTGCAATTTTTTCTATGTACTTTTTAGGTTCATATAAAGTTTAATGAAGAAAAAAACAGGTGGAAAAACAGGTGGATTTTTTTCTCTTACTTTATCGGGTTTTATCGAGGTTCATCGGAAATTGATTTTTGAAATTATCCTGTATGTCATTGTTTATCAAGTTATTGTAGCTTATACAAGAATTGATGAACACAGATTAAGAACGAGTTTTCAACAGCCGTACGGGCTACTGTAAAAAACTTTTAAACCCCTGAAAATCAAATGTTTTCAGGGGTTTTTTTGTTGCTTGTTTAGTACATGCTTTCACAAAATTTCCTGATTTAAATATTTTTTTAAACTAATTTTCTCCATTTTAAATAATTCTTTTGAACAACGAATAGATTGTTTAGCAATATTTTTGGGATTCAACATACAGTTCCTTTTCTTATTTGTTAAATTTTTTACCTTATTGTATGTTTTACAATATTAATTTATTTTTGAACCAATGATTTTTAATTTAAGAAGCAAATGAGATTTAAAATACGATTTTTTTTATTTCTTTTTTATCTGTGCCTCGGTTGGATTTCAGGTCAAGTTTTATCGTTAAATGGTGTTGCTTTAATTGCTTCAGGAGGTGCCCCAAGTAATTGTACAGCGGGGGGGTATAAAACCATCAATTCTGCTTCCATTGCCGGGAACTGTGTAACGTTTACGTCCGGAAGTTTTCAAAATGGTGCAATTTGGGCTTGTACTCCTATTGATCTCAATCAATCGTTTAAGCTAACTTTTTCTGCAAATTTCGGATCCAATACTGCAACAGGTGACGGCATGGCTTTTCTTCTTCAAACCGAAGGTGTGCCTCAAGTTATTGGTGGTAGGGCTGGTGGAATTGGTTACGCTCAAGGAGACGGTAGTAATTGTCAAAGTGCCCCATGTCCTATCTCTCCTTCAGTAGCTGTAGAATTTGATACTTGGGATAATTCTGCTAACGGAGTTAATGATATCAGCTGCAATCATGTTTCTATTCAGAAAAATGGAATAATGGATGCAGCAAATGCATTGGTCTCTCCTTCATGTTTGAAATCCGGCGGAGTTTCAGTTGTTGATGGTTTGAATCATGATGTTTGCATCACATGGGATGCAGCCATAAATAAGTATACTGTTTTCTTCGATGGTGTTCAGGTTGCAAATTATAACGGTAATATTCGGACTAACTTTACCAATCCCTCCAGTGTTTATTGGGGATTCACAGGAGCTTCGGGTGGTTTTGCTCAAACTCAATCCATTTGTAGTGCAACGCTTTTAACTAACATTTCTTCACCAAGTTGTTCTTGCACCGCGCCTGTCGCTTCTGCTACTCCTAATCCTCTAAGTATATGTTCCGGGCTTTCTCCAAATGTTGCTTTATCTTCCTCTATTGCCGGAACAACTTTTTCCTGGTTAACAACAGCCAATGCCAATGTTTCAGGCGAAAGTTCAACTTCTCAATCTTCTGCCACTATTTCTGATGTTTTAACGAATACAACCACCTCTCCGGTAACGTTAAATTACTCTGTGACACCTTCGGCCGGAGGATGCTTAGGTTCCGCAATCATTGTCACCGTCACAGTAAATCCGACCCCATTAATGACGAGTTCTACCTCTACTGTTATCTGCAGTGGTAGCGGGATTAATTTGAACCTGACGAGCAATGTGGGCTCAACGTATACTTGGTTAACCTCGA
>OMJH01000087.1 GCA_900299295.1 Bacteroidota bacterium
GAGAACTTGCCGGACTAACAGGAAATGAAGTGGTGTATGATTTATATACCGGGACAGGGACCATTGCCAACTTTGTTGCAGGAAAAGCAGGCAAAGTAATTGGTGTTGATTATGTGGTTGAAGCCATTGAAGATGCAAAAATAAATTCGCAGGTAAATTCGATTGACAATACGGTATTTTTTGCAGGCGACATGAAAGATATTTTTACCGATACTTTTGTCAGTGAACATGGTAAGCCCGATGTGATTATCACAGATCCGCCACGTGCAGGAATGCACCCGGCAGTCTTGCAGGTTTTGCTCAAAAGCGGAGCCGAAAAAATTGTGTACGTGAGTTGCAATCCGGCTACGCAAGCGCGTGACTTAGTAACCCTTCAGGAAAAATATAATGTAATCAAGATACAACCAGTGGATATGTTTCCACAAACGCACCACGTAGAAAATATTGTTTTGATGGTGAGAAAGTAAAACTTCTAAAAAATTTGAAACTAATTATCCTTCGCCTTTGCACCAACAAAAACAGAATACAACAGCCATCCCGCTACACCTATGTCCACCAGATTCCACAAGTTCCTGCCTAATGAAATTTTTAAAACAGGCTGAAACAAAACAGCCAAAGCAATAAAAATGTAAAACTCTTTCTCGTTGCCCTTCTTATTTGCCATCACAACCAGATAAACAAAACCCACAAGAGCGAGATAACGAACCAACTCATAAAATCCGTAGGGCATCTCTGCCAGACACAACAAAAACAAAACACTGAGTATAATTTTTATATTTTTTTCCATTCGATTTTTTGCAAATGTAAAAGAAACAAATATATTTTTCTTTTCGATTTTTTCATTTGCAAAAGGACGATGGCATTTTATTTTTACCAAAAAAGTGAATCAATTAATCGATTCAATATGTTGTTTGACAATTATGCTGCCGAAGGAAATCGTTTCCTGCACGCCGTTGCTTATGAATTAAACTGTAATACAGCAAGAGCCGCCCGTGCGACACGATCCGTTTTACATGCACTACGCGACCGTCTTCCCTCCGATGAAGCGATACAATTCGCGCAAGGATTACCAATGGCCTTGAAAGGAATTTACATTGACCAATATGATATTTCGGATACACCTGTGGTTATTCGTACTCCTAAAAAATTTCTTGACTTTATTTTTTTTAAAGCAGGTAAGTCTGCTAATACTGATTTCCCTGATCGTAAATCAATGTTAGAGGCCTTGCGTGGAGTTTTTTTCGTTTTGGAAAATCACCTGGATCCCGGTCAGATTTCTCATGTGAAGAAAATTCTCAACAAAGATATTGTCGAATTGATTGTAGAATACGTGGAATGAAATCAACGCATGATGGTAACCGTTCCTTTGTAGGTTCCTTTCGCTGATTTTGTGTCGAGGTAATAAAAATAAGTTCCCGTTGGTAAATCTTGTCCGAAATACTTCCCGTTCCAGTCACTGTTGTACTTGAATTGTTTAAACACAAGCTGTCCGTATCGATTATATATTTCGAGCAAATTATCGGGATATTTATATAAGTTTGGAATTACCCAGGTATCATTTTCTCCGTCGTTATTTGGGGTGAATGTATTGTAAAAAACAAGATCATCACTTGGCCTAACAAAAACAGTCACGCTGTCGTATCCGGAACATCCATGATCATCCATCGCCTGCAAAAAATAGGTTGTGGTTTGGGTTGGGTTTGCGTCCGGATTTGCCGTTGTAAAATATTTGATTGCAACCGTTGGCGTCCAAAAGTAATGCAACCCGCCCGTTCCGTTTAATGTAGTAGTTTCCCCCTCATTAATAGTTACATTTGGACCGGCATCCGCATCAATTTTATATACAAAAACAGTTACCTCATCTGTAATAAATCCGCAAGCAGGCGAATTAACCGTTAATGTAAATGTAGTTGTAACTGACGGAGTCGCAATTGGATTTGGGGAGGCTGGGCTAGACAAATCAGAAACCGGAAGCCATGAGTACGTATAATTTCCCTGGTAATTATCAGGATCACCAATCGTAACAGGTGCACCACCGATGTAACAAATTCCTTTGTCAGGCCCTGCTCCAAATTTATAAATATCGTTCACGAATACAGACACAACATCGGTACACGTATCATGAGCAGCATCAATAACCGTTAATGTAAAAGTTGTTGAAGTAGGTATATTTACCGTCGTAAAAATAGATGATGCATTGTTACAAAATCCGGCAGGCTCCCAATGAATAGAAAATGGAGGTGAACCTCCCGTAACTGAACCTGTAATTTGTGGAGAAACCTCAGGACAAATGAAAA
Organism: Bacteroidota bacterium; assembly: GCA_900299295.1. Classification (GTDB taxonomy): domain Bacteria; phylum Bacteroidota; class Bacteroidia; order B-17B0; family Aurantibacillaceae; genus AM-1111. The sequence goes on from OMJH01000087.1 coordinate 2,298, forward strand.
CATCGTTACCGGCACTGCAGATGAGGGTTGTTTGTGAAAACAACCTTAAAAATAAAAGATAAAAGCTAAGTAAATAAACAAGTCGCATCCGATTACAAATATAAAATTTTGATACTGTCTGAAATAAAATATTCGATAAATTAAACGAATTGAAATGTAAACATGTTAAAGTGCCGGAACATTAATTCCAGAAAACACAGAATCGAGTGTTCCGTCTTCCTCAAAACCTGTAACGCGAACAGCTTGAATCGAGTTTACTAGCTCGAGTTGGTATGGATGGCGAATCCGGAGATAATTTTCTGTGAATCCGTGCAGGAAACCATTTTTATTTTCGGCTTCAAACAAAACTGAAAATTCCTTTCCAATATTTTTCTCATAAAACGAACGAAGCTTTTTCTCCGAAAGTATGCGCAATTGTTTATTCCTTTTTTTTCGTTCAGAAACTGGAACTGCTTCGTGCATCATTACCGCCTCAGTATTTTCCCGCTCCGAATAGGTAAAAACATGCAGGTAGGAAATATCAATCTGATGTAAAAAATCAAATGTTTCCCTGAAATCCGATTCACTTTCGCCCGGGAAACCTACAATTACATCTGCACCTATGCAACAATGCGGCATCAGTTTTTTTATCAATTCAACGCGGGACGCATATAAGTCACGTAAATAACGCCGCTTCATCAATTTGAGTATGCGATTACTTCCACTTTGTAGCGGAATGTGAAAATGCGGCGCGAATTTTTTGGATGATGCAACAAAAGAAATTATTTCATCCGTCAGCAAATTCGGCTCAATACTTGAAATCCGGTAGCGATAAATTCCTTCCACTTTTTCAAGCGCCTGTATCAATTCCAAAAATGTATAGTGTCGTTTCTTCTTTTCATTTTTTTGCAAAACAGGTCCGTACCCGGCATCACCGAGATTCACTCCTGTCAACACAATTTCTCTTACCCCCTGCTCTGCTATTTTTTCCGCATTTCGAACCACATTTTCAAGGGTATCACTTCTACTACCACCTCGCGCCAGAGGAATGGTACAAAAGGTACAGGAATAATCGCAGCCATCCTGCACTTTTAAA
>OMJH01000088.1 GCA_900299295.1 Bacteroidota bacterium
CGGGTTAACGCATCTTGAACTAGCCGTTCACTTTCAGTATCAAGTGCGGATGTCGCCTCATCTAAAATCAGGATGGGCGGATTTTTTAATATGGCTCTGGCAATGCTTATGCGCTGTCGTTGCCCTCCGCTTAATTTCATACCACGATCACCAATATTTGTTTCGTAACCATCTGGCATAGCCATAATAAAATCATGTGCATTCGCAATTTTGGCTGCTTCAATAATTTGCTCATGCGAGCATTTTTCAGTTCCAAAGCAAATATTGTTTGCAATTGAATCATTGAATAATATTGGCTCCTGTGAAACAATTCCCAGCAATGATCTTAATTGAACGGTTGAAAATTTACGAATATCAGTATTGTCAATTCTAATACATCCTTCACTTGGATCATAAAATCGAGGAATCATATCTGCCATTGTAGTTTTACCTGAACCACTCTGGCCCACCAACGCAACAGTACTTCCTTTTGGAATTTTTACGGAAACATTTTTTAATACATATCCTTCATCGCCTTTGGTATATGCAAATGAAACGTTGTTAAACTCGATGCTGCTGATAAATGAGGTTAGCTTGAGAGGAGATTCATGATCTGTGAATAGCGTTTCCGACTCGAGAATTTTGTTTATCCGATCTGCTGAGGCCAATCCTTTTTGAACATTGTAATATGATGTTGTGAGTTGTTTTACGGGCGGAACCAGTTGGGAGAATATCGCAATATAAGTGATGAAAATACTTCCGTCCATTCCTCCCGCACCTTTTAAAACCATACTGCCCCCTAAAAAAAGTATAATCATCATTATGGCTGATACCATTATTTCCGAGAGTGGTGATGCCAGATCGCTTTTTCTGTAAACCCGATTGCTAAGTTGGTAAAACTGCTGGTTGACATCACGAAATTTGCGACTTACAAATCCTTCGGAGGAAAATGCCTTTATAACTTTTAAGCCTCCAAGAGATTCTTCCATTATTGAAAATAAGGAACCTAATATAATTTTAGACCGGTTGGATGTTCTTTTCAGGCTTTTACCTATCAGTGCCACGATAATACCTGCAACGGGCAGCAGCAAAAAAGCATAGAGCGTAAGCACGGGATTCAGGTTAATCAGAAAAATTAGGTACATAACAATGGTGAGTGGTTCTCTGAAAATCATTTCAAGGCTTTGCATTACGCTCCATTCAATTTCCATTACATCTGTGGTCATTCGACTCATAATATCGCCTTTCCGTTCCTCACTGAAATAACCCAGATGAAGGTTCAATACTTTGTCCATCATTTTGTTTCGGATATCTTTTACCACACCGTTACGAATAGGTGCTACAAAATACATTGCCAGGTAGCGAAAAAGGTTTTTTAAAAAAATCATCAAAGTAAATAATACGCAAATGAATACCAGTGCCTTCATTTTTCCTTCCTGCTGGATTAAAACAGCAAGAAAATAATTGCACTGCTGAATTAATCCGTCCGCACTCCATTTTAATTCAGGAGGATTTTTTAGCAGTGACGCGAAACGTGAATCATTGGAAGAAAATAAAAAGGTGAGGAAAGGGGCTACCAGAGTGAGTGAAAATAAACCAAAAACAACACTCAGCAGATTGGATAGGATATTCAAAACTGCAAATCGCCAATACCCTTTAACGTAGGCGAGTATACCGAAAAATTTACGCATGTTCTTGAGTCAAAGATAGCCAATTTCGAATGCACAAACGGAAACAAACATTGGGAATTATTACGGATATTTGCCATGATGAAAAAGCTTCTACTACCCATTTTATTTTATGGATGCAATCTGTTTGCCCAAACTGATACTGTAGCCATACGATTTTCAAAAATAATTTCTGCAGATAATTTGAGAAAAAATCTTACTGTGCTGGCTTCCGATGAATACGAAGGTAGAGAAACAGGAAAGAAAGGGCAGAAAATGGCGGCCGATTATATTTCCAAACAATTTCGCGATTATGGGACATCTCCAGTAAATGGTAACTATTTTCAACCATTTTCCTTAGTGCTTCACAACCCGCAACAATTAAAAATCAGCACAAAAGATAAATCTTTTCAATCCACTGTTGATTATTTTTCGCCATCAGCAATTTTTAAGGATACCATGATTGAATTAAAAAAAATCCTTTTTGCCGGTTATGGTATTGCGGACAAGAAGTATAACGATTACGCGAATACTGACAGCAGTATTTCAGCGGTGATGATCATGGCAGGTGAGCCACTGAAAAAGAATATGGATTTTTTATTAGGAAAAGGAAAAAATCCGAGTAATTGGAGTACCGTTCAACGAATGAAAGTAGATGAAGCGAAACGATTTGAAAAAAAAATAATTTTTATCGTGGAGGGTGATTTTGAAAAAAGCCTGCAGGATAATGCGCATCGGATTTATTCCGGAAGAATGCGCCTCGCAGAGGATGAAGACAAGAATTACACGGGCCTTATTACAATTCATATCAGCAAAAAAATGGCTAATGAAATTTTGCGTGAAAGCGGGCAGTCAATTCAAACAATAGCTGAGGGAATTACATCTTCATCTAGACCAAATTCCTTTGAATTGAAAACTGATTTGAATTTGAAAGTTTTCCAAACCATTGAAAAAATTGAATCAGAAAATGTAGTTGGATTTGTTGAAGGAAATGACTTAAAAGATGAGTTGGTGGTAATCACTGCCCATTATGATCATCTAGGTATTCAGGAAAATGCAATATATAATGGAGCAGACGATGACGGAAGCGGAACAGTTGCAGTTATTGAATTAGCGAAGGCATTTGCCGGAGCAAAAGCAGCTGGAAAAGGACCTCGAAGAAGTATGCTGTTTATGACTGTTGCGGGAGAAGAAAAGGGTTTGCTGGGCAGCGATTATTATTCGCGTCATCCTTTATTTCCGCTTAAAAACACTATTGCAGATCTAAATATTGACATGATCGGGAGAATTGACGAAGAACACAAGGGGAATGCGGACTACGTTTACATAATCGGATCCGATATGTTGAGTTCAAGCCTGCATCAAATAAACGATTTAAGCAATCGTAATTACGTCAAGTTGCAGTTGGATTACAAATTCAATAGCAAGGATGATCCGAATCGTTATTACTATCGGAGTGACCACTATAATTTTGCAAAACACAACATACCGGTTATTTTTTATTTCAATGGTGTGCATGAGGATTATCATCAGGAATCAGATGAAGTAGAAAAAATTAATTTTCCTAAAATCGAAAAAATTACCAAATTGGTTTTTTTTACTGCGTGGGAACTCGTTAACCGAAATGAGCGAATAAAAGTCGATAAAAAATAACTTGTCAATGAAATTTTTCCGAACAGCATTCAAGTTGATTTTATTTTCCTTCTTAATTTCCTGCGCCGAAAAAAAAGAAACTGAGCCTGCAATGCCTGCAGATGTTTTAAGTATTGATCGAATGGCGGAAGTGGTTGCTCACATTCACCTTTCCGAGGCGGTATTGATGCATGAAAATCTTAAACCCATCGAACAGAAGAAACAGATAACAGTGGATGTGTTGGGTGAACTCCATACGACTGAAAAAATTTACCAAAATAGTTTGCGCTATTATTCCATGCATCCGGATCAGCTTAAGCGCATTCATGAATTGGCGCTTGAGAAACTGAATCATATGAGGAGAAAATAAAACGGGAAAGTGAAAACACTATTTACGATATTTTTAACTGTTCAGCTTGGTTATGCTCAGCTAAAGGATACATGTGGAATAATAATTTGCGACGTGCCTAAAGTAACTATGGCGGAATTTCCGGGAGGCAATGTTAATTTACAACTATTTTTAATTTCAAATGTCTCCAATAAAGTGGATGATTTGAAATTATCCGAACGCGAAATTTCTTCTATGCGTAGGATGGTCGCTAAATTATCGATTTCAGAAAGTGGAAGTGTGGACAGTGTTACGATTGCCCGAAGTTCTAACATTCAGCGACTGGATTCGCTTTTTAAAAGCGCGTTGATGGCGATGCCGAATTGGAAACCGGGCCAACTTAATGGAAAAAACTGCAGGCAAAATTTTTATTTGCCATTGATTATTGACTTGAAATAGTTCTTCAATTACTGATGCTTTTGCTGCAAAGATTCAGGCATCAATTCAGGTCAAATAATTACCTTTGCCCATCAAAATAATTTTATGCAAAACAAGGGTCCCATTTCCCAATTTATAAATCATCATTATCGTCATTTTAATGCTGCGGCGCTCAAAGACGCGGCTGTCGGATATGAAACGCACTTGCTTGAAGGCGGCAAAATGCTTGTGAGTCTGGCAGGTGCCATGAGTACCGCCGAATTGGGTGTATCTCTTGCGGAAATGATACGTCAGGATAAAATCGCCATTATTTCCTGCACCGGGGCAAACCTTGAAGAAGACTTAATGAACCTCGTCGCGCATTCACATTACAAACGCATTCCTAATTATCGTGATTTAACCCCAAAGGAGGAATGGGAATTGCTGGAGAATGGGATGAATCGCGTTACAGATACCTGTATTCCGGAAGAAGAGGCCTTTCGCCGCTTGCAAAAACACATACATCAGTTATGGAAAGAAGCGGATGATAAAGGCGAGCGTTATTTCCCGCATGAATACATGTACAAAATGATTTTAAGTGGCGTGTTGAAACAATATTATGAAATCGATCCCAAGAATTCGTGGATGATTGCCGCTGCCGAGAAGAATTTGCCGATTATAGTTCCGGGATGGGAAGATTCCACCATGGGGAATATTTTTGCGAGTTACGTGATTAAAAATGAAATTAAAGCTTCCACAATGAAGTCGGGAATTGAATACATGGTATGGCTTTCCGACTGGTATCGAAAAAACTCAGGCGGAAAAGGAGTAGGATTTTTTCAAATCGGTGGCGGTATTGCGGGAGATTTCCCGATTTGCGTTGTACCGATGATGTATCAGGATTTGGAGTGGAAAGATGTTCCCTTTTGGTCGTATTTTTGCCAGATTTCTGATTCCACTACGAGTTATGGTTCTTATAGCGGTGCTGTTCCTAACGAAAAAATTACATGGGGAAAATTAGATATTCATACGCCGAAATTTATCGTTGAAAGTGATGCGACTATTGTGGCGCCATTGATCTTCGCCTGGATTTTAAGCTGGTAAATTTAATTATGTTGCGATCATTAATACGTTATTTTGCGCAAGGGCTTCTGGTAATAGTTCCTATCGGCATAACCATATTGATACTTTACAGAATTTTTGATTTTTTTTCGCAGCAAATCACAACCATTGGTCTGGTATTCAATTCCTACTTACACCCCATCATTGTATTTTTCATCATCATCTGCCTGATATTATTTATCGGACGCTTTGCCTCAACTCTTATTTTTCAGTCCTTATTCGGTTCATTGGAAAAAATGCTTGAACACGCCCCTTTGGTGAAGCATATTTACTCTCCGGTGAAAGATTTTATGGGCGCGTTCGTAGGTAATAAAAAGAAATTCAACCGTCCGGTTTTAGTAATGACGAATCCGGATGCCGAGATTGAAGAACTTGGATTTATAACCCAGGAAGATTTACACGAGTTTGGAGTTCTGGATAAAATTGCCGTTTACATACCTCATTCCTATGCCTTTTCAGGCAGGTTATTCGTTGTTCCAAAAAAGTATATCAAAAAAATTGAAAAGGTTACCAGCGGAGATACAATGAAATTTATTGTCAGCGGCGGCGTTTCAAAATCGGAGGCTGAAAACAAATCCGCAGGTTGAATATTTGTTATTGGAGCTTTTTGTAAATTAGGCAACACAACAAAAACGTATGAAAACTTTATTTTATTTGCTTTTAATTCTTTTTGCAACCACTGCATTTTGTCAGAACTATTCCATTCAGATTACCGAGTCAAATGAAGCCATCGGTGTTGGTAAAAATAATGCAATGGTAGTTAATGTGTTTGAAAATGATTTAGATAAGGTTGAAAAGGAATGGAAAAACACAATCAAGAATTATAAAAATGAAAAAACCAACCTTCATCATCATTCGTTATTTGCCGACAATGTGGTCATAAATGAAATTAGTACCGGAACCGTAGATATTTACACAAATTTCATAGAAAAAAAAGATAATAAATCTGTTCGGATGATTGTAGCATTTGACCTTGGCGGAGTATACATGAGCAGTAATCAGCATGGCGATAAGTTTTTGGCAGCAAAAAAAATTGTTTATGATTTTGCGGTTAAAGTAACCAAAGCCGCTTTGGATGAACAATTGTCAGTAGAAAATAAGAAACTTGAAAAGTTACTTGAGAAAAAGGATGATTTGGAAAAAGATAAAATAAACATGAATTCCAGAATCGAGGAAGATCGCGATAGAATTAAAAAGGCTCAGGAAGATATTGCTAAAAACGAGGAAAATTTAAAGAAAAACGAAAAAGACCAGCAGGATCAACAACTCAAAATTGATGAGCAAAAAAAAATGATAAATGAATTTCAAAAGCGGATTGATTCTGTTCGATAGTTTTTTGCCGTGAGCACATATAATTTTTTTTTAGTGTTTATCGGGGGAGGCTTGGGTTCTGTCTTTCGTTATCTTATTTCAAAAGCAACAAATTGTTTTTTTTCTTTTAGTTTTCCTGTTGCTACTTTTTTATCTAATATATCTGCAGTAGTGATTCTCGCATTAATCTTTTTTCTATCATCTTTTAAAAATGCAGAACATGAAAATTTACGACTGATGATCGTAATTGGATTGTGCGGAGGATTGAGCACGTTTTCTACCTTTAGTTTAGAAACTGCAGAGTTAATTCGAAAAGGAGAAATCAGCTGGGCAATAGCCAATATCGCATTCAGTAACATTGCCTGCATTGGAATTATGTTGTTTTCAATCAGACAAGTGCAGGCAACCTGATTTACATTAGCACATTGTCTATCAACCGTGTTTTTCCTACAAAAACTGCAATTAATGCAACCGCTTGGTCTGTTTCCGAGAATTCCTTAATTGGTTCAAGCGTTTCAGTGTCACATATTTCAAAATAATCAAGTTTCATTATTTCGCGTTGGGCAATGAGTGTTTCAATACGGGCTTTGATTTGCGAAACCTTGTATCGCGTAGCGAGTTTTTTTACTTCTTCCAGCCAAATAGGAATAAAAGTGGCTTCGTCATATTCCTCATCACTTAAATTAGCGTTGCGACTACTCATTGCAAGATTTTCGTCATCACGAACTGTTGGACAAACCACCACTTTAACCGGACTCTTTAATTGTTTTATCAATTCACGTATTACCATTACTTGCTGAAAATCCTTTTGACCCAAAAAAAGTTTATCCGGTTTTATCATTTCCAGCAATCGGCTTACCACCTGAGCAACCCCGTTAAAATGACCCGGACGGTGCTTGCCTTCCAGCAGTTGATCGAGTTTTCCAAAATTAAATTTTCTTTTATCGGGTTTGGGATAGATTAATTTCTCATTGGGTAAAAAAACAAAGTCCACACCCGCTTTTTTCAATAAAGCTAAATCGTTGTCGATGGTGCGCGGATACCGTTCAAAATCTTTTTTATCATTAAACTGAGTAGGGTTGACAAAAATGGAAACAATTGTCGTGTCGCATTGCTTTTTGCATGTCTCAATTAAACTGATGTGACCCCGATGAAGGGCACCCATCGTAGGAACAAAACCAATTGTTTTTTTGCTTTTGATGCTTGAAGCAAGAGCTGTGCTAAGGTCTTTTTCGGTCGAAATTTGTTTCATATTGTATTACGAAAAAAAAATGAAAAGTCCAAAAATTTACGCGATAAAAACTTCCCAATTCAGAGGCAAAACTACGTTAATTACTTTCAAAATTCACTATTTTTTCTTTAATTTTGTATGCGATTCTAAGCCTGATATTTTTCACCGTTTAGCTGTTTTAAAACCATAACCAGTACCATGAGAAAGCCAAGAGTTTTATTTGTTTGCCAGGAAATCACTCCATACCTTGAAGAGAACCCTATGAGCCATATTGGCCGGTATCTTCCACAGGGAATACAAGAGCGAGGGAAGGAAATTCGCACTTTCATGCCACGTTATGGTTTGGTGAACGAAAGAAGAAATCAGCTTCACGAGGTTATACGTTTATCAGGAATGAACCTAATCATAAATGACACAGATCATCCACTTATCATAAAAGTTGCTTCAATTACTTCTGCACGAATGCAGGTTTATTTCATCGATAATGAGGATTATTTTCAGCGAAAACATATTTTGACAGACGCCCGAGGAAAAAATTTTGATGACAACGACGAACGCTCAATTTTCTTCAATCGGGGCGTGATTGAAACCGTTAATAAATTGGGTTGGTCCCCTGATATTATTCATTGTCATGGTTGGTTCACCGCTTTGATGCCATTATATATAAAAAAGGCATTTGCTGACAACCCGTTATTCGCAGAAACTAAAATTGTATATTCAGTTTATCAGGATGGATTTCAGGGTAATTTGAATAAAAATTTCAGTACAAAAATTCCTGTGGAAGGAATAAATAAATCGGATGTTAAGCATGTTTCGGCTGATCCTAACTTTATCAATCTTACTAAACTTGCAATCGATAATTCTGATGCAGTGGTTTACAGTGCAAGTGAAATAAATCCCGATATTCAGAAATACGTTAAGAAAACGGGCAAATTACTTTTGCAGTACCAAAGTCCGGAACAATACCTCGACACTTACTCAGAATTTTACGATAAAGTGTTGGAAGGTAGCGCCATTGTTGCTGACTAATGCCCATTATCCGGCATAATTTTTCTTTGATTCCTTCGTTTTTAAGGTGTTCTATTTCTATTTTTGCAACACTTAGGAAATGAGAATTCTTTTTTTGTTTATTATTTTTTGTACTTTTTTATTGGCTTGTAAAAAAGAGAGTTCTGTCTTAGGGCTCGATGTTCAGCCGGATGAGGATTTACTCTATTCCAGTTTTAGTGACTCCGCTTTAGTTGAAATTAAAACGGATTTCGATACTGGTTTAGTTTCAAGTATAAATAATTTGGGTGTTTATCTTTTGGGGTCGATGCAAGACCCTGTTTTTGGACGAAGTGATGCCAGCATTTATACCAATTTCATTTTAAAAGATAACATAACCAATGTAAATACGGGTAGCAAGGCACAAATGGATTCGGTGGTGTTGACGCTTACATATAAAACAGATTTCTATGGCGACACACTAGATCCATTAACAGTGAATGTTTATAAATTACATCCCGAAGTGAATCTTAACAAGGATTCGATTTACTCATCCGGGAGCCATTATAAATATGAAGGTCAGGATATAACCGAAAGCGGCAGCGGATTGACCTTTCTTCCTAGGCCTGCAACTTTTTCAACTGTAAACGGCGTTTCTACGCGTCCGCAGCTCCGTATAAAATTGGATAAAGCTTGGTTTGAAGAGAATCTGCTTTTAAAAGACGATGTTAATCTGAAAAGCTCCGCAGCAATGCAACAGATTTTTAAGGGACTTTTAATAACAACATCTTCCACACAAACATTTTCACCCGGTTTTGGTTCAATTCTTTATTTTTCTTTGTATGATGCCAATACCAACTTAACCTTCTATTACCATAATTTCACTCAAAGCAATCAAAAGCTTGTGTTGTTAAGTGGTGCAGGGACAGGACATTTTAATTCTTTCACCCACGATTACGGAACTGCAAGTCTTCAATTGCAACAACAGATTGATGCTGATACCTCTAATGATTATTTACTTGGTCAGCAGAACGTTTTCATTCAAAGTATGGCAGGTCTCGGATTAAAGGTTAAGTTTCCTGATGTGACAAAGTTTTGTGATAGTGGAGCCATTTCGGTTGTACGTGCTGAGTTGGTACTGAAAGTTGATGAAGATCCAAATTGGCAGATGGAAGAATATCAAACGCCGCTTTCATTTGGAATAAAGGCCTTTGACGCAAACGGAAGGCGCAATGAGATTGCAGATGTTGGAGGTATTTGGGTTGGTGGTAGCTATAATTCAACCACCAAGGAATATATTATTAATATGCCGCGACATTTGAACCAACTTTGTAATAAGAAAATCAGTAATTATGGTTTTTTTATCTTTCCATCAGAGAGCACATCGCGTGCGTTTCGCGCAGTGCTTTGTGGCAGTAGTCATCCGCTGCAGCGAGCCCAATTGCGTTTGTATTATGTGAAGCTGTATAAACAGTAGATGGATTAATCTTCTTCGCTGAAAAATTTTCTGTAAATAGTTTTTATTTTATTTCTTACAAAATTGATTACACCTTTGGAACTATATCTGTATTTATCATTTCTTCTTTAGGGATTTTCACACTCGTATGTCAATGTATTGCTGAAGTAAAATGTATACAAAAAAATTCCCGCCTGAGCGGGAATAATTGAAATTGATAGCGGAGACTGAGAGATTCGAACTCTCGATACAGTTTCCCGTATACATCCTTTCCAGGGATGCTCCTTCAGCCACTCGGACAAGTCTCCGTATAAAAGGAGGCGCGAAAATAATCAATTTTCCGCGGTCTGATAAACTTAGCCTGAAATTTAGCGTTCGATTACAAATTTTTTAACGCCGGATTTTTCACGGCTTAATAGTTTACAGATGTATGTCCCTGCAGGTAAATTTTCGGTATTCAAAGCAACTAAACTTCCTGTTACTTCTTTTCTTAAAATCTCTTGGCCGAAAATATTACAAACAATCAAAGTTCCTTTATCAATTGAAGACCCAAAATCAATTGTGATATTGTCTTTTCCAGGATTTGGATACAATGATATTCCGTTGCCGGAAATTTGTGAAGGTAATCCAAGCACAATACCATCATACATGATTTGTGAATTAACAGCGCTGCTTTGCAGATCGGTTAAATCATCTCCGGCCAGCAATGCAAAAGCAACAACAACAGTATCTCCTGCAGCAATTGTGAACGGTCCGCTGCCCATTACCTCTAATACATCCACGTTATTTGAACTTTGAAGTCGCTGAGTTGAAAGTGTAGTATATTTCTCGGCAGTTGAAAAGCCACCCGTATTTGGGTCTACTCCGCCACCTCCACCAGCAGCGTTATCTAAAGCGTAGAAATTAGGAGCCGCAGTGTTCGTTAACAATTTGATTCCTGCATACAATCCATTTGTGCCTGTGTAGTAGGTGTAACCCATTTTATTCGCTGCATCATAGTCTGCCTTGTTTTGAGCAAACGTAGTTCCGTCAATATCCCAGTCTGCAAAAATACCGGCGTAAAAGTTATTCAGTGCGGTTGCGGCGTTGTTTTTAATTTTGTACTCCCAGATAACATATTTTGTATTACCGGGTGTGTTCCAGGCATATTCGTTGTGGGTTACGATTATATTCATGGGTGAAGGCGCAGCACCGTCATTGAACTTTCCGGTTAAATCAAAATTTGAAAATACTGAGGGAGTTACTTCTGAAATGTTTGTGGTGGTGTTGAAATCGGCGGCAGTACCGGTAGCGTCACGCACACAATCGGAAACTTTTGTAGCTGAAGAGCCGCACATAAAACCACCTTCTGCCATTAACTGTGTTCCATTGTATTGAAATCCTAATCCAACTGTTAATGATGCGTCATTGTATCCGATTTTCCCCTTACTGGTGGCAGTAGTCGAAATGTCGTTAATTGTAATATGAATGTAATCCACATTAACGGTAATCGAAAAATAGCTTGTGGCAGTAACCGTTCCGTCGGTCATGGTAAGGGTAAAATTTATTATGGTATTTACAGGGGTTCCGGCGTTAATAATAAACTTGAATGGATCAGCATTATTATTTACAACCTGGTTTTGATTAATTATACCTAAGGTAGTTGAATTATCAAGTGTAGTTAAATTTGTGCCTGAAGGGGCAAGTGTTGCTGTAACATTTGCTGTTGTACCAAAGAAATTAATAAAATCACCGGTGATAAAAAGTGTATCGCCAATTACAAATGCATTGTCATTGTTGTCAGTTACCGATTGACTGATGATCGCGAGATAGGGTGAAATCGGATCTGTTAAAGCTCGATATAAATTGATTCTGCCTGTGCCCAGTTTGTTGAGATATGGCTGATTAGCTGTAATTGAGTAAATATTATCTGCAGTTTGTTTCAATCTTGCACATACTTGCTGTGCGGTGTAGGAAGGATAATAAGCTTTTACAACGCCTGCAGCTCCGGATACGCACGGAGCGGACATGGATGTACCGGTGGAATTTTGATAAGTATTATTTGGTGTAGTTGAAAGGATATTAGTGCCTGGCGCAGAAACATCCACACGGTAACCATAGGTTGAAGAGGAAGATCTTGCATCTGTATTTGTTGTGTTTGCAATTGACATAGCATAATTATAGGAAGCAGGATAATTTACCACTTCTGCGCCATCATTTCCTGCAGAAACTACCACAAGAGCGTTTTTGTTGATGGTAGCGTAGGTTATTATAGTTTGTCCGTAATTTCCACCTCCTGGTCCTCCCCACGAACAATTAATAACCTGGCAACCATGATCTGCCGCATAAACGATTCCGTCATAAGCTGCAGTCAAGGCACCACTTGCGTCTGCAATTTTAACGGGAAGAAATTTGCAATTATATCCGACACCGGCAACTCCCGTTGAATTGTTGGTTTCAGCGGCTGCGGTACCCGCTACGTGAACACCATGCCAGCAATTACCACAAGTTCCGTAGGTTGCATTATTGTCGTTTTCCCCTACATCCCAACCCAGAAAATTATCAATGTAACCATCGCTGTCATCATCTAAACCATTCACAGGATCTGCGTAGTTCTTTTTTACATTGTCGTTAAGGTCAGGGTGCGCAGGATCCCATCCGGTATCTGTAATTCCTATTACCACAGAAGTGTCTCCGGTTGAAATGTTCCAGCCTGTTGTGCCGGTTCCTGCTGCTTTAATTTTATAAATATTATACTGTGCAGCGCTTGTTGCCTGTGGATCGTTGGTGGTTAATCCGGCTTTTGGAAGGAAATGAGGTTCTGCATATTCGAAAATTTCTGTTGCATTGCAGGCATTAATTACTTTCTCAAGAGAAGTAGAAACATTAAACTCCAATTCATAAATCAAGGATAGGTCAGCATAACGTAAACCTTGTTCATTGAATTCCTTTAGTGGTGGCGAATGTTTGGGATATTTTTTTGATAACTGAATGAAACCGATTCCCGAAATGGCTTGCAAAAATTTGGAATGATTGATTGAATGGTCCGTGCATATTCCTCTGTAATTATTTTTAACCTGAAGGATAATATGCCCTGCCATATAATCGTCAGACTTAAGATTAGATGGGAGTTTAAATAAACTTTGAGATCCGCCGGTGTTTTTCAAACCTTGTGAAAAAACAGGCGAAGCGAAAAAAACACCTAAGGCCAGTACACAAACGGAAAATGTAGTTTTTGAAATCATGGGTTTAATTTTGTAGGCAATAAATTTAAACTATTTATTACATATTAGCTTATGTTTAGAGGTAAAAATGAGATAATGCGGGATATTAGCCCGCAAATTATTTTACTTAAAAAAAATTTAACATTTCCGGGTAATCCGGAAAGTTATCCTGCTGAGTCCAGTTATCCTCATTTTTTTGTTTAATGAACAAATAATGCGATACCCCGTTTGTAATAAATATTACCGGAACCTTAAACACCAGATTATAGCGCATCGCCTGTTGAAGTGTTGATGAATTTAAAGTCACTTCCGGCGCTTTACATTCGGCAAGAAAAACCGGGATTAGTTCGGATGAAAAGGCAAGAATGTCGGTTCTTTTAAGCGTGTTATTTAATTTCAGCTGTTTCTCAACAGAAAGTAGTGAAACAGGAAATTTTTTTTCAGTAATTAAATAATTCAACAAATGTTGTCTAACCCACTCTTCAGGGGTTAGCGATACAAATTTTTTTCTTACTGCATCGAAAATTTCAGTAGATCCGGCAGCATTTTTACGTATGCGAAACTCGGCAGAAGGAAAATTTAGCTTGGTAAGCAATGGAATTATTAAATTTGAAGATAAAGATACAACACCAAATTTTTTAAATGAAAACGAAAGAAGAGATTGTTCAAAATTGGCTTCCACGCTACACCGGGACCGAAGTTTCGGCACTTGGTAAATATATTTTGCTGGTAAATTTCACAAATTATGTGGAGTTGTTTGCTGAAATGCACGGTGTGGAAATACACGGAAAAAATCGGCCGATGATGAATGCTACTGCCGGGGAAATCAGCATAATAAATTTTGGAATGGGGAGCGCTACTGCGGCCACAGTAATGGATTTGCTGATGGCCTTAGAACCCCATGCGGTTTTATTTCTTGGAAAATGCGGCGGATTAAAAAAGAAAAACAATATCGGAGATTTAATTCTTCCGATTGCAGCTATACGCGGCGAAGGAACTTCGAATGATTATTTTCCTCCGGAGGTTCCCGCACTTCCGTCATTTAACCTACAGAAGGCGATTTCTTACACCATACGCCTGGCGAACCGCGATTACTGGACCGGTACCGTTTATACTACTAATCGTCGCGTTTGGGAACACGATGATGAATTCAAGGAATACCTGCGCCGGATTCGCGCCATGGCAATTGATATGGAAACGGCAACGATTTTTTCCGTTGGTTTTCATAATGAAATTCCAACAGGCGCTTTATTGCTTGTGAGCGATCAGCCTATGATTCCCGAAGGCGTAAAAACAGAAGAGAGCGATAAGAAAGTAACAAGTTCTTTTGTGAAAGATCACCTGCAGATTGGCATCGATGCACTGAAAGAATTAAGTCGTCA
This sequence comes from Bacteroidota bacterium, assembly GCA_900299295.1. Classification (GTDB taxonomy): domain Bacteria; phylum Bacteroidota; class Bacteroidia; order B-17B0; family Aurantibacillaceae; genus AM-1111. The sequence continues at coordinate 14,716 of OMJH01000088.1, forward strand.
AGGCATTAGCGTGAAACATCTCAAATTTTAAAATTCAATGACTTAGGATGGATTTGAACCGGAATTTAGCGGCGTTTTCATCTTTTGAATTGTTTCCCGCACCAGCTGAATTTTCTTCTTTACTTCATCAATTCGTTTTTTCTCGTTAGCAATTTTTTCTTCTGTGTCAATCATGATTTGATTTTTGGTTTTTGCATGTTTGAAAAAACCAAGGTTGTTTTCATAATTGGCAATGCTGCGCGTAATTTCATCTACCTGCTTACGTAAAAAATCAGCTTCTTTGATAAGGGACTGTTCAGCATTTTCGCCGGAGGATAAGCGTTCGATTTTTTGCAGGAATTTATCACGTGCTTTTTCCTCAGCAGAAAGATTTAGTTTGTCGTACAATTCATCCAGTTTTCCGTAGAAAGTTTCATTTAACCGCTGTTTATCCTTGAAGGGAACATGTCCGGCATTTCGCCATTCCTCATTGAAAGCTTTTAAAGATGCTTTATCCGTAATGATTTCTCCACTAGGTTGAAATTCGTTTAATTTTAGAATGATAGACTCCTTTGCACCTAGGTTACCTGCGTGTTGTGCATCCACGGCTTCAAAGTGCGCACGTTTTGCATCAAAAAATGCATTGCAGGCTTTCCTGAATCGTCCAAACAACCGATGTTCATCATTTACCGAAACAGCAGAGGTTCTTTTCCAACTGCTTTGTAATTGCATCAATTTATCTGAGGCATTTTTCCAATCCGTGGATTGTTGCAGTTTTTCAGCTTGTTCAATTAGTTTTAATTTTTCTTCCCTGCCTTTGGCGAATTTTTCCTTTAACGCAGAATAAAATTCCTTTTTTCTTGCGAAGAAGGCATCACAGTGTGAACGGAACTCAGTCCATATCACCTCTGATTTTTTGTGATCGGCCTTACCAATTGTTTTCCATTCGTTTTGTAAAGCGATGATCGCGTCTGTTTGTTTTTGCCATTCCTCCTCAATATTTAAATCCATGGCGGAAATTGTTTTTGCCTTTTCACTCAACTCCCGTTTGGCAGACAAATTTTTTTCCTGTTCTTCTTCACGTGAGCGATAGTATTCTTTCAAACGCGCATAGGCGCCATCTAAAACAACTCGGAATTCACTTTTTAATGTTTCCCATCGGTCATTTTGAACGGGACCAATTTCTTCCCATTCGTTTCGGTAAAGTCGGATTAATTGTTCGACTTCCTTGATGTTTTCATTCTCTGAAAGTCGTTTAAATTTTTCAATTACCGCCAATTTTAATTCTTCATTTTTTTTGAGATCATGTTCCTGTAGCGCTCTGTAAATTGAAAGATTGTAATTGAAACTTTCTACTGCTTTACTGTATTCGGCCTGAAGGTCTTTATAATCATGAGGTGAAACTGCACCGATTTCTTTCCAGCGGGCTTGTAGTTCTGTGAGTTTTTTAATGGCGGTACCCACGTTGGTACTGATTTGTGTCAGGTCAATTATTTCACGGACAATTTCCCGTTTGGCAGCCAGATTCCGTTTCTGTTCTTCGGCAACTTTATTTTCTGCTTCTTTTTTTAAGGAACGGAAGCGTTCCAGTAACTGAATAATTTTTTCGTCTTCTTGAGATTTTGCGTAGATAAAATCACGGGACTTGCCTCCTTCCTGAATAAATTCTTCACGTGCTTTTTCCAGCTCTTTTTGAAAAACTTCTTCGTATTGTTTCTGAACTGCACGTACTCCGCCGGCTACCGATTGAACATCAGGGCTGGATAATAATTCCTCCAGCTTTAAAATAATTTCAGATTTCATTGTTTACTTATTATCCGGCTAAAACCGGCGAACTTTAAATATCTTCAAAAATATAGCTTTTATTGAAAATTCGTTTCGTTGGCGCATGAAATTTATGTTGCGGATCAATCAATTTTTAATTATTATCGTTCTGTGAATCCAAATAGTAAAATGTTGCACATTTTAATTCATTTAATTTTTCCCCTGAAATTACGTGCCTGCACGAATCGGGGATTTTTTTACATGAAACTTTTTACATTTTATAAAATTTTTGAAACCAGTAGTTTTCATTTTTCCGTTTGTCCTGGTTTTTTGAAATAATCCTAGAATAATGAATTTTTATTTGCTCTCCCAATATTTGAATTATTTATGGAAGGCAAAAAATGCTCATGATTTACATTCTCCGTTTTTATATTCTTTTTATACTGAAGTCATAAACGATAAAGTGGAGTATTATTGTTTTTCGCACTTAAGAGAAATTCGCAAGGATTTTGAAAAAGACAACAAAAAAATTCAAAATATTGATTTCGGGGCGGGCTCTAAGAAAAACAACGATACTGAGAAATTCATTAAGAACGTAGCCCGATATGGCATAACACGGGAAAAGTACGCGCGATTGCTGTTCCGGATGATTAATTTTTTTAAATCAAAAAATATCATCGAAATGGGGACTTCGCTTGGTTTAACAACACTTTATCTCGCAAAGGCAAATTCGGAGAGCAAGGTGACAACCTTTGAGGGGAATCCTGCGCTTTGTCAAATTGCTCAAGATTTGTTTGACCAAGAGCAACAAAAAAACATAAGGGTTGTGAACGGAAATTTTGATGAAACTTTAAAGAAAGAACTTGAGTTGATTAATCAAATTGATTTCTTATTTATTGACGGGAATCATCGGAAGGATGCAACGTTGCGTTATTTTGAAATGGCACTTGAAAAAAAACAACCGCATTCGGTATTTGTTTTTGATGATATTCATTGGAGCAAGGAAATGAACGAAGCATGGGCCGCCATTCGCTGTCATCCCGATGTAACCTTAAGTATTGATCTTTTTCAATTCGGGATTGTTTTTTTTCGGAATGAAAATTACTTTAAAAACCATGTCATCTTAAAGTTTTAAATTTATTTCCCGGGATTAAATGAACGTAACTCGCCAGGAGCAAGATTTTTTAATAAATAATGGTCACTTTGAATACGTTTTAATACTTGAACTTCTACATTGCATTTAAAACACATTCGCCTAATCTGCCGGTTTAATCCCTGCGTCAGAATAATCCTGAATGTTTTTTCATCTTCAATAAAAACTTTGCATGGCTTTGTAACTTGTCCCAGAATTTCAATTCCATTCTCCATTTTTGCTCGGAATGTTTCATCAATAGGTTTGTCTACTGTAACCAGATACTCTTTCTCAAGTCCTGTGTGCAAAAGGTTCCATGTCAACGATCCGTCATCTGTTAGAATCATTAACCCCTCGGAGTATTTATCCAGTCGACCTGCAGGGTGAAGTTTTAATTCCTGCGGAATGAAATCACACAGCGTGTTTTTTATTTCCGTATTCAAGGTGCTTTCCACTCCCCGGGGTTTATGAAATAAAAAATAATGAAACTGTTTTCGCTCACGAATTAAAACGCCCTTGACTTTAATTTCGCAAGTTTCTGAAATGATGATATTATTGTTAACAACAATTCCATCTACCTCAACCAGTCCGGTTTCAATCCAGCTATTTACTTCGCGGTAACTTGTTTTGAGTTGATGTACTAAAAAATAACTCAGTGTTTTTGAAAACGACATACGAACGCTACTTGCGTTTAAAAAGCGGTACAGTGCTGCAGGGTTCTCCGTACATAATGCTTTTTGCAATCGGTCTGAGCAAGGCGGTTAGTTCAAGATAGGCAGATGTAGGTACGGGTAAGTTGCTGCAACCCTTTATTACAACGCGGGCATCCCGGAAATTTTCAAGTGATATATTTTTTAACTTCTCTCGAAAAATATCGGCCTCAAGTTGCTCGAGTGTGCCGAACACAATTTTTTTTGCGAACGGCTGAAGATGAATGGCAAGTAACATGTAGGCCCAGGTAGGTATAATTGCATCGGTGCTGCAGGTAATTGCGACAAATTTATCTTTGAATGATTCCCAGTTTTCATTCTTAATGTATTCGCGAAATTCTTTCTCACGTAAAATCATTCCTTGAAACAATTGTGATTGAATGTCAATGAGGACACGATCACCTTTTTCATAATAATCCTCCAGGTTAATCGTTATCAAACCACTTTGTTCAACCTTGTTTACAATTTCCTCTCCCATAGTATTTAACTTTTATCTTTCAGTTACAACGATTCTTTTCTCTGCAATTGCTTCAAGAATCTCAGTGATTTCAGCTAAAGAATCAGATGTTACAAGCTGAAGCCGGGTTTGTTTAAAATTATCAATCCCTTTAAAATAATTCGCATAATGCCGACGCATTTCAATAATGCCAAGTCGTTCTCCTTTCCATTCGCATGATTTTTGTAAGTGCATTTTGCAAACTTCCACACGCTTTGTGAAATCGGGAGCTGAGAGCTGTTCACCTGTGCGCAGAAAATGTTTCACTTCATTGAAAAACCACGGATTCCCGATGGCCGCGCGACCAATCATTACCCCGTCAACGCCAAATTTATTTTTCATCTCCTGCGCTTTTTCCGGTGTGTCAACATCTCCGTTTCCGAAAATGGGAATTTTCATGCGCGGATTATTTTTGACCGCTCCAATCAGTGTCCAGTCTGCATCTCCTTTGTACATCTGTGTACGCGTTCGACCATGAATACTAATGGCCTCAACCCCGATGTCTTGCATGCGTTCAGCCACCTCCAAAATGTTTTTAGAATTATCGTCCCAACCCAAACGTGTTTTAATGGTAACCGGCAACGAAGTTGATTTTATTACCGCTTTGGTCAGGCGAACCATCAAATCAATGTCCTTAAGAACGCCGGCTCCCGCGCCTTTGCACACAACCTTTTTAACCGGACAGCCGAAATTGATGTCGAGCAAATCCGGTTGGGTCGCATCAACAATTTTCGCAGACATCGCCATTGCATCTTCATCACCGCCGAAAATCTGAATGCCGA
>OMJH01000089.1 GCA_900299295.1 Bacteroidota bacterium
AATACAACAATCTAATTTTAATTCGCGAATCGCATCCAGCAGGGTTGTCGTCTGAAGTGCATTCCTGCTTGCATTATCCCCTTTTTCCTCCTGTACACGACCCGCATCAATACTATCCTGAACAGAACGCACCAGTAAATTGGCTTCCAATTCCTTCATCAATTTATCACGAAATTCGATGGTCGCCTTAAAATTATGTCCGGTATCAATATGTAAAAACGAAAACGGAATCTTACCGGGAAGAAATGCTTTTCTTGCCAAATGACTTACAACTATTGAATCCTTTCCACCGGAAAAAAGAATAGCCGTTTTTCCAAATTGAGCCGCCGCTTCCCGTAACACATAAATCGCCTCAGATTCAAGTTCAAGAAGATGTGTTTTATCGAAGGTTTTCATTTAACGACGTATTAATGACTTTAGTTTTTGATGCAATAACTGACTGCTTTCGTCTACAGATTGCAATGTGGTATTTATCTCCAAATCAAAATGTGAAGGTCGTTCAAATACATCAGAGATACCGGTAAACTTTTGTATTTCGCCCTTTCTGGCACGAGCATACAGGCCTTTCACATCCCTACGTTCGCATTCATCTATTGGTGTACTAAGGAAAACATGGTAAAAATCAGTTTCACCTACAATAGACCTGGCCAATTGATTCAAATAATCAAGTGGCGAAACAAATGCACAAAAAGTTATGATTCCTGAATCTTTAAAAAGTTTAGCCACTTCAGCAATCCTGCGAATATTTTCTGATCTGTCATCAGACGTGAAACCTAAACCTTTATTTAATCCTGTTCTGACATTATCTCCATCCAATACCTGCGTCAAACGACCATCTTTGTAAAAAAGTTTTTCCGTTGCAGATGCAAGCGTAGTTTTACCGGAACCTGACAAACCGGTAATCCAAACAACAATACCCTTTTGATTTAAAAGTGATTCTTTTTCCTGTCTTGACAATTGCAGATGAAAGGTAGAAAAAATCGTATCAGAAGACATGAAACTTAATTACAGGGCTTAAAACTTTAAATACAAAGATAACCTTAATTTCTCTTTCCATTCTGCCTTTTATTATCTTTGAAAATCATTTGAGAAATTCTTCAAGAAATTAACTATGGGCATTTCATACTTTGACGACACTCCGCACGTTGACCAGGTAGGTGTAGAAGAACGAATTGCGCGGTTTTCTACCCGCAGTATAAAAAAAACAAGCAAAATGCAGGCATTAAAACTTGCACTTAATATGATAGATCTTACTACGCTGGAAGGAAAAGATACGCCGGGAAAAGTGAATCAAATGTGTTATAAGGCCATGCACGTTTGCAATCAACTTCCTGAACTGCCCACAGTGGCTGCCGTTTGTGTTTATCCCAATCATGTAAAAACTGCACGAAAGGCATTGAATGGAACAGAAATAAAAGTTGCAGCAGTCGCAACCGCATTTCCGAGCGGGAACTCTACCTCATCAATTAAGCTGGAAGATACTCAATTCGCCGTAAGCGAAGGTGCACATGAAATTGATATGGTAATTTCACGAGGCGAATTTTTAAGGGGAAACTATAATTTTGTTTTTGATGAAATTGCCGCTATAAAAGATGCTTGTGGTAAGGCACGCTTAAAAGTTATTCTCGAAACAGGTGAACTATCTACACTGGATAATGTACGTAAAGCCAGTGACCTTGCCATACAGGCCGGTGCCGATTTTATAAAAACATCTACCGGTAAAATTCAACCGGCAGCAACAATGCCCGTTACTTTAGTAATGCTTCAAGCCATTAAAGATCATTATAAAAAAACAGGTAAAATGGTGGGTATGAAGCCAGCCGGAGGAATTTCCACTGCAAAGGTGGCAATAAATTATCTTGTGATGTTACATGAAACACTGGGAGATAGCTGGATGACTAACGAGTGGTTCCGTTTTGGCGCAAGCTCACTTGCGAACGATTTATTAATGCAAATTGGTAAGGAACAACATGGTATATATCAAAGCAAAGATTATTTCTCGAACGATTAAATTTTTCTTATGAATCAAAAAGAAAATAGAATTAGCAAAACCGAAAAGAAACTTGAAAACGTATCCAAAACTGTTTTTAAGGATTGGAAATACGCCCCTTCCCCTGAAAGTACTGAGCACGTAAAAATTGCACCGCGCTACGATTTGTTCATTAACGGAAAATTTGTAAAACCCGAATCAAAAAAATACTTTGATACTGTATCTCCATCCACTGAAAAAAAACTTTCAGAAATAGCTGAAGCCGGAGAGAAAGACGTGGACAAAGCTGTTAGCGCAGCAAAAAATGCATACGATAAAACATGGCGAAAAATTCCGGCAAAGGAACGAGCAAAATATATTTACCGAATCGCCCGCATGATTCAGGAACGAGCACGTGAGTTTGCTGTAATTGAAACTATGGACGGCGGTAAACCCATTCGTGAAAGCCGCGACATTGATGTGCCTTTGGCAGCTAACCACTTTTTCTATTATGCAGGATGGGCCGACAAACTAGACTATGCGTTTCCAAAAACTAATCCTCGGCCGCTTGGAGTTGCAGGACAAATCATTCCCTGGAATTTTCCTTTACTGATGGCCGCCTGGAAAATTGCTCCTGCCCTGGCAACCGGAAATACCGTTGTATTAAAACCTGCCGAATCTACTCCCCTAACTGCATTAAAATTAGCTGAACTTATTCAGGACAGCGGTCTGCCGGAAGGTGTAGTGAATATCGTTACCGGCTTTGGCAAAACAGGCGCTGCCATCGTCAATCATCCAAACGTAAATAAAGTGGCGTTCACAGGAAGTACGGATGTAGGAAAAATAATTCAGAAAGCGGTTGCAGGAACTTCAAAAAAAATTACGCTGGAGTTGGGAGGAAAGGCAGCAAATATTGTTTTCGACGATGCACCTATTGATCAGGCTGTAGAAGGAATCGTTAACGGAATCTTCTTCAACCAAGGGCATGTTTGTTGTGCCGGCTCACGACTTTTTGTTCAGGAAAATATCGCTGCCAATTTAATTGAAAAATTAAAAGAACGAATGGAATCACTGATTGTGGGCGATCCGCTAGACAAAAACACAGACATTGGTGCCATCAATTCCAAAGAGCAATTACTGAAAATTCAGGAATACATTTCAATCGGTATCAATGAAGGTGCGGAGATTCATCAATCCTCCTGCGCTTTACCAAACAAAGGCTTTTTCTGTAAACCCACCTTATTTTTAAATACCTCACAATCACACCGAATTGTAACCGAAGAAATATTCGGCCCCGTGTTGGCTGTTCAAACCTTCCGTACAATTGAAGAAGTAATTGAAAAGGCGAACAATATTCCCTACGGTCTAAGCGCAGGTGTCTGGACCGATAAAGGTTCAAAGATTTTTCATCTTACATCAAAAATGCGCGCAGGCGTTGTCTGGGCGAACACGTACAACAAATTTGATCCTGCATCTCCGTTCGGAGGATACAAAGAATCCGGATTCGGACGTGAAGGCGGACTGCACGGACTAAGTGCTTATTTAACTATTTAATTTCACTATGGAACGCATTGAAGTTTTAAAAACCTACAAACTATACATTGGTGGCCAATTTCCGCGAACCGAAAGCGGAAGGTATTATCCACTTCTGAATTCAAAAAAGCAAACCCTTGCCAATATCTCGCTTGCATCCCGAAAAGATTATCGGAATGCGGTTGTAGCGGCTCGCGGAGCATTTGGAGGATGGAGTTCTAAAACCGCATTCAACCGAGGACAAATTTTGTATCGCATTGCAGAAATGATGGAGGGTAGAAAAATGCAATTCGTGGATGAGTTGATGGTGCAGGGAATTTCAAAAAGTAATGCAGTAAAAGAAGTACAAACCAGTATTGACAGAATGGTTTATTACAGCGGCTGGTGCGATAAATTTCAACAATGCTTTAGTGCCGTTAATCCTGTTTCTTCATCGCATTTCAATTTTTCTGTACCCGAGCCGATGGGAGTTGTAGCAGCAATTTCAGGTAATTCAAGTTCTCTGCTGGGATTAATTTCAATCATTGCCCCGGTAATTGCCGGCGGAAACACGATTGTTGTTCTTGCATCAGAAAAATATCCGTTGTGCGGAGTCACTTTTGCGGAGGTGCTTGCCACTTCCGATCTTCCGGGCGGGGTAGTTAATATTTTAACAGGGAAAAGCAGCGAAATTCATTCGCACATGGCTTCTCATATGGACGTGAATGCATTGTTGTATTGTGGTGATGATAAAGCCGAAATCAAAACAATTTCAGAGTTGGCGGCATTGAATGTAAAACGTGTATTTGTTCGAAGCGAAAAAAAACTTGAAAAAGATGAGCATGAAAATCCGTATTACATCATGGATTTTCAGGAAATAAAAACAACATGGCATCCGATTGAACGAGTCGGAGGCGGAAGCGGAAATTATTGATGAAAATAACGTTGACTGATTTACTGGGAGCGGCAATTCAGGCCGCTGTGGATGCCGGCAATGAAATCCTAAAAATTTACGAAACTGATTTCTCGGTCGAATACAAAAACGACCGCTCGCCGTTAACGGCTGCCGACAAAGAAAGTAATGAAAAAATAATTGAATCGCTTAATGGATTTAATATTCCTTTTTTATCGGAGGAAAATGAACTCGTTCCCTATGAAGCAAGAAAAAACTGGACTTATCTCTGGATCGTTGATCCGCTTGATGGAACGAAAGAATTCGTGAAACGTAATGGAGAATTCACGGTGAACATTGCGCTTGTCAAAAACGGAGTTCCGATTCTGGGCGTAATTTATTCACCCGTTTTCCGAGATTTATATTTCGCATCTGAGGAATTAGGCAGTTTCAAAGTTGAACGGCACGATGTCATTGAAATTTTTCAAAATAAAAAACCCGGATTTTCTCCGGTGATGGAGAAAGCGAAAAAACTTCCGCTTGTAAATTCGCTATCCACATTCACGATTGTCGCGTCACGGTCTCACCTGAATTCAGAAACGCATCACCATATCGAAACTAGAAAAAAGCAATACCCAACAGTTGAGTTGATAAATGCAGGCAGTTCAATAAAAATTTGCCTTGTTGCAGAAGGTAAAGCAAATGAGTATCCGCGCTTCGGACCAACCATGGAATGGGATACTGCGGCGGGACACGCCATTGCAGAATTCGCAGGAAAAAAAGTTATTGATGTTTCTACCGGAAAACGAATTGAATACAACAGAGAAATTATTACAAATAATTCTTTCCTTGTTTGTTAAGTTAAAAGGAGAAACCCACAGTTAATCAAGCATAAAAATTATTTATCAGCACAGGCAGTGCGTAGGCTACGTATCTGTAATGGTGCGGAATTCCCATCCCGTTAAATCCAAAAACGAAAAGATTACTAAAAAAACAACTGAATTACTAAGAAATTCAGACGTAAAAAATCTTAAGCTTGTGAATTACAAATAAGCAATTAATCCCAAGGTCAATCAATGGGATTTACTTGTTTTCATTTTGAAAATATCCTCAATGCGCTGTTCCTCTTTGTTCATTTGTAAAATAGACAAGTTATTGTTTACTGCGAAAGAAAATAATTCTTTCTGAACATTGATTTCTTCCGAAGCTATAATTTTCCATTGCTTGCCTTGCTCAACTGCATCAATTACGCCTTTTACTTTTTTCAGACTGCTGCGTGAAGCCGGCCCATCAAACTCAACAATCAAAGTTTGCTGACCTTCGGCGTATTTTAAATCTCCGAGCTTGCCGTCGGTAGTTATTTTTCCCTGGTGAATAATTATGACACGGTCGCAAACTGCCTCAACTTCCTGCATGATATGCGTTGAAAGCATCACGGTTTTTTGTTTACCCACAGTTCGAATGAGTTTTCTGATTTCATCCAGCTGATTGGGATCAAGTCCGGTAGTGGGCTCATCCATTATCAAAACCTGAGGATCGTGTATCAACGCCTGCGCTAATCCAACACGCTGACGATAACCTTTCGAGAGCGCACCAATCTTTTTATGTTTTTCGGGCTCAAGGCCGGTTATATGAATCATTTCCTTCACGCGATCAGAACTATTTTTAAGCCCATGGAGATTCCCCACAAAAGCCAGATATTCCTTAATGTACATATCCAGGTACAAAGGATTGTGTTCAGGCAAATAACCTACACGTTTTTTAACCTCCATGCCTTGTTGTTCAATATCAAAGCCGCATACAGAAGCTTGTCCTGATGTTTGGGGGAGATAGCCGGTCAGAATTTTCATCATCGTGCTTTTTCCTGCGCCGTTTGGCCCAAGGAAACCAACTATTTCCCCGGAGCTAACGCTGAATGAAACATCGTCAAGCGCACGCTGGGTGCCATATAGCTTGGTAATATTACTAACCGAGATTGACATACTGCAAAAATAATTTATTAATGGAAAGGTGGTAGAGCTTAAAACAAAATTTCAAAAATATTCACTTTTCATCAAACTTAACAAATTCGAAAATACACAAAGTTGGCAAATAAATTATACCATGTTTTATTTGCGAATTTCAAATTCATTAGTTAGATAATTTTGGTGATGTGATTCAAAAAAACTTTTTTATATGCCATTTCAAAAACAAAGAATAACAAGCTTTTCATGAATGAATTTTTTACTATACATTAGCCAAGTTTATGTTATTTGAGAATAAAAATTACAGGTATGAAACGCTCCTCCATCTTGGTATTGGAAATTAAATTAAAAATAATTTACTTTATATATCTATTTGAAATGAATGAAAACTATCCTGAGCAAATTTCAGCAGCTACCACTAACGAACATTGAAAACGAAGAAATAAGGTATCGTTTAGAAAACAAAAAGATTTCAGCCATACTTGTAGATATACTTGACGGCGACCTCTGGGGTTCCCGGGTTAGCGTTATCGGAAACTTTCTAATAATAATTGCCATACTGTTTTCATCGGCTGACTTTATTTTCAATTTCAGTCAGTTTTCAAGGTCCAACCTAATAATCAATTTTAAATGGCTGGTGGGTTTATTTTTTCTTTTAGAAGTTGCCTTGCGAATTTCATATGCGGGATTTCTTGGATATGGAATTGGATTTGCTGCACGATTAAAGTATATTTTTTCATTTATGGGATTGGTGGATATTCTTTCACTAATCCCTGTCGTTTTAGAACTCTTAGGTATTCCGGTTTCAGGTGGTATAAGTGCCATCCGAATTTTACGAATCTGGAGAATTGCACGTTTTATTAAGGCATTTAACAGCATTTCAAAGGCCTTTCATTCGCGTAGGCAAGAAATTCTGGTCACCTTGTTTGGAGTGTTATTGCTTTCACTCACCCTTTCCGCAGTAATGTTTCATTTTGAAAGTGAAAACGGAAGTGGTAGTTTCAAAAGTATTCCTCAAGTATTCATCTGGTCTATTGGAAAATATACCGGTGATTATGGTGCTATTGCAGGAGAAGTTCCGTTGACACAAGTTGGTAAAAGCATTGCAACAATTAATGGATTACTTGGCATCGCCTTATTTGCAATACCAGCGGGTCTTTTAGCTTCAGCTTTTATTGACCAGTTAGCAGAAAACAGAAAACAAAAACTGATTAACGAAAGAACAACAAAAATTATTCAATTCTTTACCCGTTCTAAAGGAGGTGGTAAACATTTGAAATTCCCGGGCCTCTGGAGGTATGCCTCATTTGAAACCCTACAGGCTAAATTACTACTGACGGATGAGGAAATTTTTGAAGCTGTCAGAGAATCCCGCTCCCTTCGCTTTCGTGCCATGAAATCACAAGCTGAATTAAAATTAAATGATATGAGGATTGTTGAATTCATTGAATTAAACACAACCTATGGAACGCGGTTAAAATCGGATAATTCAAAAATGACAATAATAAATCCTGGTGGCGACAGTGTAAGGGGAATTACTCACTTTGTTTATACGCTTGCGAAAAATCTTAAAACAAATTTCTTTGCTCGTGAACTGGAAATACTCGTTGATGGTAAAGCAGCAGGCTACAATCGTTCAGCATACTTTTCTGCCGACCTATCAAAAAATACAACTAATTTACCCGTTTCCTTTCAGCATTACCTGCATGATATCAACTCAATCGAAAAAAAGGGAGTGGCAATCATTGTTGCTGTATCTGCCAGCGGAAGAAGTGATTTCGTGTGGGAATATGGTAATCCGAAGGAGAAAAATGATTGGTCTAGGGAAATTACCACAATCCAATCAGCTGAAAGATTACACTCAATCCGCACTATTTTAAGCGAGGAATTTACAAATGTGAACTACAGGACGGCAGGAGAAAAAGTGTGCGTAAAATCATTCTCATTTGAGGAAAATACTATTGGAATCAATCAACACGATTCACTACTAAGACATATTCAAAAAAATTCAGGCTGTGACGTATTTGTGCTTTATGTAAACATTAGTCTGCTTACTGCAGAGGATGAAACCTATTACGCTGCTTTAACCGCCTTAGGAAATATGCTCAAAAAAGTAGATGAATTATACAGCCTAGTTTAAGAAAAATAACAATAGGTAATTGCCCAATCAGATATCAAAATGTACGTATTTCATACCCGATTTTAAACCATTTCAATTATTTTTTCGATTTCAAGTTCGGAATGAATACCTTCCTGAATAACTTTTATCTAGAAAGTATTTTTGTTCAATTGTTCGCTACCTACAAAAATAATATGGCGTATTCCCTTATTTACTGTGTATTCAAATTGCTTCTGCATTTTTTTTGTTACAGACGGATAAAACTCACATGAAATTTTGTTACGACGTAATTGAATCGCTAATTCAAGTCATTTCCATTCTTCGAATGGTCCAAAATTTTCCAACAATACTTTTATTTTCTCTACTGATTTTTTTCATCATTAAATAAATCCAATTCAGTCATTACATCCATCTTTTTGTCAATACCAAATGAAATCCCGACGTTTGATATTCCCTTCAACCAAAATACCTGTCAAATCATCGTAACGTCCACCTCAGAGAATACTTCTTTTAAACTCCCCTACCCTAGTTTTCACTTCGAAAATACTTCCGGTATTATAATTTAATCCGCGTGCCAGTGTAAAATCCAGTTCAAATTCGGCAATGGAAGAAGCAGAGATAGAGTTTAAAATACTCTGAATTTCTTTAATTCCTTTTTGAACAACATACGAAGATTTAAGAAAATCCGTCATGGATTCCAATTTTGCGTTGGAGTCTACCGCAAAAAAAACAATGTCACCTGGTAAATAATCCAGTGGCTTCTTGGAGATTACCTTAATCTCGCGGCATCTGCTAAAA
>OMJH01000090.1 GCA_900299295.1 Bacteroidota bacterium
GCTCGATACCGCCTATTTTGGAAATTGTATCATTGAAGGATCATTGGCGGACGAAGTCACGCTCGATTCTGCCGCAGGCGGATTCAATTATAAATTCGAAGGTTGTATGCTGAAATCCGGTTTAAGTTTTCCTGCCTCACGATTTATTTTTTGTCTTCAAAATAAACCGCTGGTTTTTACCAACACTTCTCTCTACGATTTTAATCTGGAATTAGGATCCTGGGCAATCGATAACGGAATCCCATCCATCGGCGCTCTTTATCCCACCGACTTGCAAAATAATTCAAGAACCACCGGTAATGGACCCGACATTGGTGCTTTAGAATATGTTCCCTGAATTTTTTAAATTCGTGTCATGATTACATTGAATACAAATCCGTTTCAGGAATCCGAATCCGAAGTGTTAACCGATGAAAAACCAAATCATCGTTTAATTTTATTCAACGACGATTATCATACCTTTGACTTTGTAATTGAAACACTGATTAAAGTGTGTAGCCACGATTTAATTCAGGCGGAGCAGTGCACTTACCTTGTTCATTACGCTGGTAAATGCGTGGTGAAGGAAGGCGATTATTCAAAACTTGAACCCCTTTGTACCGCCTTGCACGACCGCGGTCTAACAGCCGAAATTGTTTAATCCCTAAACCCGATTAACAATGTGGCCACTCCTCGTTTTACTCACCATTGCACCCGGTTTGGCTATTGCTATATTTATTTACTGGAAAGATAAGTTTGAAAAAGAGCCACGTCATTTGCTCATAAAAAGTTTTTTTCTTGGTGTTTTTTCCTGCGTTCCTGCCGTTCTTTTAACCTGGTTAGGAGAAAGCATTGGTTTATCAAACCAGAGCGATAATATTATTTTCTCTGCCTTTTCCTGTATTGCCGGAATTGGCTTTACCGAAGAATTCAGCAAATTTATATTTGTGAGGTATTACACCTTTCGTAAACCCGATTTCAATGAACCCTTCGACGGCATTACGTATTGCGTGATGGTTGCCATTGGCTTTGCCACTTTTGAAAATTTTCTTTATGTACTCAATTCGTTTTCGGAAAATGGTTATTCCGGAGGATTCAGTACGGCTTTTATTAGAGCAATTTTTTCCGTACCTGGGCACGCGATGTTTGGCGTGATTATGGGTTTTTATCTGGGAATTGAGAAACACAATAAAAAAATCAACCTCGGTTTTTACGGATTAGTGCTGGCGGCCGTTGCGCACGGCATGTTTGATTTTTGCCTTTTCAACGCAGGAAAATATCCGATGTTGATCTTATTCTTTCTGCTGCTGTTCGGATTCATTGTTAAACTTTCATTGAAGGCAATCAAAATACACCAGGAAGACTCTCCGTTTAAAAATGGAAACATTTCCGGCAGCCATAATTAAAACAGAGATTTTTTTACAATTAGCCTAAAACCTGAAATTACCTTCGGTAGATTTTTGAACGAGTCAACCCAATGCGATTGAAAAAATGAACGAATGAAGTACCCAACACTCCCATACCGTATTTCATACTTCGCCGGAAGTTAATTGAGGATGCCTCGTCAAAATACTTTGTCGGACATGTCACTTCGGCAATTTCAAATCCCGCGTAAAAAATCTGAGAGATCATTTGATTATCAAATACAAAATCATCAGAATTTGCATGATAATCAATACCCAGTAAAACCTCTTTGGAAAACGCCCGGTATCCCGTGTGGTATTCCGATAATTTCTGATTGATCAAAATGTTCTGAGAAAACGTAAGAAAACGGTTGAAAATGTATTTGTACATCGGCATCCCACCTTTCAAAGCCCCTTTGCCGAGAATTCGGGAACCAAACACAACGGGATAAAGGCCGCTTGCGATGAGGTGCGCCATACTGGGAATCAGTTTGGGTGTGTACTGATAATCCGGATGCAACATGATTACAATGTCAGCATTGAGTTCAAGCGCTTTATCATAACACGTCTTCTGATTTCCTCCGTAACCTTTATTTTGCTCGTGGCGAATTACATGTTTTATTCCCAATTGACGACCAATTTCGCTGGTATTATCACGACTGCAGTCATCCACCAGCACCACGTCGTCCACAATATCCATTGGAATTTCATCATAAGTTCGTTTAAGTGTTAACTCGGCATTGTAGGCCGGCAAAACCACCACAATTTTTTTTCCGTTTATCATCAAAACAAAAATAATGAAAAATGATCACCTAATTGTTGTTAAGAAATTAATGAGATTAAAACATCCATTCGATTCGAATTGATATTTTTGTTTTTTATAGTGAATGAAGACACTTCACCGATTTTTAATATTCAGCTTTATACCGCCATTCATTGCAACCTTGCTGATTGGAATGTTTATCTTCTTCATCATTTTTGTTTTTGTTTACGTAGATGAGATTGCAGGAAAGGGAATTGACAACTGGACACTGATTCAACTACTTTTTTATAGCTTCATCTCGAATCTTCCCTCCGCCGCACCGCTTGCTGTTTTACTTTCGTCAATCATGACAATGGGCAATCTTGCAGAAAATTATGAGATGGCCGCGCTAAAATCATCGGGACTTTCACTCTTCACAATAATTCGTCCGCTGATTTTCACGATCGTTATGATTTCCTTCGGTATATTCCTCTTTTCAAACTATACTATGCCGTACATTTCACTAAAAGCGGGAAGTTTACTTTGGGATGTTCGACAAAAAAAACCTTCGTTTAATGTGAAGCCGGGAATTTATTACGGAGGATTAGATAATTACAGAATAAAGGTAGATGAAAAAAAGACGGATGGTGAAACCATGAAAGGTATATATATCGCGGATCATACACGAGGTCAAGGTAATTTAGTACAACTGGTTGCCGACAGTGGCAAAATGAAAACAAGCCGAAACGGCGATTTACTTGAAATTCAAATCTTCAACGCTATTCAATACCGACAACTACTTGAATCCGAGCAACAGCTTAAAACACGACCCATGTTAAAAATGCATTTTAAGGAACAGCAAATTAAAATCGATCTTACTGAGCTCAAAATGCAAAAAACGAACGAAGATCTTTTTAAAAATAATTATCAAATGCTGACGCTCTATCAGCTCCAGAATAGTATTGATAGCTTTACAAAACGGGATATTGAAATAAAAAAAGGCATTTACGAACAGATTTCTAAGAATTTTACCCCGTTTTACGAAAGCAGTAAAAACTTAAAAAATACACACGGGAAAGTAACTTCGTTGAAATATTACATAGATTCTTTGCCTGTGTCAGAAAAAGTAAGGGTTTACGAAAAGGCACTGGAGTCTCTTCGCAATCAGGATAGTTATCTGAATTCAATTATGGATCACGAATTGCAGTCGACAAATTATAACAAATTACGCTTCAATGCAGAGTGGCATCGAAAGCTAACCTTACCACTTACCTGTCTCGTATTATTTTTTGTGGGGGCGCCGTTCGGTGCAATAGTTAGGAAAGGCGGTCTTGGAATGCCGGTAGTTATTTCAGTAGTATTATTTATTGTTTTCCACGTCATAAAAACTTCCCTTGAAAAGGCATTTCTTGAAGGTGCAGTTGATTGGTTTTGGGGGATGTGGGGATCAGCATTCGTGTTTCTTCCATTTGGAATCTGGTTAAGCTGGATGGCCGCCAACGACTCAGCAATTTTTGATGTAAGCAGTTACAGCGGAATTACCAAATATTTTAAACATAAATTGAAAAATGCATAAACTTTTATTGATTTTCTTTTTTCAATTGCTAATAACACGTTCACTCGCTTGTGATTGTGCTTCGTTCCCTCCACTTAACAGGGAAATGTTTTCCGCGAATTCCAAATTACTGGTGTTTAGGGGAAGAGTGAATCAAGTGCTAGATTGTAATAAAATCGGAACCTGCAACTTTGAGGTAACGGAAGTTTTCAGCGGTCATTCCAGGCAACATGTATTTGCCGTTTATGATTGCTCCTCTCTCGAATGTCAAATGAATTTCGTTCCTGGTGAAGAATGGCTCATTTATGGAGAATATATTCAGGTGGAAAAAATAAAAGTTGAATTTTGCAGCAGAAGCCGAAAAATATCAACTGTGTCAAACAACGAAAGTGAAAAAATAGCGTTTGGCTACTCAATTCCTGAAGAACTCGAATGGCTACGTACACATTTAGGTACTCATGAAATTAAACCTGACAATGAAAACCGGTTGCTTACACATCAAAATGAAAAACCTTCACCTTCGGAAAAAATTATTTTATTAATTATTTCAATGACATCAGTAATTGCAATTATTCTGCTTACAAAAAAATTCCTTCGTTAATATGTCGTCATTTACCAAAACAACTGAAAGTGAATCACACTATCAAAACCTCGAAAAAATGAAGGTCTTGGACTTATTGAAAAACATCAATCATGAGGATAAATCCGTTGCTCGTTCAGTGGAAAAAGTAATTCCTTCCATCGAAAAACTCGTTAAGGTAATTGTATCAAAAATGAAAAAAGGCGGGCGATTATTTTATATCGGAGCAGGAACAAGCGGCCGGCTGGGAATTGTGGATGCGTCTGAATGTCCGCCCACCTATGGAATTGAGCAAGGAAAAGTGATTGGAATAATTGCGGGAGGAGATACCGCCATCCGTAAAGCAGTTGAATTCGCAGAAGACGATACACAGCAAGGTTGGAAAGATTTAAGAAAATTTAAAATCAACAATAAAGATGTTGTTATCGGAATTGCCGCTTCGGGTACAACACCGTATGTGATTGGTGCCGTAATAGAATGCAAGTCAAAAAAAATAACAACAGGTTGCATTACTTGTAATTCCGGAAGCCCGTTGGCTGAATCAGTTCTTCATCCCATAGAAATTGTAGTCGGACCTGAGTTTGTCAGCGGAAGTACTCGTATGAAAAGCGGAACAGCCCAAAAACTCGTGCTTAACATGATTTCTACCAGTGTTATGATCCAATTAGGAAAAGTGAAAGGAAATAAAATGGTGGAAATGAAACTGAGCAACAACAAACTTGTTCAACGCGGGGTGGAAATGCTGATGTCAATTCTTGAAACAAATGAAAAAACTGCTAAAATGTTGCTTTCAAAACACGGAAATGTTCGAAAGGCCATATTGACAGAAATAAAAAAAGAAAAAACTAAAAAGGCGAAAAGTGAGTAACAGATTCACGTTTACGCGGCCTCACACTTAACACTGGAATATTGGAAATATCGATCAGATGTTGGGCGGTGGTTCCGTGGAAAAACTCCGTGAATGTTAAGTCCGGCTTTGACATAATAATTATCAAATCAGCCTCAATTTTATTTGCATACTCCACAACTGTTTCGGCAGTGTCATCTCCGGCAATGGATTTATTTGAACACGCAATCCCTTTACTTTTAACATATTGTTTAACCTGATGGGAGTAAGCGTGCAATTGACTCTCATATTTTTCGTCACTCAAAGAATAAACACCTAAAATCCGAATAGCCGCCCCAAAATACTTTGCGAATTCAATAGCAAGATCAACCTTCTCCCTCGATTCTGGAGTTAAATCAATCGGCAACAAAATATTCTCACAGCCATCTCGGTGCTCTTTACCGCGAATTGTGATAATTGGAACCGGACATTCACGAATAAATTTCGAAGCACTTGATCCGACAATATCACTTGATCTCATATGCGATTCAATACCTGCAATGACCAAATGCGCATTAATTTCTTCAGCAATTCTATTTGTTTCCTTATAAACATCTCCTTTTACATTCATAAATTCAGTCGTAATGCCTGAATCAGCCTCTGTCTGCTTTGTAAGCTTAACAATTTCATCATAGCGTTCATCACCTTGCTTTTCGTAAACATGCAATAACATTAAATGAGAATGGGTATAACGTGCAAGGTTGAAAGACTGCCGAATAGCCATCAACGATTGTTGAGTAAAATCAATCGGAATTAAAATGGTTTTTTTAGCTTCGCTCATGTTAAATTTTTGTGATGCAAAGATACTGAAAAAAGAAATAATTATTATATAATTGATATTCAGTATTTTAAATAAAATATAGATAGCATAAAAATTAAAAAAAAAACCGATATTTGTCCCCCGTAAATTTTAAACAAACAAGTTATGCCAGTAAAATTAAGACTACAACGACATGGAAAGAAAAACGCAGCTTTCTTTCACATTGTAGCAGCTGATGGTCGTGCACCTCGTGATGGCAAATTCATTGAGAAAATTGGCACGTACAATCCGAACACAAACCCGGCCTCCATCGATATCGACGTGAAAAAGGCTGTTGAATGGTTAAACAATGGTGCCGAACCTACAAACACCTGCCGCGCAATACTTTCATACAAGGGAGTTTTGTATAAGCGTCATTTAGACGGCGGTGTTAAGAAAGGCGCACTTACCACAGAACAAGCTGAAGCGAAATTTCAGAAGTGGTTAGGTGAAAAAGAAGGAAAAGTAAATGCTAAAAAAGACCGCATCTCAACTGCAGGTAAAGAGGCAAAAGCAAAGAAAATGGCAGAAGAAACTGCCCGTAAGGATTCTATTGCAGCTAAAATTGCAGCTAAAAATACGCCAGCTCCGGCAGCCGAAAACACTGAAAACACCGAAGCCGGTAATTAATTTTAATTTTCTTTTTCTAAAGGCTATTTCCTGCAATGGACATAGCCTTTTTTTATGAATTCAGATTTCAAAATAATTGGACAAGTACGAAAAACGCAAGGCGTACAGGGTGAACTTATAATTGAACTTTTTACCGGTATTGAGTTTAATGATGTTGTTCCTGAATGGCTTTTGTTTCAAGAACCTGAACACCAAGGTATTCCGGTAAAGGTTATTCAATCATCAGTCAGAAATCAATCTTTACTTCTTAAAATCGAAGGAATCGACTCCTTGGAAAAAGCAAAAAAAATGATTGGACAAGAGGTACTTTGTGCTGTGGGGGAGTTAAAATCAGGGAAAGAATTTTTTGAAATTGAAAATGGTTACCAGGCCCATGATTTATTACACGGTAGCCTGGGTACAATTAAAAATGTGATTCAGGCAACTGGTCAGATTATTTTAAGCATTGAACATTCAAGTGGCAAGGAAATTTTATTTCCATTTCATGAAGATTTTTTTATTTCAATTGATAGGGAAAATAAAAAAATCAATCTGAAATCCCCTGTAGGGTTAATAGAACTTTACCTCAACGGTTGATCATATTCATGCTTTTTTCGACAAGTAAAATATATTGCTGTAAATTTTCTTTTTCTGAAGTTGAGATAAAAAAATCATGAATTTCCCGATTTTCAGGTGAATCAATTCCAACCTTACATTTCGCCCTAGAGGATAATGCAATTGTTCTTAGCGGGAATTTATTGAAAAGATTGAGGTCGATAAACAAGTCGAAATTCTCCTCAGCAAAAGTTTTAAGATAGGGACTTGATGGAAAAAATAGCGGGTTCAATTCTTTGAGATTATAAAAATCAAAATCAGCTTTAGAATAAGAAATGTTGATCGGAGTAAATTTTTGATCAAAAAATCCAATGGCTTTCACTTGTTTTTTTTTCTCTTTTAGTTGTAGTACAAATCGCTTTACGATATCTAAATTTCCATCGGGTGTTGCATCAAAAATGATGGCAACTGAACGGGCATCAGCGAAGTTGATGATCGACTTTTCCCGACTAGCACCGGCAATCAGCTTTTTCAAACTGATTTCGGCCAAATAATACCTGAAGCGCGTTAACAAATTCATTTCAGAATTACGTTTTTAATTTACCAAGTCCAAGATAAACACCCAAACCCAAATTAATGTATGTTGCTAATCTATTTTTATTCACACCCTTGTAGGAAATATGATCCTGCAAACATAAGTAATCCGGATTCCAAACATGATCCATTACGCAGAACGAAAGATTAAAGGAAATTCCAAAATTATTTTCAGGCAAATAATTTAAGTGAAAGAGTGCTTCAACAAACGCATTTTGATAAGGCGCCGCACTGTATGTTTGATCAACTTTGCATTGCACACCCGAAAATGTAGATAAAATCCAACCTGCACGAATAGCGGGTGAAAGAAAGAAACCCGGAGAACGATGAAAATCGTAACCTAGGTTTACATAACCACCATTCATTTTCATTCGTGTTTTTAGATCAAAAAGGAAAAATTTTGGCGGAGTATAAAACATATTGCCCTTGTATCCCACGCCTGCAAAAAAACCACTTTGAAAATGATAGTTACCGGTAATGTTCGACTCGTAAACACCAACCATACTTTTTCTCCATGCTGTATTAACCGGATTGGGTACCGAAAGATCTGCACGAAAACTGAAACGATTGGGATGAAAAACAAAAGACCTGCTTA
>OMJH01000091.1 GCA_900299295.1 Bacteroidota bacterium
CCTGAAGTTTTCAGGTTCATTTAACCCTAAAGGCTTAATTACCCTTTCCAAAATAGACAAGGAACTCGATACTGCATTAAAGGGCCTGAACAGTCCTAAATTCACAGCAGCAGATACGCAGTTGCCATTGATGCACAAAAGCGCTGAACTGGAACAATTGCACCTGCAACTGATCATGCTAAATAAGGAGATGCAGGAAGCCGAATGGAAAAAATTGCAATGGCAAACCCGGTTACAGGCAGCTGTAGGCGATTATGCCGGAATAGAGGGACTTTGTACCTGGGAACGCAAGAACAAGACCTCGGTTGAATTTGATGAAAAAGGTTTTTTAAGGCAATACCCGCAAATGGAACAATATAAAACCGAGGCGAAAGAAAGTGTGGCGGTGATTTTTAGGCCTTATAGGGCATATCCGTTTCAGGTAAATCTAACTTAGAGATTTCGGGAAATAAATTATAATAAATTACCTTTTTAAATTCAGCTTCAATCCATCTACATCGTTCGTCCCATTTTCCGCTGGCTTTAAATTTTTCGTCTAATTTTTTTCGTTGTTCATCAGTTATTACTATTTTAAATTTATCTTTAATCAAGCTACACAGTTCGTCCCAATCTCCGCTGGCTTTAAATTTTTTGTCTAATTCTTTTCGTTGTTCATCAGTTATTACCATTTTAAAGTTATCATCAATCACTTTACATCGTACGTCCCATTCTCCGCTGGCTTTAAATTTTTTGTCTAATTCTTTTCGTTGTTCATCAGTTATTACCATTACTGTGTATTCATTATCGTGAAAAAGTTCAGTTACAATCTCAGTTGTTAGGGAGTAATTTAATTCCAAAATCTTCGACACTAGCTGCTTGAAAACGACATTAACAGGGGGATTATGTTCAAAATGAAGAGCCTTATTTTTATTTTCCTCAGTTATCGTATAATTCTTTTCCATTAAATCTTTTGCTTTTTCTGACATGCGCAGATTCAAACAATTTTTCAAAGCAAGCAAATTTGCGTGGAGATTACTTCCATCCATATTTTTTACTTTGTAATATGCGCTATAAGAATCTTCTCCGTTTTGATCAATTTGCGGATACCACCTGATAAGTAAACGAAGATTTGTTTGTTGAATGGCAGAGTTTATATCGAGATGGTTTGCTGCCTCAACAATTTTTTGCAATGCCCAATTTCGATATTTTTCTAGGTGTTTTTTCCCTGCTTTGCCAATTCCAAGCGCATTAAGTAACATTTCTTTTTGGACTTCATGTTTCCAATTAGAATCTATAAAGGATTTATATTTTGGATAAGCAATACTTTTAATGGTCTCAGGATCACAATCATTCAATTCCGCAAAAAATAAATAACCTGTTTCTTCATTTACATTATTCGCTTTTAAAGTGTACTCAAGGGTTTTCTTTTCATAAAAAGTTATTATCCTATTAAAAACAACTGCCGGAGTTAAAAAAGCACACTGAACACCTAAAGACAAATTATTTACATAATTTTTTGATAGTCTTTGCATGAACCGATCCATGGCAAATTGCACTGCCTCGGGCCAGTCGATCATATCAATATACATATCAAACTTATCTATACCCTTATCATCTTTACCTATTACAAAAGGAGCCAAATCAATAATTGCAATAGAGTGTGATTCACAAGCTTGATCAACGAAATTTTTGTCAATTTTTAATATATCTATTGATTCATAAAAGAAAGGCAGACAAAATTTATCATCGAACTCTTCTTTCTTTCCATTATAATCATTTATATCCCTCAAAACCTTATCTGTGTATCCAAGCCCATTCGCTGCATCAGCTATTTTAGTACCTTCTCTTATTTCTTCTTTTGGTGGAATTGGATGCAACACAAATATTATTCTTGAAAAGTTTTTTATTTTTTTATAAATTGAATCTAGATTAGCTGATTGCTCATAATATGATCTAAAAAACTCGTGTAAATTTTTACTTACATCTTCTTTATTTTCTTTTTTGACGCAAGAATTAATAAAATTTTTAAATTCCTCAGAGTAATCCTGAATTTCCGTGTTTACTGTCATATCTCTTTTAGTTTAGTTGAATACTTACAATATTTACAATCTTCTGCTGCATTAGGTACCTGCTCCTGCTTCAATACCGCCTGCAAATCATCCAGTGTCGGCTCAATCCAAGTGATGTCCAGATCTACCGGTACCAGCCGCAGATCAAATGCCAGTTTGTTATCAAATCGTTCTCGTGCTGTAGAGGCGGTTGCATACACCAAAAATCCTTTATTGGCCACCCTGAGTCCGTTACGCGCCAGCAGCCAGGCGTAAAAGGAAAGCTGTCTGCGGTATCCGTTGGCCCAGGCAGGCAGTTCGGCTACCGGCTGCAAACCTGCTGTAGCTTTATAATCTGCCACGGCGTATTCGCCCTGTTCGTTTATCCAGAGGTCGTCGATAGCGCCATAATAAGTGCAACCGTGCTCTTGGTGCTCATAGGCCAAGCCACCGGCAAAGGCATCGCGCCACTTTTCAAGGCGCTCCTCTCGGGCAGGCTTCCATCCAAGTCCGGAATCGGTCAGCAAAGGGTGGCTTTCGTCTCGGGAACGGTATTGATCAAACTCCTTTTTAAGTAATGCATCCACTGCATTATTCAGGGAAAAGGGATAACCGGGAGGGCGCTTAATACCTAGCATTACATCCAAATAGAAGCAACGAGGGCACTCCGCAAAAAGTTCAACCTTGGATCTTGAAACCTTCATAAAAAAAATAGTATAATATGTAATTAAAACATGATTCTATTGAGCTAGTATTTTAATTAAGTACAATGTATGTAATATTAATAAGTTATGCAATTTTTTTTAAAATGTAAAATTTAACTGTTGAATCGGATAAAAAAATATTTTCAAAAACACTTTAAAAACGAGGTGAAATATCGTATAGTATATAGTAAGCAAACAAAAATGATAAAATTAAGTTACACAGGAGATAAAAAACTGGAACAGATTTTTATGGAGCAAAAAGTAGTTATACACGACTCTGTAATGGAATCTATTGGAAAAATATGGAGAAATCCGGCCATAAAAGAAGTAGAGGTGGTAAATATTGAGATTAATGAAATTAACTATACCATAGTAATTGAGAAAAGTAATTTCCTTAAAGGACTCCTAGGCGCTTTAAATACTTTTGAGGAGCATGAACTGTATGAAAAATGTCAAGAGTGTCTTAATCTCATAAATCAAATTAAACAAGTTTAAAAAATAAATAAATCATAAACACATGAATGTAATATCATTTGATAAAGTAAACGGTCCAAACGGGTGGTTAGGAAATATGTCTCC
>OMJH01000092.1 GCA_900299295.1 Bacteroidota bacterium
AGAATGACTGAAAATGGTTTTCTTCTTACAGCTTCAGTCAGTTGACCGCCTTCATCATAACCAACGTATCCCGGAGGCGCACCAACTAATCGGCTCACCGCGTGCCGCTCCTGATATTCACTCATGTCGATCCGCGTCATGGCGTTTTCATTGTTGAACAAATAATCTGCAAGCGCTTTCGCCAGCTCGGTTTTTCCAACACCGGTAGTTCCCAGAAAAATGAATGAACCAATTGGTTTTTTCGCGTCTTGTAAGCCGGCGCGACTTCTGCGCACCGCGTCCGATAATGAAACAATTGCTTCGTCTTGTCCTACTACACGCGCATGCAATTCATCTTCGAGATGAAGAAGTTTTTCACGCTCGCTTTGAATCATTTTTTTAACCGGAATTCCTGTCCAGGCGCTTACTACTCCGGCAATTTCCTCACTTCCCACTTCTTCATTTACTAAATGATTTCCCTCACGTTTGCTTTCGTTTAGTTTTTCTTCAAAGGATTTCAATTGTTTTTCTGCTTCCTGAATTTTTCCGTAGCGGATTTCTGCCACCTTTCCATAATCGCCGGTACGTTCTGCATTTTGCGCTTCAAGTTTTAGATTTTCAATTTCCAGTTTCGTGTGCTGAACGCCTTCAATCAATTCTTTCTGGCTTTGCCATTGTGCTTTCAGTGATGAGCGAACATCGTTTAGCTCGGCGATTTCTTTGTTTAATTCGGATAATTTCTTTTCATCGTTCTCACGTTTTATGGCTTCGCGTTCAATTTCAAGCTGTCTTATTTTTCGTTCTGTTTCATCAAGCTCAACCGGCATTGAATTAATTTCTATACGAAGTTTTGATGCTGCTTCGTCCATTAAGTCGATGGCTTTATCAGGTAAAAAACGATCAGAAATATAACGTTGTGAAAGTTCTACGGCTGCAATTATAGCCTCGTCCTTAATGCGCACCTTGTGATGGGTTTCATATTTCTCTTTTATGCCCCGCATAATGGAAATACAATCTTCAGTGTCAGGCTCATCAACCATTACTTTTTGGAATCTGCGCTCAAGCGCCTTGTCCTTTTCAAAATACTTTTGGAATTCATTCAAAGTAGTTGCGCCAATCGCACGCAGCTCACCCCGCGCAAGGGCAGGCTTTAAAATGTTTGCTGCATCCATTGCGCCTTCTCCGCCTCCGCCAGCACCAACAAGTGTGTGAATTTCATCAATAAATAATACGATTTCTCCTTCAGCGCTGATGACTTCTTTCACAACAGATTTTAAACGTTCTTCAAATTCGCCTTTGTATTTTGCCCCAGCAATCAACGCTCCCATATCGAGGGAATAAACTTGTTTTGATCGTAAATTTTCAGGAACATCACCGCTGTTAATGCGATGCGCTAATCCTTCTGCAATGGCTGTTTTGCCCACGCCGGGTTCGCCAACTAAAATTGGATTATTTTTCGTTCGGCGTGATAAAATTTGTAACACTCTTCGAATTTCTTCGTCACGGCCGATGACTGGATCCAGTTTCCCGGTTTTTGCCATTTCGTTGAGGTTAAGAGCATATTTTTTCAGCGCGTTGTAGGTTTCTTCCTGCGATTGACTGGTTACTTTATTTCCTTTCCGTAATTCTGCAATCGCAGCTTTTAAATCTTTTTCGCTGGTGCCCAAATCTTTCATCATTCTGCTGACACTATCGCCGGAATTTAAGATTCCTAACAAGAGGTGTTCAATTGAAACATATTCGTCTTTAAATTCTTTTTTATACTGATCCGCTTTTGCCATTGTTTGATTAGCAGCAGATGAAAGATAGGGTTGACCGCCTGAAATTTTAGGATAAGAAGTAACAATTGCGCTCAATGTCTTTTCAAACACAGCAGGATTTATATTCATTTTTTTTAGCAGAAATGGCGTTACGTTTTCATCCACTTCTAAAATTCCTTTCAGAATGTGACCATTTTCAATTGCCTGTTGCCCGTTTTGTGTTGCGAGCAAAATTGCTTGTTGCATTGCCTCTTGGCTTTTGATTGTATAGTTGTTGAGGTTCATCGCTTATTTGAATGTGCCGCTTAAATCTCAATTACTGTTCCTGAAAAGATACAACTAGCAAAATGACACAGTTTTATGAATTCTGCGGACAACCTGTCTTTCCATTGATAAAATTCAGGAATTTTTGTCAATGCTTTCGAGTAAGTTATTTTAGTGATGAAGGGAAAGAAGAATCATTAAAGAGTAATGAAAATTCGGCTTGATTTGCAACGCGCATTTTGTCGTTAAAATTCAAACGCGCACATTCATTTAGCAGTTGAAGTGCCTCTGCGCGATTGTTTTGTTGAGCTCGTAAGACAGCTTTTTGGTAGGCCCACTCCGGATTTTCAGGATCAACCAATTCATAAATAGCAAGCAATTTTTCACGAAGCAAAACCTCCTTTTTTCCCTCTGGAGATTGAAGTATAAGGTAAACAACCATACTCATATAACTTTGTAATCTGCAGTTGAGTTTATGTTCTGGTTTGTTTTTATCTGCGCTTTGCCATTTTGTTACTGTTTTTTGCCACCAGGTAACATTTTCTGAAAAAATTTTTTGAGTGAGGTTGTTTTGCAGGGTCGTTTCTTCTGCGTCTGCTTTTTCTTCCTCCTCAACTATTTTTTTATTAAAAACAGAATTATTCAATCCTTCTATTTCTTTCTGAATTCCAACAGAACAAACACCTGCCTGTTTAAAGCAGGCCGTTCGTTGTAAGATTTTTAAGCGCAATTTTTTATCCGTCGTATTTTTAAGTTCGTTTTCTAGGGTTTGACAGCGATTAATAATAATTTCTTTTTCGGGAGTTGGGAATTTTTTAGTGAGCGCAACGCAGCCTAAAAAAACAAAAGCATCACGCATCTGCTCTTCAGGTGCCCATTCATGTTTTCCGTTAAATTCCATCAGTTGATGAAAGATTCCTTGATACGGGAGTAAATTTTTTTCTGTTCTTCTTTGCTCAAGTAAATTAAAATCTTCATCACCTGCGATTCCGCAAAAAGCAAATCCCTCACGCATTGGAGAGCTTGCAGGGTCAAAACCTGCAGAATTTGCAATCACTCCCGCGATGGATGTGTCTGCAAGGCCAAAGCTTAACGCAACCCGTGCCCCACCGCTGAATCCCGCAAGATAAATTCTGTTATTTTCAACATTAAATTTTTGCTGAATGTCTGCGCGAAGCGCTTTGTAAATTTCAGGGTAAATACCTGGAGTATTTAAATTGTTTTTGCTACTGTTGCTGCCGGCAAGTATGAAACCAAACTCGTTGGCAATGCTGCGGTATTTTTTCAAGGGTAAATCCCCGGCAGCATGAGGATCAAAAAAAAGGATAACGGGCCATCCTTTGTTTCCCTGATAATTTTTGGGAAGAAATACTGCGTAGCTGAATTGGTTGTTTTTTTCGCAAAGAATATTTTCGATAACACTATCCGAGGGAAAATCATTTTTTATTTGCGTTGCAGAACGCAGACTATCGGCCTTGTTTATTTTTTCAATAGGATTGTCTTTTGATAAATTACATCCTGTAAATATTATAAAAAGAAAAAGAACGGCCGAAAAAAAGAGCTGGACAAAAACTACCGTAAACGCGCTTCCAATCAATCGCATTGGTGTTCGTGAAAATCAAGCTCAGCGCCTTCACGCCCAACGCGCTCAAGCTTGATGTCTGTTGGTGGATGAATTACCATTGGAAATTTTTCGACTTTCACTGAGCTTGAGTCGAGACCGAATGCCCGCGCCTCAGAAATTCCAATTTTTTTCAAAAGGAAATACGCATCAAGAATAACGCGCTCGTGCCAAGGCAGATCGTTTTCATACGAGAGAAATTTTTCAATAATTATGAATTTGAAGTCGCCAATAACATTGTTTCTGTTAAGCGATTCATAGCGACTTGTGATGTCAACTTCGCCGTTTTTTACAAGGTCTTGCACTACTTTACGAAACATCAAATTGATTCGCGGAGCAACTTTGAATCCAAGATTAAAATCAATACGTATGACATCTTCTTTTACAATTTCATGTACACGGTATTCCCTTGTGTTGGGCTCATCCATTACATTGACGTGAATGAACCAATACAAATCCGCGCGTTTCGGTCTTTTTTGCAATACGGAATAAACAATTTTCGATTCAATTTCATCGAATTTTGGCGAGTTGGTCATGTAAATAAGATGCGTTGCGTATTTGGGAATGGTAAGATCATGGCTCAGGTCTTCCAGTAAACCTTTGTATTTGTCCAGCTTTACAAACTCCGTATAATTTCCGCGGATTAATTTTGCCAGATACCAAACAGCCATAACTCCGGCGAGGAAAAGTGCAATACAAAGGGTAATATAGCCGCCATTCACGAATTTTTTAAGATTTGCCACAAGAAAAGAACTTTCCACAATGGCGTATACTCCAATAAAAATGTAAACAAACAAGTAAGGAAAATGTTTTAGCTTCATGAAAACAGGCAGGAGGCGTGAAGACATCATCATTCCGAGGATAATGGTTAAACCATAAGCGGCTTCCATTCCTTTCGATTGCTTGAAAAATAAAACAATAAAAACACAGCCTGCATAAAGCATCCAGTTAATTGCAGGAATATACATCTGTCCTTTTAATTCGGTTGGGTATTTTATTTTGAATTTAGGCCAGAAATTGAGCCGCATGGCCTCGTTTATCAGCGTGAAGGACCCGCTGATTAAGGCCTGACTTGCAACTATAGTAGCTGCTGTGGCTATACAGATTCCTATCGGCAGAAACCATTGCGGCATGATTTCATAGAAAGGATTTCGCTCTCCAAGTGAAGTTCCCACAACACCTTTGGAAAGCAACCATGCAGACTGACCAAGATAATTGATCACCAGCATCAGTTTCACAAAAATCCAGCTGATACGAATGTTTCTTCGGCCACAATGTCCCATGTCGGAGTAAAGGGCTTCCGCCCCTGTAGTACATAGGAAAACTGCGCCCAATAGCCAAAAGCCTCCCGGGTGTTTGATTAATAATTCTATTCCGTAAACCGGATTCAGAGCTCTTAGCACCGACAAATCGGACGCAAGATTGATGATGCCGAAGGTACCTAGCATCATAAACCAAATCAACATAACAGGACCAAATGCTTTACCGATGAATTTTGTACCGAACTGCTGAATAACAAATAGTAATGTGATAATAACGATGATAATCGGAACTGTTTTATGGTAGTCGTTGAAACTAGGATCAATTCCTTTTAACCCTTCGATGGCTGAGGCTACTGAAATAGGCGGAGTAATAATTCCTTCACCAAGAATGCAGCATCC